>JAADHW010000052.1 GCA_013151695.1 Gammaproteobacteria bacterium
GAAACCTTCCACATGCACTTGCACAACACACGAGGCGTGACCATTGCCAGCTACTACGAAGCACTGGTGCTTGGTGCAACCGAATTTGATACCTCCCTGGGTGGCATGGGTGGATGCCCGTACTGTGGCAACGGACGCGCGGCAGGCCATGTGCCCACCGAAGATTGGGTTAACTTGTGTCATGAAATGGGGGTAGAAACAGGCTACGACCTGGACAAAGTCATTGCCGCGGCTTGTATCGCCGAAGAAGTGGTAGGTCATCCTCTTTGGGGACACGTTTCCAAAGCAGGGCCACTACCCAAGGGTGATGCCCGCTATCCCGCCAACATGCCCTTCGTCGAGAGCTTAGAAGAAGCTGCGCATTTCCGCCATGGACCCGAGGTTTATCAAGGCCAAATTTCTCCCTGGCGAGAAGGAGATGCGCTCACTCGCGAGTCTAAAACTTGATCTTTGCAAACGACTAGCGCGCGGTATAACCGCCATCCACGGGTAGCGTAATGCCATTGATGAAACTGGCATCATCACTGGCCAAAAAAGCTGCAACACTCGCAATCTCTTGCGCTTGACCGAGCCGTTGCATCGGGTGCAGAGAAATAAGATAGTGCTCTGCTTCTTCTTCCGCACGAAGGTCTGCCGTCATCGGGGTCTCAATATAACCAGGCGCAATGGCGTTGACTCTGACTCCATAGCGACCAAAGTTGACGGCATACTGTTTGGTTAGACCCACCACCCCATGTTTGGCGGCCACATAGGCGCCCGTTGCTGGCTCAAGATCATCTGGATCTACCGCCACAGGTCCGGTTAGCCCAACCAAGCCTGCAACCGACGCGGTGTTGATGATCACGCCCCCACCATTTTTTGCCATGTATTTAGCGCCATGAAAGAGACCGTAAAACACGCCGGTCAAGTTAATCGCAACGCAGTCATGCCAACTGTAACCCCCAGCTACGCCGGCGTTATTAAACAGTATGTTCATACCACCAAAACTTTCGCAGGTTTTACGGATAGCCTCCTTCACCTGCTCTTCTTGGGCCACATCTACACCAATCATTTGCGCCTTACCGCCCGCGTTTTCAATCAAAACGGCCGTGCCCTCTGCAGCTTGTGTATCAACGTCCGCACACATAATAGCCGCACCCTCGGCCGCCATGCGCTGCGCACTGGCTCGCCCGATACCACTACCCGCCCCGGTGATCAAGGCAACCTTGTCTACTAATCTGGTCATATTCCGTCTCTGAATTTTTTGTTTATAGCCATATTTTCACAACCAGTTTAGCAAGCTTTCGACAACAATTTATTTGCTGATAAGATCATGCTGATAACCACCCTCGCCCTTATACGAAAAATGGGTCAACAATAAGTCAACAATAGGTCTATCAAAATGAGCAGACTGATTCGAAAAAAATATGACGAACTGACCAAAGATCAACAACAAACATTTGATAATGTTGTTGAAAATCGTCCGGTTAAACCTATGGATGGTCACATCGGTGGCCCATTTGACGTTTGGGTGCGGAGTCCAGAAATGGGTAAACGTATGGTCGGCTTAGGTGGCTTTTTTCGTTTCCGTACCAGTGTTGATCGACGCTATATCGAGCTGGCCATTCTAGTCACTGGTCAATATTGGCAAGCCCAGTTCGAATGGTACGCACATGAGCCAATGGCCCGAGAAGCTGGCGTACCAGAAGAGGTCATTCAAGCGATAAAAAAGGCTACAACACCCACATTTTCACACCAAGCAGATCAAGTGACTTACAACCTTGCTCGGGAAATACACACCAATCACACACTATGCAACGAAACTTATCGGCAGGCGGTGAAACTATTCAAAGAGGTTGGGGTGGCCGAGCTGATTGGCTTGTGTGGTTTTTACACCACTGTGTCTATGACTCTCAACGCGTTTGATGTTGATTTGCCAGATGGTGTTGAAGCACCGTTCTAGTGCGCTAGGGAACCTCCCGCAGGTCTCGCTGAGTTTACGATAATTAATCAGAGGTTCCCTAGGTTTCACCACGAACATCATCACAAGCCGAACCCGCATTAAGCGCTCGCTTTGCCAACCCCTCAGCCACTAGGGAAATACCGCCAGTAGATAGTGCTGCTCCAACTGCAGCGCCACTTTGCAAAATACCCAGCGCATCTACTTGAGGTGTGGGGTGGCGTAAATCACCACCGAGCTTGATGAACTTAACAAGACTACCTACGTTCACGCCAACTCCAGACTTAGCCGACGGAGAAAAAGTGATATCTAGGGTTTCCTCGGATAGGTTAATTTTGCCGTCACCAATGATCTCCATCTTCGTGGTATCAACCACCAACTGCTTGTCACTGGTCATTAGACCTGCCTCGATAGCAAACTTAGCTAGACCACATTCTAGCTCAGTCGTCGGGTCTTCCTTTGTAAAGGGATTTAACTTGTTTGCCATCTCCAACAAAACATCAGACCCCACAAGCTCAACCAAATCGTTACGTAGCTGGGCTGCTTCCACCATCAGCAAAACCTCACCCTGCATAGAAGACACCATTTTATGGGGTGTCAAACCGGTGGATTGCAAACTTATCTCGGCAAAAACGTCACCACCGCTGAGTTCCTCACTGGGCAAGAAGCCAAACTGCTCTAACCTCACGCCCTGCATAGAAAAATCAAATCTCGAAACAACCTGAGTACCGCCTACACGGGTATCCATTGCGAGAGAGAATTCACCATCGAACCCACCCTCGCCAATAGAACCGCTAATCGGAGACACTCTCAACTCGCCCTCTGCAGCCTCGATTCGAAATAGAAAATCTTGAAACTGTGCTTGCTGAAGAGACAACATTTTGGCTTGCAAGGAAATATCGATGGCAGCATCAGCAAGCCAGTCTAACGGCAGTGGTACGTCGCTAAATAAAACCCCATCTTCGGCTGACCCATCTTGTTTCTGTTTTGCTCCTTCTCCTTCTCCTTCTCCTTCTTCTCGCTCCTCCTCTCCTTCGGCGGCATCAAGATCACCAGATATTAGGGGTATAAACAACCGATCCGCACTAACATCCGCAATTAGTCTCAGCGGCTTCATGGCAAAAAATGCTGACCCAGTTGCGACATTCCCCGGAGAGTTCAAACTGAAGCTATCAACATGCGTGTCATCATCCAATCTGAGAGCCACAGAAACCTCAAGCGGAAATACCTGCTTATCATGATAGGGAAAGATAGGCACAAAATGAGGCAAACTCGTACTGATGAGATTCAATTGAGCCTCCCCAGACTGATTGTTGGGATCAAATTGTCCGCGAGCTTGCAACTCAGAACCTGCGAAGGTAAGGGCCAGATCCATTTTAGGACGCTCGCTGAGATTTTCGAACCGGCCATTGACAACAAAAGGATAGCCAGGCGCGCCTGGCATCTCGTGTAAGCCCCGAAGATCCGTAATATCTATGACATCAAAACCTCCACTCGCGAGCCCACCAAACGCAATCTCGCCACCGTCAATTGTTGTACTTTCTACAAATATGGTATTTTCTACCAAGACATTGCCACCCGGGGCAGGTTGCTCGGTTGCACCGCCTACGGTGACATCAACGCGAGCCCTTTTAATGATCATTGCCAAGGTGTTGTCGAAAGTCAGCTGGGCTTTAAGGTCTAGTTCGGTACTCGTCGCACCTATGAGTACCGCGCCATCAAATGTTAAAGCCAAAGGAAACAAGGCAGCCTGTGCCGTTTCTTCGGCTAACAGCTCAGCGGTGATAGACCATGTTAGTTTTTCAGCTGCTACTTGCGACATTTGCCTACCTGCAGATTTCAAGCTGATCCCGCCGCGGTCATTTCTCTGAGCATGAAAGCTGGCCATGTACTGGTCATCCAATATGAATTCATCAACATCTATATCAACAAACAGCATCGCCAGCGGCGTACCTGCAGTTGAATTAGCATTGGCCGTTGACTGCACCTGGGTTTCTACTGCTGCACCTTGGGTGAGTTCTCCAACTGCGCGAGTATTAACAGCTAACTTGCCTGCGGACACAGACCAAAAAGGCTGCTCTTGCCACCAACCCAGCCATTCGGCTCGCGCCGAGAAACGATCAGCAAGTATGTCCACTTGCGCAGACCTCACGACCAACCCAGACACATTTACTTTCAGTGGCACAAAATCGACGCGAACAGATTCGGCCTGAATCTGAAAAGCGTCCTGAATTTTGTTAGCACCACTGACAAGCAATTGGGGCGAAATTTTAGCCGTACCCAACAACCCAATAGACAGCATTGTAAACACGCCTAAGAGCGCAATAAGACCCTTTCGAAGAAACCCTCCCATGATCAAACTATGCACCCGTTAACTTGTTACGCAAACGCCGCATACCACTAAGCCATCGATCATAGTCGTTAGCTTTGCGTTGAAAGTAGGTGCTTACCTCTGGGTGAGGCAGCACCAAGAAGCGCTCTTGGAGTATGGCGGCAAAACAAGCATCAGCAACAAATTCAGGTTCTAGAATACCGTCGCCGCTGGCCTGACGAGTATTAGAGTTACCCTTACTTTTAGCCCGCGGTCCAAGTATGTTGGTACGCACTGCTTGGGGGCATAGGACTGAAACGCCAATACCTTGCTCGGCATAGTTGATAGAAAGCCACTCAGCAAATGCAACAGCAGCATGTTTAGACACCGCGTAAGGTCCAGAGTCGATTTGCGTGAGCAGCCCTGCTGCAGAGGCAGTATTTAGCAAATATCCACCCCCACGATTGACCATGCCGGGCACTACTGCCCGTGCTGCAGCGAGATGAGACCACATATGCACATTCATCATTTGTTGCCATTGCGCTGTGTCTAGATTTAATCCACCAGCTTTTCCATATCCAGCGTTGGAAACAAAGATATCAATGCCTCCAATGTTCTTCTCGGTATCTGTAACCAAAGCCTCGATGGCAGATTCATCCCCCACATCAAGTGCGGCAGATGACGCAATAGAGCCAATCAGATTGGCTGTTTCGGTCGCTTTCTCAGCATTCAAATCGCTACAAACGACCGCTCGTGCACCTTTGCGAGCAAACCCCTGCGCAAGCGCTCTACCGATTCCCGATCCCGCCCCGGTAACCACCACTACAGTGTCATTTAACTCCATATCCTGCCGTTCCTATTACAAATTTAAACTATTGATAGTGATACAGGATAATGATCTGAGGCCGTGCGCGCCATATGCCCGATATGTATGGTTGGGCTCTGTGGGACAACTTGTGGCCCTTCCTTCTCACCCACCATGATTCGATCTATTCGGCTTCTTCTTTTAGGCCAATAAGTAGATGGATTCTTACCCTGTATTTTGAGCTGCTCCTCCATCGGATCATATAACTTAAGCTGATCTAGAGCCTTCAGAACCTCACTTTTTGCCGTGTCATTGAAGTCTCCAAGCACCACCAAAGGCAGTTTGCTTTGTTGGTAACCCAGCACAATATCCACTAAACAACGTACTTCTGCAGCCCGAATTTCTTCGGCGGCAAATGGCTGCCACGCAGGATTGGTCTTCGACTTCAGATGGACGGCAAAAATGGTCAGCAGTTCTCCCGCTTCACGCCTCACACCCACCTGCAATACATCACGTTGAAGAAGCAACGGGCTTAGCGTCGCAGATCGCATATCTTCTTCACTGGCATACCAATACAGCGGCTCATTGTTTTCACTGGTCAAGACACGCTTCGCGTGAGAGGTCAATGTAATCGGTAAGCGGCTGAGCACTCCAAGATGAATTGATCGACGGCTGTTTCCCGCACATAAGCCAATATAGGGGTACGGTCGATCCAGGCGCTCATTTAGTTTGCTCAGTGTTGTCTTCGAACCGATCTCTTGCAGCACCAACAAATCTGCATCAACAAGTCCAATCATGCGGATCAGCGGCCGAACTTCCTTGGCCGGCTTCTGGGGTCCTTCGTCTGCCAGAAAGAGATTCCTCACATTGTAAGTGCAAATTTTTATAGTCTAGTGTCTCCCTCATTGTACGATCCGATGCACGACTCGATGTACGACCCGACGCTGTGCATCAAAGGAATTGTAGTTATCATCTACGGCTATTATCGATGCACCAAAACGATTCGAAAGTAACCTCTAAAACACAGCAGGGAAAGAAAATGTCCGAACTAGAAGCAGACCTCTTTGAATTGGCTATGTCGCAGCAAGCACAGCCTCTCATGGATGCTGTCAAAAAACACATCGCAGACAACGTGGAACCCATTACCGAAGAGTTCTTTGCCCTCAACGCTGACAAGGAAGATCGTTGGACCTGGCACCCTCGCCAGTTAGAACTGCTTGATGGTGCTAAAGCAAAGGCGAAAGAATCAGGATTGTGGAATTTTTTCTTGCCCGATGCAGATACCGGCGAAGGTCTGAGCAACCTAGATTATGCCTACCTCGCTGCAGAACTGGGCAAATGGGCACTGGCATCAGAAACCTTAAATTGCAGTGCTCCTGATACCGGCAACATGGAAGTGCTCGAACGAGTAGGCACACCTGAACAAAAAGAGAGGTGGCTCAAACCCCTACTGGCTGGAGAAATTCGCTCAGCTTACGCCATGACAGAACCGGGATTACCCTCATCCGATGCCAAAAACATCAGTACCAGCGCGGTTTTAGACGGCGACGAATGGGTTATTAACGGTGAGAAATTTTACATCTCTGGGGCAGGAGACCCACGCTGTAAGATCATGATAACCATGGTTAAAACAGACCCAAATGCAGCACCCAGCAAACAACAATCACAAATATTGGTGCCTGTAGATACACCGGGAGTCGAAATGATCCAAGGCATGCAGGTGTTCGGCCAAGATCACGCACCCCGCGGGCACATGCACCTAAAATTTAATAATGTACGTGTACCCAAGGAAAATATACTCCTGGGCGAAGGTCGAGGTTTCGAAATATCCCAAGTACGTTTAGGCCCTGGGCGAATTCATCATTGTATGCGCTCGATAGGAAAGGCGGAAAAGGCTCTAGAACTGATGGTCAAGCGCGCCGGCAGCCGGGTGGCCTTCGGCAAACCGATAGCCAAGCTTGGGAAAAATCTCGAAGTGATCTCGCGTGCTCGCATCGAAATAAATGCCATGCAACTTGCGGTGTTACAAGCGGCCAAAGCCATGGACGTGCTGGGCAACAAAGAAGCTCGGGTGTATGTCAGT
>JAADHW010000109.1 GCA_013151695.1 Gammaproteobacteria bacterium
TGCTTGCGACCCGCATATAAAGGTATCTTTATGCCTAACATCAAAGATAAGAAGTCTGCACGCGCGCCCCCTCCGGGCATGGGATTGGTGCCGGTTCGATCACCGTAAGCCATGCCTACGGTGAAATCTGGATAATAGTCGCGTTTGGCTAGATTCAATCTAGAACGCGCCGCTTCGACCATTGTTTTCTGCCGCTTCAGCAGCGGCCTCGCCAAAGCCGCCTGGTTAAACAAAACAGATTCGTCCGCGAGTTTCGGCATCGCTTTGGATACACGACTGGCAATGTGAATTGGCACGCCCGGCAATCGATCCATGAGAATATTCAGTTCTATAGCTTGATTCTGTCTTATCGCATTGAGTTGAATTTCCTGATCGAGCAATTTAGAGAGCTCTAGTTGTGCCAACAACACATCCTGCTGCAGCCCTTTGCCGGTTTCGTATTTGGTTCTGGCAACAGCGATGAACTGGCGCAGCAATGCCTGATTGCTGTCAACGGTCTCTAACGCACGATCAAGATAGTAAAGTAGCCACCATTTGCTCTTCACTTTCTGCACCAGTTGCAAACGAACTTCATCTACCGAATGGCCGGCAGCTCGCGCGTCGTGTTCTGCGGCATCTTCTCGTAGGCCAAGTTTTCCGGGGAATGGGAAAGACTGGCTGAAACCAATCTGTAGTTGCGTCATGGGCTCCTGAGCCCGATCAAAGGTATCTGTAGGTAGGTTCATCACATTAAAATTCAACACGGGGTCTGGCAACGTACCAACCTGGGACGGAATTTCGGATAGGGCCCGATATCTCGTGTTCACTTCGGCAAGATTGGGATTGTCCTGAACCGCTATCTCGACGGCTTTGGACACATCCAGATATTCAATGAGTGAATCCTCAGCGTTCTGCGCCCCGACAGTGGCAGGACCAAAGCTGGCCAGAAAGACAATTAATAGACGTCGATTCAATGCAAACATATAGGTGGCTTAGGGTTGAACCAAACGCAGACCATACAACCTGTAAGTAACATGCAGGTCAAGGTTCCATTTTCACGGGGTTATCAAGTGCTCCCAGTGGTCGTGGAAATCTCAGTTACCGGGTATTGTCTGTTGGATAACCCATGGCGATAGCTGCCATGATCCCTGGCAGGTGCTCTCGCCAGAAGTCCAGATCATCTCGATCGAGATCTTCATCCGCTGTACCGTGCCAAACAGGCTGTCCCGATTTACGATCAAACAGGTCGACACAGACTTGTCCTTCGATAAATGGACCCAGGTTCCGGCTATTGTTCGCCCAATAGGAGGGATCCAATTCATCGCCAGAAATTGCAGGTCCAAAAGAGGCGAAATATCCGTCGGTCAAAATGCGTTCTCGGGAACCGACCGTGAAAGCCATGAGTAGGTCAGCTTGACCAGCATCATCAACGTAGCGCAATCCTGCTTTCGCAAAAGAAGTGGTGGCGGCATCTTTCAAATGTTGTTCAAGCAACGGACTGACATGGGCCTCCATTGTATGGAAGCGCAGCGACTTGCCTTCGACCCAGCTGAAGGAACGATAATTCGAAGACTCCATGCCTTCAACGTAGTCGAAGCTGGTCCTCGGTGTGGTCTGACAACCTGCTAGCAACCCCAGCACAAGCACACCTGCTAGCAACAACTTAGTTCGCGTCAAAATCATACCTGTCTCCAGACTTACACTTTAGTAATGTTTGATGCGTATCACGCATGCTTACCAACGGACCACTTGAAAGTACAACCTACACGCTAGATACAGGTCAAGTGCATTAGCTTTATAACAATATTCCTATTCTATTGTGTAACTCATACACCCAGCTTGGCTACAAAAAATCTCTAACAAGCCAGGAGCGACTGAGTATCTTTCTGTTAATTTTTTGTCCAGCAAATTTCTGGGCCAATGACGCGTTCAATCCCCCGGCTCGTAGTACCAAGCTGACGATGGGAGAAATTTGTTGTCGAGGCATCTCGCTATTCGCTAGCTTCGTACAGGAGCCAAACACTATGGCGGGGACAAAAGACAGAAACGCTTTCAGTTCCGGCTTCGTGAGTTGCATATCACCTTCATCGATCGCAGCACGCATCTCAAATTCGACCTGATCCTGCAAGTAAGTTTCTACTACTGGACTCACCTCAGCCAAGTTAACAGCAAGTCTGCCCCAAGTTGGATCGCCGAGTGCGCGCTCCAAGACAAACCGCAGGCAGTATGCTAAACGAGCTGCACCTCGTGGTTGGTTGCCGTGAATGATCTCAAACTGTTCGCTAATTTCTTCTACAAACCCCAGAGTCAGAGCCTGCAATACCTCGTCGACGTCGTCAAAATAGTTGTACAGTGAGGTACGGCTAATTTGTGCACTTTCGCAGATCGCCTGCACTGACAGGTTATCCGCGCCGCGCTTACCAAGCATTTCCGCCGTAGAAATCAGAATACGTCGACGCGCACGGTGGCCTTTCGGCGTTCGTGCACGTCGAAATACTTCGTTCAGGTCAAGTTCCATAGTGAACCATCACGTACTTAAATCAGGCACCACGGGAGGAGTCTGATCTTCGTTTGGTGGTCCTTTCAATTCCAGCCGATTACCGTCCGGGTCTTTTACATAGATGGCAGGGCCGAATCCGTCGGCGCCTAATAAGGGTATGGGCAAAGATTGAGCTTCAATTTTGTGCGCTGCGCAAAAATCCAGGATGTCTTTTTCACTGAACGGCTCTACTCGTACAGCAAAGTGATCAAGGTTACGGCCATCGACAGATGGCGCAGCCCCGCTATCACCCAGTTTTCCGATCGGACCATTGATATCCACGATGTCGAGCATGGAATGTCCTAAACGAAGCTGTAGTAAACCAATCTTTTCCCGGCCGTCCCGCACGACCTGGCAACCCAACAGTTGATAAAAAGACAGTAACGATTCGACATTGCTGCTGCGCAAAACAAGATGATCAAGGCGCTGGATTTCAAAAGGCGGGCTGGGGCTCATCGTTTCCTTCCAATAAATGACAGGGCTGTCATAATATACAAACAGTCATGTCATTATACTAGTGTAGATTCAAAAAAATCAGCAGCGCAATAGGGGGCAGCGTGAAGAATCTTTGTGCAATTTTAGATATGACGGTATCGAAACGTGGGTTTGCCAGCATATTGATAATGTTGGTTTTAGTGGGCGGGACAATCGGTATCACGGTAGTTCAGATTACCTCGATTACTGACCACGGTTTATTGGACAGTGAAACACGGCAACTCCCATACTTACGCAAAATGACCTATCAATGAACATTGATCCATGGCAACGTTCTCTTCATGAGAATATTTGCGAACATATGTGTGATTTTCGTGGCGCTGTGCCATTTTGGCTTTCTGGTCTTAGAAATGTTCCTTTGGGACCACCCGATTGGCCGTGAGCTTTTTTCCATGACCGAACAGCAATCCGCCGAAACCGCTATATTGGCCGCGAATCAGGGGTTATATAACGGCTTTCTCGCGGTCGGATTATTTTGGGGGCTGATTGCAAAGAAACGAGATATCGTCATTTTCTTGCTTTTATGTGTGCTGGTTGCTGGAATTTTCGGGGCAGTGACGGCCAGTCAGATGATATTGTTTGTGCAGGCGTTACCAGGTGCTATCGCGCTTGTTGCAGTGTTCTTCGCATGGCCAAGAAGTTGCGGGTTAAACTCGCAAGCTCATATGTGACGAACCAGATCATGTCTATCGCGTCGATCGCGTCGAGTTGAAACTCAGCAGTGGCGGATTTGGTGCACTTGAGGTGTATACAGCATTTGCTTTTACTATCCTCGTCCAGGAATGATTTATGGCTGACATAAAACTGGTGTCTGTACATGGTGGGCATAGCGGCGGTTTCTGCGGGCATGCAGAAGACACCCTTGAAAACATCGTTGCACGCTATGTTGAAATGGGCTTCGAGTGGATTTGCCTGACGGAACATATGCCTGCCGAAGTTGCATACTTAATGGCTCCAGAGGAAGCAGCACAAGGGTTAGATGTCATAGCATTGCAAGAACGCTTCGATGAATACTTTAC
>JAADHW010000017.1 GCA_013151695.1 Gammaproteobacteria bacterium
ACATCGGTCGATATACTTTACATAGTATACTTTACGAATTAGAGTGCTACCTTTCGACACAAAATACACACGTGTCTAAAATTAAATTGGAGCAGCAGAGAATTGCGTGAACCACGAGGCTTGGCGAGTACCTCCTTAAAGTTGCGGTTTGCCATGGGTGGTGCTGCCGAAGGCGCTGTCATCTGGGCATTTAGCGGCTTTAACTTTATTATTTACACAGTCATTTTTGGTATGCCCGGCACACTGGTAGGCCTGGCGGTATTTCTTTCTCTAGTTCTCGATGCTATTTCGGACCCCTTGATTGGCTATCTCAGCGACCGTTGGAAATCGCGTTGGGGAAGACGGCATCCGTTCATTTATTTCGCCGCCTTACCTCTTGGTGCGTGCGTCTATTACATCTATGTACCGCCTGAATTTTTATTGGCGCCCAACAGCGAGATCTGGTCATTCCTAGGGTACGAGGCGTCACCAACACAATGGGCTCTTGCGGCTTGGCTGTTCGTGTTTGCCAGCTTGTTAAAGTTTTTCCTAACATGTTACCACTTGCCTCACATTGCGCTCGGTTCTGAACTTACCGATGACTATATGGAGCGTACGCGTATTTTTCGCTACAACACACTATTTACCTTCTGCGGTGCCTCCGCACTGGCATTCAGCTTCTATGCGGTGTTCTTTACACAAGGCCCCAAGCCAGGATTGGACACTAGTACGTTTGCAGTCTCGGTGGCCATTTTCAGCACCACCATAATTTTCTTAACCGCCTTTCTCACTCGCGACCAAATTCCGTTTCTGGTTCAACCACCCGATGACCAGCCAAAATTTTCAACACGCGATTTTATCACCGAAGCCTTGAGCGTTTTTAGCAACAAAAATTATCGAATGTTGTTCTTTGGGCTGGTGTTTCTGACCGCGATGACGGGTATCCGTGAGACGCTTAATGTCAACATGGGATTGTATTATTGGGAGCTTGTACCCGCCCAGTTAGCCTTATTGCCTTTTTTCACCATTGTTGCCTATTTTGTTGCCGTCACATTGGTTGCGCCTATGACCAGGCGCTTCGACAAGAAAGGAACGATGCAAATTGGCGTCGGAATTTCTGCACTCGCGGCTTCAACACCCGTCCTTCTGCGCTCCTTTGAGGTGTTGCCTGACAACGGTTCACCGGCCATTTTTTACATTGTTGGCATGTCGGGATTTTTTTATTATGGCGGTTGGTCCCTCTTCCTTACCTCCATCTATTCTGCAATTGGTGATGTGGTCGACGAACAAGAAGTGTTAACCGGCAGACGCCAGGAAGGTATTTTCTTTGCGGTGCGAACGTTCTTCTCAAAAATGACCAACGGAGTTGGTGCTTTACTGGCCGGGATAGCTATAGATATTATTGGATTTCCCCCCAACGCAGTGGTCGGCGAAGTAGATCCCCAAATAATTTTTGAGCTGGGCTTAGTTGAAGGCGTTATCGCCGCTGTGCCGGTACTAGGCGCAATCTACTTTTATGGTAAGTATAAAATTGACAAAGACCGCCACGAAGAAATTCGCCAGGCACTAGAGGTTAAGAGCAAGGCTGCTTGATTTGTCTCGCATGTTCTGAACGCGGACACTAGTTGCAACCTTGGTGGGTTCCTATAGAATACGGCGCCTTCGAATTCTGGCTAATGACAACAGAGCAATTATGGTAACTATTCGCCTTGCACGACACGGTGCCAAGAAAAATCCGTTTTATCACATCACTGTAGCAGACCGGTCCGCCAGTCGTGACGGTCGTTTTGTCGAGCGTTTGGGGTTTTATAATCCAGTCGCTAAAGGCCAAAGTGAAGGCCTGCGCCTCGACCTGAACCGCATCGATTACTGGTTGTCGGTTGGTGCGCAGCCATCAGCTGTAGTGAAAAAGCTCATCAAGCAAGTGCGCAATAGCGAAACTGCAGCGCAAGCGAGCTAGACTGTTTGCTCGCTCTGCCTGAATAGATTTATTCAGAGCGGATATTTGTAGCGCCTACTGTATTGCCTGTGATGTGACTCCTATCGAGTACCCAAACGACATTCTGGTCATTGGTCGCATCACCGGTCCCTACGGAGTGAGGGGTTGGGTGCACTTGCAGTCATTCACTTCTCCGGCCCAGAATCTCGCGCAGTATTCGCCGTGGTATTGGCAGCAGAACAAACAATGGTCTGTGTTCACTCCAAGCCAAATCCGCAACCATCGTGGTGGTTTGGTGGCGTTGGTAGAAGGTTACAATGACCGAGATCAAGTGCGCCAACTGAATGGAATTTTGATTGGTGTCGCACGGACAGTTCTACCAAGGCTAGATGCCGATGAATACTATTGGCGCGATTTGATTGGCTGTCGTGTGATTTGTGCAGGTGATGAGCTTGGAACGGTCAGGCAGTTGCTGGAAACTGGCGCTAATGACGTTCTGATCATCAAGCCAAGCTCGGCCCGAGCAGAGGCCCATGCCGCCGATTCGACCGACATCTTGATTCCCTTCGTTGCAGCTTATGTGTCTTTGGTCAATCTAGAGGATAAGGTCATACACGTTGATTGGCAGGTAGATTGGTAGTGAAAGCACTGGCATGTTTCGAAATCGATAGGCAAACAGAGGTTTAAACCAATGTGGTTTGGTGTGGTGACGCTATTTCCAGAAATGTTTGACGTGACCCGGGTCGGTGGCGTTTTTAAGCGAGCGCTGGAGGCAGAATTGCTGACCCTAGAATTATTCAATCCTCGAGACTACACCTTAGATAGGCACCATACAGTAGACGGGCGCCCCTACGGCGGTGGTGCGGGTATGGTCATGATGGCACAGCCTCTAAATGCAGCGTTGGATGCAGCCCAGGCAGCGGCGCCGTGTGCGTGTGATGTGGTGCTGCTGAGTCCACAAGGCCAAGCACTGCGGCAGCAATATGCACTGTCTCATTGCCACGATAATGGATTAATCCTAATTTGTGGTCGCTACGAGGGCTTGGATGAACGATTTGTGCAAAGCCGAGTGGATATGGAGCTTTGCATCGGTGATTACGTGCTCAGTGGCGGAGAATTACCCGCCATGGTGGTCATGGATGTCGTCGCTCGGCATATTTATTCCTGGTATTTTGGGTAACAGTTTGTCAATTATTGACGAATCACATCTTGATGACACACTCGATTACCCTCACTATACGCGCCCCGAAAACAGCGATGGATCAGTGGTACCAAATGTACTGTTGAGTGGCGATCATCGAAAAATCTCTTCGTTTAGGCGTCAAGAGGCATTGCAGAGAACTTTTCAGCGGCGACCTGAATTATTAACCCGCAAGGTGTTTACTGAGCAAGACCGAAAGTTATTACAAGAGAATTTTGCAAAAAAGTGACAGTTAAGACCAGCGAACCCAGATGCACAAAACGTATGCGCTGTATGCATAGTGTTTATAGAATGAGGTAAAAATGCGTAGAAACAAAATAATCGAAGAAATAGAGAACGAACAGGTGCAGGAAATTCCTGATTTCAGTCCTGGTGACACCGTTGTGGTGCAAGTTCGGGTAAAGGAGGGCTCTCGCGAGCGATTACAGGCTTATGAAGGCGTTGTCATTGGGCGGCGTAACCGAGGTCTTAATTCTTCCTTCATTGTTAGAAAAATATCTCACGGCGTTGGGGTGGAACGAACCTTCCAATCCCACAGCCCGATGATTGCAAGCATTGAAGTGAAGCGTCGCGGTGATGTTCGACAAGCCAAACTCTACTACCTACGCGAACGATCTGGTCGGTCTGCTCGAATCAAAGAGAAAATTGGCTAGGTATTCTAGACCTTATTCGACTAGCGCATGGAAAGAGGAGCTCGGGAAGAGAGGGCCAGCTCACTAGGTTGGGGAGAGAGGGGAGAGAGATACCTAGTAAGCTGGTCAGATAACCGGGAGAGACATCCATGTTATCTTGGTTGCTTCAATCTACCATAGGGGAGTTTGGCAACTTCGTTGAAGCTCACATAAGTTAATGCAGAGGGCGTGCCAACTTTGCATCACTGATCTATAAAAACATGTTCCTATTTAATAATATGTTAAAATTCAATGGGTTACCTTATTTTCTACTCATTTTCAGCTACTCCTCTTAGAGCCCTACGCAACAATCTGATGTTGACTTATAGGGTCACTGATCGTCACATTGCGGCGGATGCTGAGAACCATTTACCATTTTGGCCGTGCACTCGGGTTGTTGGGGTGTAGGAATTGATCTCGTCGGTGCCTAATGTGGACATTGAGCGCTATTTAGATGCCATGTGGCTAGAACGGGGTTTAAGCGACAACACCTTGGCTGCTTATCGCCGAGACCTCAACAAAGCCAACGATTGGCTAGTGAAACGTGACAAGTGTTTGCTCGATGCGACACCAACAGATCTTCTGGAGTGTATGTCCCAGCGCTTGATTGCAGGGCTGAGTAGTCGAAGTGTTGCTCGTTGGCTTAGTGCGCTGCGTGGATTCTATCGACACCAAATTCTCAGCGGTAGTTTGCAAGATGATCCTTCCGCGCAACTTGAGCATCCAAAACTTGGCCGCCCCCTGCCCAGTGTTTTGTCCGCGCAACAAATTGAAAACCTGTTGGACGCACCAGACACCTCAACGACACTTGGGCTACGCGATCGGGCCATGCTTGAACTGTTGTATGCGAGCGGGCTACGCATCAGTGAACTTATCCAACTTGAAATGAGTCAAATAAACAGTCGACAGGGTGTTGTTCGGGTTATTGGCAAGGGCAGCAAGGAACGATTAGTGCCCATGGGTGAGGTTGCGATGGATTGGATGCTGCGCTATTTCCAGCAAGCTAGACAGAACTTGTCTAAAGGTGGTGCTGTTGTTTTTCCGAGTAATCGGGGAAAGATGATGACTCGACAGACTTTTTGGTACGCGATAAAGCGATATGCTTTACAGGCTGGTATTACAAGCCATGTGTCGCCGCATACTTTACGCCATGCATTTGCCACACATCTGGTGGATAATGGCGCCGATTTGCGCGCTGTGCAGATGATGTTGGGTCACAGTGATTTGTCGACGACGCAAATTTACACCCACGTCGCGCAACAAAGGTTGCAAGCACTACTGCAAGAACATCACCCACGAGGCTAACCTGGGTAGTTGTTGTGAGCATGGTGGAAGCTATTTTGCAAAGTTAGAAGTTAGAGGTTAAAGGGCTGATCAATGAAGATGATTTTATGGCAAGGAAAAAGGTTTTACACAGCGTTTTTTTACCTGCTAATTGTGCTACTACTCGTTAGTTTAACAATTCCTACTGGGAATGCTGCGCAAGCAAAAGGCTATCCTGAAGGTAGTGAAAAGCTGCTGGCCCAATTACAAGTTGTGATGCCTGAATTACCCATCCAAGCGGTTTATAAATTACCGTTGGCAGGTATGTTTGGGGTAGAGCTCGCAGGAGGCCAGACTCTGTATGGAACCGCAGACGGGCAGTACTTTATTGCCGGAGATTTGTACCAACTTAAAGACAAAATTGTGAATTTGGCTGAAGTGCGACGCTCTGTCGCTCGTAAGGCGGAACTTGCTAAAGTACCACTCGAGCAGATGGTCGTATTTTCACCTGCCGGTGAGACCCTGACCCATGTGAGTGTTTTCACCGATGTTGACTGCTCTTTTTGTTGCAAGTTGCATTTAGAGATGGCGGAGTTGAATGAGAGAGGCGTTGAGGTTCGGTACCTGGCTTATCCTCGGGCAGGAATTGGCACGCCAACTTATGCCAAAATGGTTTCAGCTTGGTGCGCTGACGATCCAAACGCTGCCATCACTGCATTAAAAACTGGTCAGAGTATCCCGATGAAGCAGTGCGACAACCCAATTTCCAGCCACTACGAACTTGGCCGGCGGGTAGGGGTAAGCGGTACGCCAGCCATTGTCACTGCCAGTGGAGAATTGTTGCCAGGTTATATGCCTGCGGCAGAATTAGCCGCAGCCATTGGTCTAGAGTAAATTATGGCCAATGTTGTACGGCTTGGAATAGCCGGTTTGGGGACTGTTGCCCAAGGAGTGCTGGATATATTGCGGCATAATCACGCAATTATATTAGCCCGATCCGGTGTTGATCTGCGGGTCACGCATGTGGCTAGTCGCGCGGCTAAGCGCGATGTCGATCTGTTAGGGGCAACCTTTAGCACTCAGCTAGATACGCTTTACACCAGTGATGATGTAGACATTGTGGTTGAGTTGATTGGCGGTGAAACGATCGCTCGTGATCTGATCGAGGCATCATTGGACGCCAAAAAACCAGTAGTCACCGCCAACAAAGCAGTGATTGCGAATTTTGGAAACCAGCTATTGGCCAGTAATCAGCACGTTCCGTTAAGATTCGAAGCTGCGGTGGCTGGTGCAATACCTATTCTGCAGGCCATTCAACAAGGTCTTGTTGCTAATCGTTTTGAGCACGTGGTTGGCATCATCAATGGTACATGCAACTATATTCTTACCGCTATGCAGCAAAGTGGGACTGCTTTTGATGTTGCTCTGAGCGCGGCTCAAGAGCTGGGGTATGCAGAAGCCGACCCTACATTTGACGTGGAAGGCATTGATGCCGCGCACAAGTTAGCAATATTGTTGGCGCTTGCCTATGATACGCAATTTAAATTTGATGACATTTATATTGAGGGGATCAGCAAAATTTCCCCTGCCGACATCATCTACGCACAAGAGCTAGGATACTGCATTAAGCATGTGGGCATAGCTCGGCGCAGTGAAGGATCAGATGATGGTAATGATGATGTGATTGAAGCTCGGGTTCACCCTGTGTTACTGCCCCAGGATCAACTGTTAGCCAACGTCAACGATGTGGCAAACGCTATTCTGATTAAATCTGACGCAGCTGGACATACATTGTTCAGTGGTCCTGGTGCTGGTGGTGCAGCAACTGCTTCGGCGGTTCTTGGCGATATTGTTGATATTGCACAAGACCTAGTGCGCGGGGGTGAAAACTGCGCGATACAAAGTCGAGGGCCGGTAACGATTCTACCGATAGCTCAGGTGCAATGCCCACATTACCTGCGCATTCCTACCCAAGACCAACCCGGCGTATTTGCTGCGGTAGCGCAAGCTTTGTCTAACCATGAAATAAGCATCGAAGCGGCCATACAAAAACAGCCTAGTTCCGTTGACGAGATTGTTGATATCGTCATATTGACGGGCATTGCGACAGACGCCGCGATCCAGGCTGCGCTAGGAGAAGTGCAGCGATTACCGCAGATGGCTGGAGAGATTGCCCGCATTCGGGTTGAAACTCTCGAGTGATCATCCGTCGCCGTGAAGTCGATTCGCCAAATGACTTGGTAGGCGTTGAACATGACATTTTGCGGCGCGTTTATAGTGCCCGGGGTATACGTTCGAGCTCGGAAGTGGATCGAAGCTTAAAGTCTCTCCTGCCGCCGACCCAACTTCCTGATATTGATATTGCGTCTAAGCGGCTGGCTGATGCCATACAACAGCAGCAAAGTATTCTTATTGTGGGTGACTTTGACGCAGATGGTGCAACGTCAGTTGCTCTGTGCATGATTATTCTGCAACAAATGGGTGCTGAAAAAATTAACTACCTGGTACCGAATCGGTTCGATTTTGGCTATGGCTTGTCACCAGAAATTGTCGAGCTGGCTGAGCAATTTGAACCTGATGTGCTGGTAACTGTGGACAATGGCGTTTCCAGTGTTGCTGGTGTGGCGTTGGCAAACACCAAAAATATAGACGTGATTATCACTGATCATCACCTTGTCGGAGTTGATCGCCCAGCCGCGTATGCCATCGTGAATCCGAATCTGCCGGAATCGACATTTGCCAGTAAGTCGATGGCTGGGGTTGGCGTAGCTTACTACTTGATGGGGGCAGTGCGTCGTGAATTACAGTCGCGAGACTGGTTTGGCGATCATCGCGAGGTACCTAATATGGCCGCCCACCTTGATCTGGTCGCCTTAGGAACTGTTGCAGATGTTGTGCCCCTTGACCGCAACAACCGAATACTTGTGCATCAAGGTTTGCAACGTATTCGTGCCGGACACTGTAAACCAGGAATAAAGGCTATCGCGGCTATCGGTAAGCGACAACTGCAGACTCTGTCAGCCCAGGATCTAGGTTTTGCGCTTGGACCTCGGCTCAATGCTGCGGGTCGTCTAAAAGATATGGCGATTGGCATTAAGTGTTTGATGACCAGCGATCTGGCTGAAGCCAAACGCTTGGCAACGGCATTGGATGAGCTGAACAAAACTCGTCGACGCCTTGAACAAGATATGGTGTCAGATGCGGAAATTGTAATTGCCCAAGCCCAAGCTGATACAGATAAAGTTGGGCTTGCGGTGTACCACGCTTCGTTTCACCAAGGTGTTGTGGGCATTGTTGCCGGTAGAATTCGAGAAAAATTTAACAAGCCAGCCATTGTGTTTGCAGATGCTGGAGATGTCGCACCAGATGAGTTAAAGGGGTCTGCGCGGAGTATTGCAGGTTTGCATATACGTGATGTGTTGGATCAAGTTGCTACCTCGCACCCCGGATTACTGCTGAAGTTTGGTGGTCATGCCATGGCGGCTGGCTTGAGTATCAAACGTGTTCACCTACAACGCTTTGGCGTCATCTTTGATAAGGCAGTGCGTGAACAGGTTGATGAAGAGATGTTGCAGGCCAATTTACTCACCGATGGAGAACTCAGTGCTGCAGATCTCAGCATCGATACTGCAAATGTCATCAGCTCAGGCGGGCCCTGGGGTAGTGGCTTTGCAGAGCCGAGTTTCGTCGGAGATTTCGATCTTGTCAGCCAACGGGTTGTCGGCGATATTCACTTGAAGTTAGTTGTCAAACTTGACGCAAGGGTGGTGGACGCAATTGCCTTTCGGCAGCCACCTTTGGCATCAAATGTAAAGCGTGTCAGGTTAGTCTACAAAGTGAGTGCCAATGACTACGGCGAGTGGCCAACCGTTCAGTTGATGGTGGAGTACATTGAGGCATTACCTTAAACTAGCGCCTTAGAATACGAGATTGGTCCATGGCTGAAATCACGGCTATTCGAGAATGCCTTAAAGATCTGAGTGATCGCGAAGTGACGCTTCGGGGGTATCTTTGACTATGATGCAAAACTAGATCGCTTAGAAGAAGTAGAGCGCGAGCTGGCAGATGGAGCGGTATGGGACAACCCTGACGTAGCACAAAGGTTAGGCAAGGAGCGCGTCAACTTAGATCGTGTGGTGCATGGGCTAGGTCAGTTAGAAGAGCAAATAGCAGACTTCGGCGAGTTGGCGGAAATGGCCAGCGAAGAAGGTGACAGCCAAGCCTTAGATGATATCGCAGCGGAGTTAGAGCGGCTTGAGAGTCAGTTGGCTGAACAAGAATTTCAACGTATGTTTCAAGGTGAGTTTGATGGCGCTAATGCTTACTTGGAAATTCAGTCAGGATCTGGTGGTACAGAGGCTCAAGACTGGGCAGAGATGTTGCTGCGGATGTATCTGCGTTGGTCAGAAAAAAGAGGCTTTAAAACAGACGTGACCGAGCTGAGTCCAGGTGAAGTGGCAGGAATCAAAAGTGCCACGGTGGAAATAGCAGGCGAGTATGCTTACGGTTGGTTGCGTACGGAGACCGGGGTTCATCGCCTAGTGCGCAAGTCGCCGTTTGATTCAGGTAGTCGCCGTCATACATCCTTTGCATCTGTCTTTGTATCAGCAGAAATTGACGACGACATAGAGATTGATATTAACCCTGCTGATGTTCGAGTGGACACTTACCGTGCAAGTGGTGCAGGCGGACAACACGTCAATCGCACAGACTCCGCAGTTCGACTCACACATTTACCCACCAATACCGTTGTGCAGTGTCAAAGTGAACGCTCGCAACATCAAAACAAAGATCATGCCTATAAGCAGCTGCGCGCAAAACTATACGAGCTAGAAATGCAAAGTCGTCGTGCTGAACAACAAGCTATTGAAGACGCCAAAGCTGATATTGGTTGGGGGAGTCAGATTCGCTCGTATGTGTTAGATCAATCGCGGGTTAAAGATTTGCGCACCCATGTTGAAAGAATGGATCCCAACAATGTATTGGATGGGGATATTGATGGTTTTATTCAAGCCAGCCTTCAAGCAGGCTTATAAACTTGCCTATAAACCTGCAAGAGCAATGTAGTGGTGATTGTGGAAATCAGCGATGAGTAAAGAGCAATGAGTAAGGAGCAATGAGTGAAGAGCGAGACGAAGCAACTGCACGAGGTAATAAGCGCCAGGCGTGGATCGCTGCGACCGGAGGTTATGCCAACAGCTTTAGGCGGCAGCATTTAGTAACCCAATTGCACGACAAATTTTCTGCGGCAGACAAAGCGACACTTGAACAAGCTGAGGAAGTAACCGCAGTTTGTGGGCGGGTCATGTTGCGTCGGGTTATGGGCAAGGCCAGTTTTATCACGCTACAGGACTCGTCTGGTCAAATTCAATGTTATGTGTCTAAGAATGAAGTTGGTGAAGTAGCGTATGAACAATTTGAGCAATGGTGGGATCTAGGAGACATTGTTGGTGTGAGCGGTGTCATGATGAAAACCAACAAAGGCGAGCTCACTGTGCGCGCTCGTGACATTGAGCTCCTCAACAAAACTTTGAGTCCTTTACCAGAAAAATTTCATGGCTTAACAGACCAAGAAACGCGATATCGTCAGCGATACATCGATTTGACGATGAACGAAGAAACTCGAAATTTATTTCGTGTTCGATCTCAAGTTGTACAACGCTTACGCAGCTTTTTTGGAGCAAGAGATTACCTTGAGGTTGAAACGCCAATGATGCATGGCATTCCTGGTGGAGCGACAGCAAGACCATTTGTGACCCACCATAACGCCTTAGATATTCCTTTGTATCTGCGCATTGCGCCCGAATTATTTCTTAAACGGTTGGTTGTGGGTGGTTTCGAACGCGTTTTTGAGATTAATCGGAGTTTCCGCAATGAAGGTTTGTCTAGCCGGCACAATCCAGAGTTCACTATGCTGGAATTTTACCAAGCCTATGCAGACTATCGTGATCTTATGGCACTTACAGATGAGTTGTTAGTGTTACTTTGTCAGGACGTGGCGGGCAGCAGTCAAATAAACTATCAGGGGCTTGAGATCGATTTCACCAAGCCTCCGCAACGTCTCACCATGGCGGAGTCGATCTGTCTCTTCACCGACGTGAGTGAGAACGATGTAGACAATGAAAGCGTATTGCGCGATCGTTTACAGGCATTAAATCACACTACTTTCGATAGCTGGGGTGTGGGTAAGTTGCAAATGGAAATATTCGATTCACAAGTTGAGGCTCGCTTAGAACAACCCACTTATATCATCCAGTATCCGGCAGAAGTCTCACCCCTAGCACGACGAAACGATGCCAATCCCGATGTGACAGATCGCTTTGAACTGTTTATTGGTGGTCGCGAATACGCTAATGGATTTTCGGAATTGAATGATCCGGTCGATCAGGCACAACGCTTTAAAGAGCAAGCTGATTTGAAAAACGAAGGGGATAACGAGGCCATGCACTTCGACCAAGACTATATTGATGCGTTAGAATTCGGGCTGCCACCTACTGCAGGTGAAGGCATAGGTATCGATCGATTGGTCATGCTGCTGACCAATTCTGCCTCGATTCGTGATGTCTTGCTGTTTCCTTTGATGAGACCACAATAGACCCTTGGGCTATGGATAAATTGTTACAACCAAATTCAAGACTGCGCATCGACGCGTCTTGGCAGGTGGCATTGGAGGGTGAATTTGAGCAACCGTATATGCAGCAGCTCAGCCAGTTTCTGCGCGAGGAAAAGCGTGCAGGAAAAGAAGTTTACCCTTCAGGTGACAGCATCTTTTGCGCCTTTAACTTAACCCCAATCGAGCAAGTCAAAGTGGTTGTGATTGGTCAGGATCCGTACCATGGACCTGGCCAGGCTCATGGCCTGTGTTTTTCAGTGCTACCTGGAACTCGGTTACCGCCGTCGTTGCTGAATATTTATCAAGAAATTAATCAGGATTTGGCTGGCTTGCCGGGTCCGGATCAAAGTTTGGACAAGAGTCGAGGATGTCTCACCGGTTGGGCAAAACAAGGCGTACTACTACTCAACTCGGTACTAACAGTTGAAAAAGCTCGGGCGGGGTCACATCAGGGGAAAGGTTGGGAGACGTTTACCGATGCCGTTGTTAAGCAATTGAGTCAATCGCGTAGCGGCTTGGTTTTTTTGTTATGGGGTAGTTACGCAAAAAAGAAGGGTGCGGTGGTAGATCGGAACAAACATTGTGTGTTAACGGCGCCACATCCGTCTCCACTTTCGGCTCATCGAGGTTTTCTAGGATGCAAACACTTTTCTAAGGCTAACGACTATTTGCGTGGCCATGGTGTGTCGCCTATCGATTGGTTTGCGGTGGAATAGAGTAGCTTCCACCAGTTCGTAAGTACGATTTATAAGATTCTAAGAAGGGGTTGATTTTGGTCACATCTACAACAGAAAAACTTACCGTTGAAACACGTGGGCACACGCTAGTGGTGACCATTAACAATCCTCCTGCCAACACCTGGGATGTAGATAGCCTTAGCGGGTTAGAAATTCTGGTTGCGCAGTGTAACGAAGCGAAAGAAATTTATGCCATGGTTATTGTTGGCCAAGGGGAGAAGTTTTTCTCCGCCGGGGCAGATCTAAAGCTTTTTGCAGATGGTAACAAAGAAGTAGCGCGAATGATGGCGGATCACTTTGGCCGTGCGTTTGAAACATTGTCTAATTTTCGCGGCGTGAGCATTGCAGCAATAAACGGCTTTGCCATGGGTGGTGGGCTCGAGTGTGCGTTGGCTTGTGACATACGCATCGCCGAACAGCAGGCGCAAATGGCTCTGCCTGAAGCCACCGTTGGTTTGTTACCTTGCGGGGGTGGGACTCAAAACCTGTCTTGGCTGGTCGGCGAAGGGTGGGCTAAGCGCCTGATTCTCTGTGGTGAACGTATCTCCGCACAAACCGCACAAAAAATAGGACTGGTAGAGGAGGTGGTTGATACCGGACAAGCTCTCGGTCGAGCACTAGAGTTGGCTGATGCCGTAGGTAAACAAAGTCCAACTGCAGTCAGCGCAAGTAAAAACCTTATTCAGCAAGCCCGGTCTGGCAACATTGCCACTGCATATGCAGTTGAACGGGATGCGTTCGTTGATTTGTTCGATACCGCAGATCAAAGTGAAGGTGTGCAGGCTTTTCTGCAAAAACGGCCGCCAACCTGGACCAATAGCTAAGCTGTGGATACTTCGGTACTTCTAACTGAACATGAGACACCAGCCGGGGTACTTGGCCAAGCGCAGTTAAACGCGCAAGCGACACTCAACGCGCTGAGTTTGGAGATGATACGAACGCTGACAACGGCATTAGCAAACTGGGCGGGCCGAGACGAGGTGGCTGGGGTGTTGATCACTGCGGCTGGAGACAAGGCGTTTTGTGCTGGCGGTGATATTCAAGCACTGTATCACGCCATGTGTGTAAATCACCAAGCAGGCGAGGTCGTGAATGACTATCCCTATCGGTTTTTTGAAGAAGAATATAGATTAGATTATGCGCTCCACACCTTTGCTAAACCGCTCGTTTGTTTAGGGCATGGTTTGGTCATGGGTGGTGGTCTTGGTGTTTTTAGCAGCTCTAAATATCGAATCCTTACCGATCGATCAAGATTGGCGATGCCAGAAATTACCATCGGTTTATTTCCCGATGCCGGTGCCAGTTGGGCGTTAAGCAACATGCCGAGCCACTACGCGTCATTTTTGGCTCTCACGGGGAGCCATATTAATGCCCACGATGGATTGTTATCTAGGTTGGGTACCCATGTGATCAGCCATTTGCAACGCGAAGAATTCGTTTCTCAGTGTCTAACCTTGCCATGGCAGTGCGATATAGATAGAGATCATCAGATGGTGCTTGATTGGCTGAGTGAGATCACATCGCCTGAGCTGCCTGCTAGCGGGCTGGTCGATATACCACCAAGAACTGTGCACACTGAAAATTTGCAAGCGGAAGTGGCCGAAATTTATGCCTTGGCAGGAAGATCAGATTGGATTGACCGGGGCATTGGGAATCTACGCAAGGGTTGCCCAACCACGGCTGGCATCGTATTAGAACAACTTAGGCGCGTGCCTTCGATGAGCTTGGCCGAGTCATTTCGCATGGAGTTGACGCTTGCCACGCACTGCATCCAAAACCCTGATTTTCGCGAGGGGGTGAGGGCGCTGTTGATCGACAAAGGAAGTGCGCCCAGATGGCAGTGGGGTAGCATTGAAGAGTTGAATTGGGATTACGTGCTGGGACATTTCGAGCAGCCGTGGCCAAAACATCCACTTGCAGATCTTTAACGAATACATAAATAGGAAACGTCATGGCAACAGTTGGCTTCATTGGCTTGGGTAATATGGGCGGCCCCATGGCCAGCAACTTGATCAGTGCAGGCCATACGGTGAAGGTATTTGACCTCATGCCTGAGCTTATTCAATCGGTTCCCGGTGCACTAGCAGGTAGTAGCGCACTTGATGCAGCGACAGACATCGATGTTCTTGTCAGCATGTTACCCGCTGGACAGCACGTGCGGGGGCTGTATCTGGGTAATGGTTCAGAACCAGGATTGTTAGCCCACATGTCAACAGAGACACTGGTGATCGACTGTTCGACTATTGATCCAGCCTCGGCTCAGGTTGTGGCCTCGCGGGCGGCGGAACAAGGCATAGCGATGCTAGACGCGCCCGTATCTGGAGGCACTGCGGGTGCGCAAGGTGGCACCTTAACTTTTATTGTGGGTGGTGAAGAGCAAGCGCTGCAGCAAGCGCACCCTATTTTTGAAGCGATGGGATCGAATGTTTTTCATGCCGGTGCTGCAGGTGCTGGTCAGATCGCAAAAATTTGCAACAACATGCTGCTGGCTATTCTGATGGCCGGTACCGCCGAAGCATTGGCGCTTGGGGTCGATAATGGTCTTGATCCGGGCGTGTTGTCAGAAATTATGAAGGTGAGTTCTGGTGGTAATTGGGCACTGAATGTTTATAACCCTTTTCCGGGTGTGATGCCTAGTGCTCCGGCTTCGTCAGGTTACAAAGGCGGTTTCTTAGTGGATTTAATGCGTAAGGATTTGGGGCTAGCTTTACAAACAGCCCAGGCGACACAAAGTGCCATCCCCTTGGGTTCGTTGGCGCAAAATTTGTACCAGCTTTTAGGTGAAAACCATGACGCAGGGGGCTTGGATTTTTCAAGCATTCAGTATCTGTACAAGCCCGGGTTGAAAAACGCTTAAACTAAAACTCCTTTGACTTCGGTCACCTGAGCGAGTATTTCTTCGCGTTCAAAATCATCCATTTCAAGGTCGAATCCGACGCGGCCAAAAGAAGGCGATTCTGCCCAATTCTTCTGATGTACTGGATGGTCCTCATCGGTATGACACAGAACGTGTGCGACACAAACGATATCGACGTAGTCTGCGTTTGCAGAATCGTGATCAGTCTGTTGGTAGTTGCCTGGAACTTCGACGAGTTCGCTAGCAAAATTCCAATGCTTCAATATCATTGTGCCTATGGTGGGGTGTAGAGTTTCGATGACACGATCTAAGGTTAAACTGTCGTGAATCACATGGTCGTTTTCTTCAACCCATCCCAAAATAGGTAAGACGCCGATGCAGTGGGTCAACCCTGCTAGCGTGGCTTGATCTGCACGCAGCTTAGTGAATCTTTTGGTCAGTATTGAACTCCAGGCAGCTACTTCTGTTGAAGCCTTCCAAACTTGTCGCAAACGGATGTCGACCATCTCGCTGGTTGC
Organism: Gammaproteobacteria bacterium; assembly: GCA_013151695.1. Taxonomy (GTDB): domain Bacteria; phylum Pseudomonadota; class Gammaproteobacteria; order Pseudomonadales; family Azotimanducaceae; genus UBA4421. Next base: position 15,779 of record JAADHW010000017.1, read on the forward strand.
TTGGAACATGTTCTGCATGGCTAGCCCAGTAACAATGTTAGCGGCGTAATCCACACCTAGGCGGCTGATGGCTTGAGCGAGATCGTCAATTGATCGCGTGGCGCGAAACATAGGAGAATTTGCAACCCGCACCAGTTGAGTGGACAGTCCAGGATCTTCCCCAACAACCTCTGCTAAGGCGCTTGCAGAAACCAATTCTGAGGAGGCTACATCGCGAACCCGCAGAGCGACCTCAGGTAGTGTAGGTAGGTCGAGCTGATCTTTATCCAAGGCGAGTTGGATATCATCGGTGACGCTTTGAACAAGATCCGACATTAAAGAAACCTCTGATGGAATTACTCATCTGAGTATAGTCAGGAATCTAAAAACACAAGGAGATGTAGTGCCTAAAAAGGTCAGGGAACCTCTTATTACACTGGCACTACAGCCAATAATTGACCTGCGGCAGACACCGCGATAACCGTGCCAGCCGGAGACCACTTGCTGCCAACCAGCGGTGGTTGTGTGTGCCAGAAATTGAGCTGCAATTTGCGTTTAAATGTGCCACGAAATTGACTCCGAGCGATGATCTCCTGGCCCAGATAGCAACCTTTATTGAAATCAATGGCATCAAAAACATCGAGACCGAGGACTTGAGGTAAGAATCGTTCACTGACCGGTTCCTCTAAGAAGACAAATCCGGCAGCAACCAGCAACTGCTGACATGTCTGGGATTGATCTTGCCTATCTGCGCTCTCACTATCTGCTGCTGGCGCGATGGTGATTTTCTTAATGGGGAACGCGGCAGCGTTTGAACACACAACTTGAACGTCATAGGGCGATTCGTCGAAAGTACACTTGGAGAACATCAGATAGGGCTTTAAGAATTCGCGAACACGACTGGCCAAAGAAGCATGCACAATCAATGCGATGGCTTGTCCCGTGTCGTGTTGCAAATGATCGTTCAGCATTAACGCCCACCCGCACGCCACCACTCTGCCTTGTACGTTACACAGCGCCATTGCTCGAGGGGTATCTGCGGTGAGGTCGGCCGTATCGCAGGTCAGATAGCCTTGCAAAAACTCTGCAACTGATTTGCCACACACAACCACTGCACAGGCAGCGGCCCAAGAGCCTGAACCAGACCTTGAAACGGGGCCAGGTATTGTATTGGTGGATTCGTCTGACACTATCCTTAGTCCTTATCTTCAATCTACAAAGGCTTTAGACTGCCTGAACACGGGCTTAAAATACAATAGGGTGCACCAGGACGATGCAAGCAGATCCAACACAACACAAGCACATTTATTGGCGGAGTCGCCGGGGTATGCTTGAGCTCGAACTTAAGTTGGTGCCGTTCGTGCGCGACTGTTTTGCTCAACTTTCCGCCCAGGAACAGGTCACGTATGAAGCCATACTGGCAGAAGAGGATTGGCAGATTTTTGATTGGCTGCAACAAAAAGAAGTGCCAGAAGATAAGCCTACGAAAGAACTCATCAATAAGATTGTTCAATACCACGGCTGCCTGTGACCTTTGAGTTTAGAAAATCTAGCTTGCGCTCGGTTGTTTTTTATTTTTGGTTGATGTTTATCAGCTTAAACAGCCTTATTTGGCTTGGTCTGATGGGTATGGTTATTTTCTGTGTACTGACTACACCACTGTTGCGCGGACATTGGCAACAACGGCAAGCCTGGTTTCGTTATACGATAGTCACTGAAGATATTCGCCAATGCTGGGTGTGTGAATTGGCAATATGTGTGATCTCAAATAACCACCATCAGTGGTTGTTCAAAGATGAAATTGAGCCGATAGTATGGGCTGGGTTGCGTCGTTTTCTAAAAATGAATATGCCACGTCAACCGCTTGGTTTGAGCATGTCCAGTTGATCGATGCTGCCTGGAAACATGATGGTGTCTTGTGCTTGTGGTAGTAGCTCTGGGTAGTCTAAATTGTAGTGTAAGCCTCTACTTTCTTTGCGTTTGAGCGCTGAGCGCACGATCAGCTCGGCGACGTTGACCAAGTTTCTTAGCTCAATCAGGTCGTCCGTGATGCGGTAATGGGCGTAGTACTCCTGAATCTCTTGTTTTAGTAGATCAATACGATGAACAGCTCGTGCTAAGCGTTTATTGGTACGCACAATTCCAACGTAGTCCCACATGAACCTTCGCAACTCGTCCCAATTGTGCGCAATCACTACCGACTCATCGGAATCTGTCACTTGCGACTCATCCCAGTGAGGCAGATTGGGTAAATCGAGAGGACGGTCGAGTTGCGAACGTATTTTATCTGCGGCAGTACCAGCAAAGACTAGACATTCTAGCAGAGAGTTACTAGCCAATCGGTTGGCCCCATGTAGACCTGTGTAACTGACTTCTCCTATGGCATAGAGCCCTGGAAGATCGGTACGGCCATGCCGATCTACCAACACCCCCCCGCAGGTATAGTGTGCTGCAGGCACCACAGGAATGGCTTCTTGTGTGATGTCGATGCCAAATGTGGCGCAGTGTTTTGCAATGTTGGGAAAATGCGAAAGAATGAACTCCTGTGGTCGATGGCTGATGTCTAAGTAAACGCAGTCTGCGCCAATTCGTTTCATTTCATAGTCGATGGCTCTGGCCACCACATCGCGAGGTGCCAGTTCAGCTTGCTCATGAAATGAATCGAGGAAACGCTGGCCATTAGGTAGTTTTAATACCCCACCTTCTCCACGTAGTGCCTCTGAGACCAGATAGCTGCCTGCGTGGGGGTGGTACAGACAGGTGGGATGGAATTGATTGAACTCCATATTGGCAACCCTACAACCTGCACGCCACGCCATCGCGATGCCATCACCTGTGGATGAATCTGGGTTGCTGGTATAAAGGTAAACTTTGCTAGCCCCACCAGTGGCGAGAACTACGAATTTCGCTTGAAATACTTCCACGTGTCCGGTGGTGCGATTCAGTACGTAAGCTCCAGCGCAGCGACTCGGGAAACGTCCAAGTTTTGATAAGTTGATTAAGTCGATGGCTAAACGGTCGTTGATGAGTTCAATATTGGGGTGGTCTAGTACTCGTGTGGTGAGGGTCTGCGTGACCGCGCGGCCAGTGGCGTCTGCGACGTGTAAAACTCGCCTTTGGCTGTGTCCACCCTCGCGAGTGAGGTGGTATTCGTTGTCCTCTTGATCGAACGAGACCCCCCATTCAGACAATCTAGCAATAGCAGCAGGAGCATTTTCAACAGTTAAATTGACAATATTTTCATCACAAAGCCCTGCGCCAGCCTCTAGTGTGTCGCGAACGTGATCGGCAAAACTATCCTCGCTAGCGGTTACTGCTGCAATTCCGCCTTGTGCCCAGTGGGAAGAGCCGGAGGTAATGTCGCCTTTGCACAGTACGGTGATACGAGCGTGTGCAGCTAGCTGCAGTGCGCAGGTGAGTCCAGCGGCGCCGCCGCCGATGATGAGGATGTCTGTTGAAAAGCGTTGCGACATGAGGAGAACTCTGGCTGCAGTTATCAGATGGATAGAGTACTAGTATATATGCTCAGACATCGTCAGAATATCGCCCGCTTATGAAGTAGTGAAATCTGACGCTTGGCTGAAGATACAGACAAAGAACTAGTGAAACGAGTCCAACGCGGTGACCAGGCTGCGTTTGATCTCCTTTTTGCGCGTTACCAAAGCAAAATCTTGAATCTTATTTCTAGATACGTGCGAGACAGTGAGGAAGTTCGCGATGTTGCCCAGGAAGCTTTTATCAAGGCTTACCGAGCCCTGCCTCGTTTTCGCGGCGAAAGTGCGTTCTACACCTGGTTATACAGAATTGCCATAAATACGGCTAAAAACCATCTGGTTGCACGTAGCCGGCGTCCGCCAAGTGCTGATGTTGACATTGAAGACGCAGATTATCGCGACGATGCTGATAACTTGCGTGATTCTGAAAATCCAGAGTCAGCCTTATCTCGAGATCAGTTGAAAGCCGCTATTGACCAAGCATTGATCGACTTGCCTGACGATTTGCGCAGCGCCTTAACACTTCGCGAATTTGATGGCCTAAGCTATGAACAGATTGCGGAAATACTGGATTGTCCGGTGGGGACAGTACGTAGCCGTATTTTTCGGGCTCGGGAGTTTGTAGATGAGCGTATGCAGGTGGTGTTGCAAGGTTTGCCGCCGGTAACGAACTAAATGTGCACGCGAACTAAATACGTAACAATGTGTCTTAAATCAGATGCAAGAACAGGTACTAAAGAGAAGTGGATGAGTAATGTCTGAACAATTGAAAGAGTCTTTGTCAGCAGTCATGGATGGTGAGGCAGATGCGTTTGAGTTGCGTCGTGTGTTAGACGAGGCCAAAGCGGATGAAGACCTGCGCGAACGATGGCATCGAATGCACTTACTTCGCGACATCATGCGTGGAGATATCGACAACTATGCGCCGCAATTACGTCAGACAATGTGGGATGGGTTGAATAAACACGAAGAAGACGAAGAGGTTGTTGAAGACCCATTACATGTGGTGCCGGGTTCCTCGGTTAAGGTTAGCTCGCCTTGGTTAGGGCGTATCACAGGAACAGCGGTAGCCGCAACAGTAGCCCTGCTCATCGTCGTTAACGGTGGTTTCTTTGAAAGTGACCTACAAGGCGAACAAAATTCTGGCTTTGCGAACACTCAGCCAGCCACTGGTACGGCGATCCCAGTGCCCACGATGTATAGTACTGCGACAGCTGCCGACCGCCAGCGTATGAACGGCTTTTTCGTCAGCCACTATCAGTCACGTGGTATGAACATGCCTGGTGTAGAGTTTGCAAAATTCGCTTCCTTTTCAACGGCTTCCTTTTCAGGCGCTTCCTTTTCCACGGGTGAGCAGACACAGATGCCTCCGCTAGCGGACTCAGACGTACAGCCAGACACACAAAATGAAGAGACATCGGCCATCGAATGAGCCTGCGCTACTACTGCATATTTAGTCTTTGGCTCGCTTTGGTTTCAACCTCGCTGGTCACCAACCAAGTCTGGGCTAATGAGGCTGAAAAGCTTCTCATGCGCATGGACAAAGCCTTTGTAGAATTGAGTTACGACGGGGTGTTCACCTACTTCAGCGGTGGTGACCTAACCAGTTTACGTGTTGTTCACAAGCAAATAGATGGCGTTCAGAGAGAGCGTCTAGTTCACCTCAATGGCGCCCCGCGTGAAATCATTCGTCATGGCGGAAGTGTCGACTGTATCGTCATGCCCGGTGACGATTTGGTTGCCTTGGAACAAAGTATCCCCGCGGGACCGTTCACTCGAGCATTTGTCCGCCAGTTTGATCGCTTGTCCGATACCTACAGTGTTGAGCAATTTGGCGAAGGTCGTGTCGCTAATCGCATGGCCACTAGAATTGCAGTCAGTCCGTTAGATAAACATCGCTACGGTTATCGATTATGGTTAGATCAAAACACTGCATTGTTGTTACGCTCTGAGTTGATAGATCATGCAGGTAATCGTTTGGAGATTTTCCAATTTACTCAGCTGATCATTGGCGATGCTGTCCGGGATGAAGATTTGGAGGCGTCACAACACAGCGGTTCTATGGTTAATCATTTACGCTTAGAACCGGTGCCCAATGGCCTACCGGTTAAGCAAGCCGTTATGGATTGGAGTTTAGGATGGGTACCCCCTGGTTTCGAAATGGCCACCGCAGATATTCGCCGTAAACCATCCAGTGTAGAGAATGTTAGTTCACTGATGTATTCAGATGGGCTTGCCACCTTTTCGGTGTTCATAGAGCCCATGCCTAAACATGGTGCGGCAAGTATGGTTTCGATGAACGGGGCAACCGTGGCCATCACTCGTCGAGTTGATTCTGGACAAGTATTTCATCTTGCTACTCTGGTGGGGGAAATTCCCGAGGCCACCGGGCAAGTAATCATTCGTTCCATACGGCGAAACTAATACATGCTCCAGCGTCATGTTGTTGAGTTTGATGATGGTATGCTTGAGCCTTACACACTGGAATGTTGCGGCTGTCCAGCCCAGTTGCAATGCCATCGAAAGCCTGCCCGTTCTACGCCAGTGCGCAGTCTCACCGTGAGTGTGCGCTCGCAAGGCCTGTTGGCTGCTTGCATGCTGCAGTTCGGCTTGCCCGTTGTGGTGCTGACTATACTGGTTTGGCTCAGCCAACTCAGTGGGCTGAGCAACTCACCATTAGGCACCTTTGCATTAATCGGTTGCATGATGGCGGCCACTTTGGCGATGATATCCACGCGATCGAACTGGTTATTGGCGGTAATTGCGGTTGAGCGCACTTACGATTCTCAAGTAAAAATTCAGTTAACGAAATAGATTCAGTGATAGGAATAACCATGAAAGTACGATTTTTAACCCTGCTCATTGTGTTACTCAGTAGTAATATCAATTCTGCCTTTGCGCAAGACCTGCCAGACTTTACTGAACTGGTGGAACAAAATGCACCTGCGGTGGTTAACATCAGCACTGTCGGAGAGGCGCCCAAAACTCAACGGCGATCGCGACCGCGCAGCGACGAGCTCGAAGAATTTTTCCGGTTTTTTGGTCCCCCAAATCGCCGCGGTGGTCCCAGTGCGCGGCCAGCTCGATCTCTAGGCAGTGGCTTTATCATTTCCAAAGATGGATACATTCTTACCAATAATCATGTCGTAGATGGTGCGAAGGAAATTCTAGTGCGCTTTAGTGATCGCCGGGAATTGGTGGCGAAACTGGTTGGGCAAGATGTTCGAGCAGATCTTGCGGTGCTCAAAGTAGAAACAGATGCAGTACTTCCTACCGTAAAAATAGGTAAATCTGAAGGGCTGAAAGTAGGTGCATGGGTACTGGCCATTGGCTCTCCGTTTGGCTTTGATTACTCGGTGACCGCCGGCATAGTCTCCGCTAAAGGCCGTAGCTTACCTACCGCGCAGAATGAAAATTATGTCCCTTACATCCAAACCGATGTCGCGATTAATCCAGGAAACTCGGGCGGACCGTTGTTTAATTTGGCTGGCGAAGTCATAGGTATCAACTCGCAGATTTATTCTAACTCTGGTGGTTTCATGGGCGTTTCATTTGCCATTCCGATTGATGTTGCAATGGAAGTGGCTGATCAATTACGCGCCGAAGGTCGAGTTTCTCGTGGTTGGTTAGGTGTGATGATCCAAGAGGTGAATAGAGACCTTGCTGAAAGCTTTGGCCTAGATCGTCCTCACGGCGCGCTGATTTCCAAAGTGTTTGAAAACACCCCTGCGCAAACCGGTGGCCTTCAGGAAGGCGACATTATCACTAAGTTTAATGGCCGTTCGATAGAGCGATCCTCTGAGCTGCCGCAACATGTTGGCCGCGTACAGGCAGGTGCGCTAGTGTCTCTATTGAGCTTGTACGTGACGGTAAAGTTGTAGATCTGCAGCTCGAAGTTGGCGAGTTGGCTGACCTTAGCGAAGATGGTTCTCGTCGCCAGATCGGAAAAACCAATGGCGGTCGTCTCGGGCTGGTGGTAACAGCGCTCACAGACGATGAACTGGCCCGTTTAGACATCGAAGGTGGGGTTCGCGTGGTAGATGTGGGTGAGGTGGCCACAGAGGCAGGTATTCGCCCGGGTGACATTGTTACGCGCCTTAATCACCAATCTATCAGCAGCCCAGGCGCATTTACCGAAATTGAGGACAGCTTGAAAGCCGGACGCACTGTTCCAGTATTGGTGCTGCGTAACCAACGTCCGGTATTCCTTGCGCTGCGAGTACCGGAATAAGGTGTACTGGGGTGGTTTAGCAAGCTAAACTCGCGCGCCGTGAATCACCCGTAGAAGGGCATCAGTGCCGGATATCCAGCGGATACGAAATTTTTCTATCATCGCCCACATAGACCATGGTAAATCGACCTTAGCGGATCGATTTATCCAGTTGTGTGGGGGATTGTCTAACCGAGAAATGGCCGAACAGGTTCTGGATTCCATGGATCTGGAGCGTGAGCGTGGAATTACCATCAAGGCTCAGAGTGTCACTTTGCAATACCAACATCCAAGTGGCGAACAATACCAGCTCAATTTCATCGATACGCCAGGTCATGTTGATTTCAGTTATGAGGTATCTCGCTCACTTTCCGCTTGCGAAGGTGCACTACTGGTAGTGGATGCAGCGCAAGGTGTTGAAGCTCAATCAGTTGCAAATTGTTATACCGCGATCGAGCAAGGCTTAGAAATAATACCTGTCCTGAACAAGATCGACCTTCCCCAGGCTGAGCCAGAACGCGTAGCCGCAGAAATTGAAGATATCATCGGCTTAGACGTCAAT
>JAADHW010000150.1 GCA_013151695.1 Gammaproteobacteria bacterium
CTCAGTACATTGTGCAAGTCCAGTAGCGCCCAAGGGGTGGCCTTTTGATAACAATCCACCAGACGGATTTGTGACCACTCGACCTCCATAGGTGTTTTGGTCGTCACAGATAAATTGCTCAGCAGTGCCGACATCGGTGAGTCCTAATGCTTCATAGGTCAATAGTTCGTTTGCTGTAAAGCAATCGTGTAGCTCGCAAACTTGTATCTCATCAGGACCTATGCCTGCTTGTTCATAGACAGCGTCTGCTGCTGCTTTGGCCATATCGTAGCCGACCAATTTGCGCATTGAATGCGCTTCTAAGGTGCTGGGGAAGTCGGTTGTCATGGTTTGCGCTTTGATGCTAATGGCATTGTTGAGCCCATGCTTGGCAGCAAACTCATCGCTGCAAATAACTGCCGCGGCGGCACCGCAAGTAGGTGGGCAACATTGGTAGCGGGTTAGAGGGCCGTAAATGTGAGGTGACTCCATGACTTCTGCGACGCTGAGCTGATTACGAAAAACGGCATATGGATTGTTGGCGGCATGACGGCGTGCCTTGACCGAGATTTTCGCAAAGGTCTCAGTTTGGGTGCCATATTGTTCAGCATATTCGCGTCCGGCACCGCCAAAATATTGGGCTGCATCGGGTGCTGCTCGGTCGGTGTCTTGCATCGATTTACGTTCTTTATAAAAGCGCTTCATGGGGCTGGGCCGGTCGCTGAATACGGCACCCAGAGCGCCAGGTACCATTTGCTCGAATCCTAGTGCCAATGCGCAATCGACCATGCCAGATTCCACTGCTTGACGGGCTAGGAACAGTGCAGATGAGCCGGTTGCACAGTTGTTATTGACGTTAATGATGGGCACGCCGGTGAGTCCTAAACCATACACGGCTGCTTGCCCGGCGGTTGAATCACCATAGACATAGCCGACGTAAACTTGGCCAACTTTTGCATAATCGATACCAGCGTCTTCAATGGCTAAGCGTGCAGCGGTTTCGCCCATTACCGGATAGTCGTCGCTTGCACCCGGTTTGGTGAATGGAATCATGCCGACACCGGCAACTTTTACGCCCATGGTTGTTCTCCCTTTATATGTGGCTGTGATATTAGGCAGTGCGCCAGTACACCGCAAGTTTAGCTGTTGGAGTTGGCCATTGCAGGGTTGTTGGTAAACGTTCTGGTGTCCTGCCTTCGATCTAGCCCCCTGTGTTAGGCTACGGTGTATCCATACAAGGGGAGGAGAAGGCATGGGGATTACAGGCTATGACCATTTGGTTGTTCGCGTAAATGACATTGACGAAGGCATTGCGACCTATCGTGACCAGTTAGGTTTGACGTTAGATCGCACGGCGCAGAGTGAAGTGCTGGGCATCAAACAAGCGTTTTTCAATTTGGCGAATGGTGGTTTTATTGAACTTGTCGCACCGACGGATACAAATTCTGCGGTAGGCAAAGCGTTGGCGGGGCGTGGCGAAGGTGTTCACACCATTGCGTTTGAGGTTGACGACTTAGACGCAACTTGCGCTGCAATGAAACAAGGTGGTGCTCGACTCATCGGTGAAGGTGGCCCGCAAGTATTTGTGCACCCGAAGTCTACCCACGGCATTTTATTGCAGCTTACAGCAAAGCGGTGACCCTTCACGAGACAGTTAGAGAACTCAACAAATTTCAAATTACAAAATAGGAAATTGATATGGCTGACTATATTCCAACCCCAGTGAATTGGGTGCGCAAGCAGGTGGAATTGTACGAAAGCAGTGGCGGTACCCAAGGTACGACATTGATGGATACCGGGCTGCCTTGCATCCTTGTCACCCATACCGGTAACCAATCTGGGGCTGTTCGCAAGACGCCACTCATGCGGGTAAAGGTTGATGAAGGTTATGTACTGGTTGGCTCACTAGGTGGTGCACCAAAAAATCCGGTGTGGGTGCATAATTTACGAGCCAATAACGAAGTAGATATACGTGATGCTACCGAAGTGTTCAAAATGCGAGCGCGCGAAGTTACCGATGATGCTGAACGAGAGCGCTATTGGGTGGCGAGTGTTGAGGCGTTTCCGCGCTATGCTGACTACAAAGCTAAAACTTCGCGCAAAATCCCAGTTTTTATTGCTGAACTGAGATAGACAAGTTCCTCAAGCATAGTTCCTAATGCGAATTTACACACTACTAGTCGCCAGTTATGTGTTTGTATCCATGTTTGGATGTTCTGAACGGCAAGCTCAGATTGACCAAGCCTCTGCTGTAGCTGAAAACGGTTCGCAGCTTGAAGCGAAGCCGGACCTGACAATGCAGGATCTGACTATGCAACATCTGACTATGCAAAAGTGGTTAAGTAGTTGTGCTTTGTGTCACGTCAGTGGCGAAGCGGGTGCTCCACGGGTTGGTAATCTTGAAGAGTGGGGGCCGCGAATTGCGCAAGGCTCTGAGGTGCTGTTACAACACACTATTGAGGGTTTTAATAACATGCCTCCACTGGGTTATTGCATGTCTTGTGAGCGTGAAGATTTTCAAGCGATGATCATATTCATGGCAGGAAATCAGTAGATGAAACCATTTACCCGTAGAAGTTGGCTGTCTGCCAGTGCTATTGCGGCGCTAATTTCGAGCGTGCCCAGCGCGTTTGCACGTGGTGGCGTGGCTTCTGGGTCAACTCCTTGGCGTAACTGGTCGGGTGGCGTAGTCGCAAACCCAGAGGGCCGGTTTAGCCCGGCTAGCGAAGATGAGCTGGCGTCCTATTTTTCGAAAACATCTGGGGTCCTGCGCCCGGTAGGTTCGGGGCATTCCTTTTCTCCATTGGTGCCCACAGACGGGCACCTAGTTGTCATCGATCAGTTGACTGGCTTGTTAGACCACGATAAGCAGGCGTTAAAAGCAACCTTTGCAGCCGGAACTCGATTGGGAGATATGGGCCCAATTCTTGAATCCCACGGACAAGCCATGTACAACTTGCCCGACATTGATCGCCAGACCTTAGCCGGTGCAACTGCGACAGCAACCCACGGTACAGGTATAGATTTTGGCTGTTTGTCGAGCTATGTGACGGCTTTACGTATGGTGACTCCTGCAGGGGAGGTGCTTGATATCGATGCCGATTCTAACCCTGAGCTCTTTGCTGCAGCATGCGTGAGTCTGGGGTCACTGGGTGTTGTGACGAGAATGACTATACAAAATCGCACCCCCTACAGGCTCTTACAAAACAGTTGGGTAGCGAAAACCGAAGATTTGCTAGAAGATTTCGACAACATTGCCGCAAAGTATCGTCATTTCGAAATCTTTCCTTTTACTCACTCCGACTATTCTAGCGCGCTGTCTACGCAGCATACGGATGAAGCCATTGACAATCCGTCTCCCTCGGTAGAGGAAGAAGCGGGTTTTGCGCAAATGATTACGCAGTTAAGTCAGGTTCCACCACGTGATCGCTTGCAAATGGTTAACGCAATCATGTCGCAAACGCCGCCTAGCCAGCGTGTAGACACGTCTTATCGAATATTGGCGAACGTACGCAATACGCGGTTTAACGAAATGGAATACTCGGTCCCAATAGAAGCCGGGGCAGATTGTTTGCGTGAAGTCCTGCGCACCATTATCGAGAAAGAAATAGATGTGGTATTTCCCCTTGAGTATCGATACGTACGTAGGGATGACACTTGGTTGAGTATGAGTTCAGGGCATGAGGACCATGCTGCAATCTCCATTCACCGTGCTGCGCAGTTTGCGCATAACCCCTACTTTGATTTAATCGAACCAATTTTTTGGAAATATGGTGGACGACCGCATTGGGGCAAGGTGCATAGCCTAGACGCGCGAGCGCTAACAAAACTGTACCCGCACTTTCGAGATTTTCAGGAAATTCGTGCGAGTTTAGATCCTACGGGCAGAATGTTGAACCCGCATCTAAGCAAGGTGTTTGGCGTCAGAACATGAGGGTGGACTAACATGAAAAGAAGGTCGTTGGTGCTGGGTGGCGGGGCGCTGGCAGCCGCGGCCGCCGGGGCAGGAATTTTGTGGCGCCCAGGCGATATGGGCGCACCTCATGATGCTTACTTTTCTCGCCTGAACGACTGGCTAAAAACAGAGGGTCCTGGTCGACCCGTGATGCTTATCGATGAAGATCGTATGAATCACAATATCGATGTTATAGCCAGTGCCGTGGGTGAGAACAAAACCTATCGTGCGGTGGTCAAATCATTGCCGTCGGTACCCTTGTTAAACCATGTGATGAAGCGGTCTAAATCTGATGCATTGATGTTGTTCCATCAGCCCTTTTTGAATGCTGTGGCAACAGCCTTTCCCGAGTCGGATGCCCTGCTTGGCAAACCCATGCCGGTAACTGCGGCACAAACCTTCTATAAGAAGGTTTCAAATCCGCAATATGCGCAGCATCGCGTACAGTGGCTTATCGATTCGGCGCAGCGGTTTGCACAGTACCATGCACTTGCTCGTCGTCTTGGCATTAAGATGCGCATCAACTTAGAGCTCGATGTTGGTCTGCATCGTGGGGGTTTGACGAACCCGGAAGAGCTTGATGGCATTTTGCAAGCTATTCAGAGCGATCCATCACATCTCACACTTTCAGGGTTTATGGGCTATGAGCCACATCTTACCGGCCTAGGTGCTTCCCTCGATCATCCGGCAGTGCAGAAGGTGTTGGACGTTTATAAGGGTTTCATTAGTAGAGCAAAGGATGCGGGCTTTGCTGTAGAAAATCTTACTGTGAATGGTGCGGGCAGCCACACACTTCGTATCTATGACAACGATCACACCATGAACGACTTGTCAGCAGGCTCCGGTGTATTGAAGCCCATAGATTTCGATACCCATCATTTGACTGAAAACCAGCCAGCTCTATTTAT
>JAADHW010000321.1 GCA_013151695.1 Gammaproteobacteria bacterium
ATCTATTTGTTTACCCTGGGTTTGTTCTTTATTGGCTGGTTTGTAGATTTGTTTCTGATGCCAAGTTTGGAACGCTCTGCAGATCGTCGATATCAACCTGGAGAATTAAACTACACGGTAGGCTGGGTGCTGTTAACGTTCTTGGGAGTATTTGGTTTGCATCGGTTCTATATGGGTAAAATTATTACTGGCGTGCTGTATTTACTGACCCTGGGCTTGTTCTTCGTGGGTGTCATCTACGATTGGTGGACACTGAATGAACAAATTTCTTCAGAAAATAGAACACGAGACTTGAACCGCTACGATTAACCGTAGCGATCGCTCTTTTCGGTGTATTCAAACCGTTGGATGCCGGTTTCATTGCGCAACGTTACCGTTGCCAATGCGACATTGTCATCAAGTGGGATACCCGTGGCGTCTGCCACTCGAGTGATGCCATTAAAAGCGGATGCGACCACCAAGGCGTCTACAGTTTGTTGTCTGCCGATGGCAGATTCTATTTGAGGTCTGATTTCTGCGAGCTTCAACCAATCACTCGAGATGGCCGCTTCAGTGAGTGCGCGCAAATGTTGTCCGTGCTTTACGCCAGATTCTAGTTGAGAGTCTGTGATTGAATTGATGTTGTAGCTTGCGTTTTCATTCTGGCCGCTCGCCCGGAGCAGCATAGTGTGCGAAGTGGTTCAGTAAAAACATTCGTTCATGGCAGATACGCGAGCAGCAACAAATTCAGCCTGGCTTTGACTGATCGACAGCTGTATGTCTTTTAATGTGTAGTGGGGGCGAAAGGTGCCAAAAAATAATGCCACTGCACTGGGAACCAAACCCAAAGCGCGGATGATGTTTGGGACTTCTGGCAGGTTGTCTGTGTCTGTCGTGTCTGCGCCTGCCGCCAATAGCGGCACCCAAGCGCCAGCTTCCACAGCGTCTTGATTAAAAATTTTCCCTACACGTCCGCGAATTGATAAGGGTAGACTTGGTACGCCTTGTCCTAACGAGTTATGTAAGGTATCGATAATCACAGCGCTGGTGACGACGCTGACAATTTCAACATAAGCTTGTTTGGAGATGGTCTGGGTGGTGTGGTCGAACCAGGATTTAGTCAGACGCCCTGGGTCTGTGCGAATGCGGTGAATCATCTCCACGATGGTATCGTCTAGGCTTGAGTGGCCATCATGCTCTCCGCTGATGGCGTTGGGGCTCAGGGCAGACTGTCGAGCTTTGCACAGTTTGCAATCAACAGATTGCCGGGAGACGCGCACCATCTCTAGGCGCTGGGCTCCGGTAAAAAAATCGCCTGGTGCAGAAATAGTTTGCCAGGCTTGAGCATGCGCTTGGTTGAGTTGAGCACTCAAAGGCAAATGGTCTGGATACATAGAAATGCCTCTTCACGCCCACCAAAATCGTTCAGAGTGTAAGCCACTTGATTACCGACGGCAAACCGGCGAACCTGCTGCTTCGATAAGGTGAGAGTGTGAATGAGCGAAAAGAAACATCAAGGACCTAAACCGATTGGGTTCGATACGTTGGCTTTACATGCGGGTCAATCCCCGGACCCAACTACGGGTGCTCGCGCGGTACCAATCTACCAAACTGCGTCGTTTGTATTTCCAGACTCTGACTATGCGGCCGGCTTGTTCAACCTTGAACGAGCTGGGCATGTATACTCGCGCCTTTCTAATCCGACAAATGCTGTATTGGAAGAGCGTATGGCGGCTTTAGACCAAGGCGTCGGTGCGATTGTTACTGCCAGTGGACAAGCGGCCATGCATCTCGCAGTAGTGACATTGTTGGGTGCTGGTGATCACATCGTTTCATCTCAGTCGCTGTACGGGGGTACGCACAATTTATTGGCTTACACACTTAAGCGGTTCGGAATTGAAACGACCTTTGTCAATCCGCGAGATATGAAGGCATTTGAGGACGCCATCGCGCCCAATACCAAGTTGGTGTTTGGTGAGATATTGGGTAATCCTGGATTGGAAGTGCTGAACGTGCCGGTGCTTGCAGACCTCTGTCACCGAAATGGCTTACCGTTGTTAGTAGATGCAACCTTTGCAACACCTTATCTGTGTAAACCGATTGAGCTGGGTGCAGATTTGGTTTTGCATTCTGCGACCAAGTTTCTGAGTGGGCATGGCGTAGTGATTGGTGGTGTGCTAATTGACGGGGGTACGTTTGATTGGGAAGGCAGTGGTAAATTTGCCACCCTCACAGAAGCCTACGACGGCTTTCATGATCTGGTGTTTGCTGAAGAGTTTGGCCCCCAGGCATTTATTACGCGAGCTCGTAAAGAGGGGCTCAGAGATTTTGGCGCCTGTATGGCTCCTATGACAGCCTTTCAGATACTACAGGGTTTAGAAACCTTGCCGTTACGGATGGCCAAACATGTGTCCAATACTGAAATCATAGCCGAGTTTCTGGCCGCACATGAGATGGTTGAGCAGGTCAGCTACCCGGGTTTAGCGTCCCATCCGGATCATACTCTTGCCAAAGAACTCATGCCGAAAGGGGCTAGTGCGGTACTTTCTTTTGAAGTGAAGGGTGGCCGAGAAGGTGGGCGCGTGTTTATTGAGTCTCTTGAATTGTTCTCCCACTTGGCAAATGTTGGTGACGCTAAATCTCTTGTTATCCACCCGGCCAGCACCACTCATCATCGTATGAATGAGGCGAGTTTGCAGGCGGCGGGTATAGCCTCGGGTCTGGTGCGCGTCAGTGTTGGCTTGGAAGACCCGCAGGATCTCATCACCGATTTAAAGGCTGGTTTGCGGGCGATTGCGCGACCCGCCTCAGCTCAGGTGGTGAACTAATATGCGTGTTCAACTAAATGGAGCGCTGGCATACTATGGAACAGGAAGTGTTCAGCCTTCTGTTGATATGCCAACAATTTTGTTCATCCACGGTGCAGGTTTTGATCATAGTGTGTGGGTAATGCCCGCACGTTACTTTGCCCGACACGGCTATCGGGTGATTGTTCCAGACTTGCCGGGACATGGTCGAAGTGAGGGGCCAGCGCTAGCCAGTATTGATGCCATGGCCGATTGGTTAGCAGGTCTGTTGCAGCAAGTAGGGGGCGGTGAAACAACCATCGTCGGCCATAGTATGGGCGCCTTAGTTGCCCTGGCGATGGGTACAAAACATCATAAGTTGTGCCATCGCCTTGCAGTTTTGGGTGCTGCTTTACCCATGCCCGTGGGTGCCGTGTTACTCGATGCTGCTGCAGATAACCATCATGCTGCCATTGATATGGCCAATACCTGGAGTCACAGTACCCAGGGTCGTCTAGGCGCTGCGCAAACACCGGGGCTGAGTAACTACATAAGTGGCCAGCGGTGGTTGGAACGAATGTCTGACGGGGTTTTTCACACAGACCTGATGGCCTGTAACAATTTTACCGCTGGGTTGAATGTTGGAGATATACAGACCTTAGTTATTGTCGGCGAGAAAGACAAAATGACACCCTTAAAGGCGGGTCTAAGTGTGGCGCACAGTTTAACTCAATCACAGACGGTGATTTTACCTGGCTGTGGGCATTGTATGATGTCAGAGCAACCTAACCAAGTGCTAGACGCACTGGCTGATTTTATTCTGCCTTATAGAGAAATACGATGATAGAAATTTTGATTGCGAGCCTCCTTTGGGTGGTCACTCACCTTGCCGTGTCGAGTACTTTGTTGCGACCGGCATTGGTTAAGCGTGTGGGTGAACGGACCTACTTGGCTGGGTACATACTGGTGGCCGCTGCTAGTCTTGGCTATTTGATTTGGGTATATACCGATGTTCCCAGGGTTGATTATTGGTGGGAACCGAATATTGGTTTGTATTGGCCAGCAAAGTTACTTTTACCTTTGGCGTGCATCTTTTTAGTGGGTGGGTTTATGGTCAAGAACCCCACTATAGTAGGTATGACGTTAACGGAATCTGAGGCACACAATCTTGCCAAAGGTGTCACGCGTATTACCCGACACCCGTTTCAATGGGCGGTGATTGTTTGGGGAGTTACCC
>JAADHW010000029.1 GCA_013151695.1 Gammaproteobacteria bacterium
TGTCGCGATCTTTTTTCATCGGTTGCGGTTTAAGTTCGAGGATCGGTGTAGGAACCTAGGGAGCTGGCTTTACGCGTTGGCAATTATGTTGTACTTGACCCTCCTGATTAGTGATACTTTGTTTAATCGATTATATGTTGGATATGTGTTCGCTTTCCTATTTATTGCTCCGTTTATCTTGGAGACCAGCATTAGAAGTCTTCAAGTGAACGATCGGGACTAACAGGCAAGGCATCTTCGCAAATGGGGCAGGGTATGCAGCGTTTTCGATGGCGGTGGAAGGAATGAGTCAGGGACATCAAAAAGATGTGCCTTTTGATGGTGAATCAGAACAGCAATTTGAATTCGATCAGCAAGAGCAAGCAATCAATGATCAAATTGAAATTGGGACGAATGAATCAATACAGGTAGCAATCGACCTAACCATTGACCTTTACAACATTGATACTGGGAAGGTGGAGGGTGTGCTTTATGACTCCAAATATGGAGGTTCAGGACGAGCTAAGTATGACTGCATGTGTGTCGTGATCGGTGACCAAGCTCTAGTGAACGCGAGGGTGCTAGGTTCGACTTTGGGCCATGAAGTTGAAGCGCACATTAACAATCAGATGTATGGCAGATCGCGAGGACCAAGTAGGCGAAGTCGTGCTTACGCACAACATGAGATCGACGCATATAGTTTCGAAATCAATAGCCAATGGCGTTTTAGATATTCGAATGAGTACAGGGATAAGTTGATCGGAATGCGTAATTATTGGCAGCGGCGAGCGACCAATGCGCCGTATTAGCTTCCTAATTTTTCTTTTGATGTGTATGCCTACGATGTGTGCCTGTGCCGATACGATTACAGACGGTAATTCATGGCTTAAACTCATTGCCAACGAATACGAGGAGTATTTTGTTGTTTCAGTTGTTAATCTATCTGATACACCACTTTGCGTTGAACTACCGAGATATGGAACAAATGTTTGGTACGAGATTCGCGAACAATCCGGTGAATATGTGGAAGATCCAAACCCGCCACCGAGTTACTCCAGTGTTGTTTCCACTGTAGAACTCCGAAGATCGGGTTCCGTTGGAATTGTTGTATGGAAAAAATTGTTTCTACCCAAAGGTATTCGAAAAGGTGCAAATGTTAGATTTCGCTATGTGCCTGCGATGGGGATGAGTGAATTGTCTGCAACAGGATGTACCGTGCGAAGCGATATCGATATCGTCTCAGGCAGGAAGTGAGAATTTGAGGTGGTAAGTTCGCAAATGGGGCAGGGTATGCTGCTTTCTCGATGGCGGTGCAGCGGGTAGCTCGAGGTGGAGTCAAAGGGAAGTATGTTCCATTTGAGGGGGAGTCAGAAGGGCTGTCTACAGCTCAATACGATGAGCTAAGCGAGCTTATGGGAACTGATAAGTTAGCTGCTATAGATCTTGCAGCTGAAATTGGTGGTTTCGATACTTCAAATGTAACTAAATTTGCCTATGACCCTAAGTTAAAGGTACGAGGCAAGCCTGCGGATGGTTCTGCTAACAGAGCCGGTAAAGTTACTTTAGGCAAAGGTGCGTTTCGTTCTCCAGCCTGGTTAGTTTCCACCTTAGGGCATGAGGTTGAAATACATATAAACCAACAACTATGGGGTGGGAATTGGGCAAGAAACCCAAGCTCCCCTCATGGAATTCAAAACGAAATAGATGCGTTCAATTTTGAGTTAAACAATGCGGGGCGTTTCGGTCTTTCCAAACCGGAGGTCTCCATAATTCGCAATAATCGAGACTTGCTAATTAGGGCGAAGAGAAATGCGCGTGAATAAATTTGTTGAGCTTATAATTATTGCCTTTTTACTTGCTTCCAGCGCCACGTGTAGCGCATCTAAACAGGTTGAAAATGCAGCCCTTGCTGTTGTGCAAAATGGAATATTTGTAGATATCTTGTTATATGTTCTTGAAGATAGCGTCTGCGCGGAGCCGCCGGACTTAGGCTCCAACCTTTTTATCTTGCGTCTATACGGTGGAAACTACGAGGCTATAGAGAGTCCAATTAAGTCTTTGAATGTTCTTTCAAGCGCGCGAGCGACGATTGAAAATGAAATACTGGGGACCAGATTGGAATTGAGATACCTGGTGCAGAGGTTTGATCTACTTCCAAGTGAAACCATACGATTCCTATATTCCATTCATCCAGGCTCATTAAGAAAAGAGTGTGATGTTGAAATAGGCGATCTCGAGGTGGAGTTTATAGTTCCAAGGTTGAAGTAAAGTGTCAGGTAGTTGCTAACAACGCGAGGTACTAGTCTTCTGAGCATGTTGTTCGTGGTTATGATCGCGGTGGCAAGTTGCTCTTTTGCTGCGGATTCGACTGAGATAGATCAGTTAAGGGAAAAATCTTGGTAAGGTCGATCTGTGCTAAGAATGTTGGTTGTTAAGTGGTTGATGCATCAAGGGAAAATGGGTGTTGAGGTATGATGGCACGTCAAGTGTACCCATCTTCGCAAATGGGGCAGGGTATGCTGCGTTAACAATGGCAGTAGGTGGTTCTTTCAGAAAGACACCACGGGACACCTACTCTAGGAACACCGTTAAGCTTGAACTTGAGATGACGGTTGGGGAGCCGGAAGCCAGTATGTCCGGGGTAGCTCAAACAACTGCTGAAATGCGCCCGCAACACGTGGGCCCTCCAGAATTATCGACAACTCGTGAGTTACCTTCCCATGGTACAAGATCAAACGGTCCCAATCCAAACTATGTTAACCATAATAGTCCGTCGCACGGGGACCAGTTTGGTAGTTTCAATATTGCCTCGACTATGCGTACACCAGTCGGTCAGGCTGTTAATGGTGCTGCGACTGTCGGTGGAATCATAATGATGGGCCCCTTAGGTCGTGTGACTGGTAACCTGCTTGGTTATGCCATTCGGCCTGCGGTTTCGCGAATAAATCCGAATCTTGCAGTTGCGGCTGCTCTAGAGTTGAGTGCTCTTGGAGTTGAGGTGCACTCTGCAGCCCGGTTCATTTCAGGAATGAGCCAAATACCTTCTCTTTCTCCAGCTTTTGTTCAGCCAGCAGCTGCGATAGCACGTCCGATATCAAGTTTGGTTGTGCCGTAGTGGTTATTCATCCTGTATGGCACGTTTGTTTGTGGGTTGGTATTTTTGTTGCTGCTTGCATCGCATTTTTGTTAACGCAGTGGTTTGAATCTCTTTGGGTTTCGGTACCCTTAACTCTTTTTATCGCACTGTATGTATTTGCCGGTGTGTCAGTGCTCGGAAACCACTTGTCAGCCCCTGCAGTTGAACGCAGGTTATGGGAACGCCTAACAGCTGTAGCAAATAGGCGGAAAATCCTGCGAACACCTGATGGGAGAATTCTAATAGGAAAAATATATGGGTTACCTGGTGAGTCCGTACGGGTTCAAGTCGTGGTCTTTGGAGAACACATTTGGCTGCATTCAGAACCACTATTGCCTAAATGGATTTCTCTACCCCTCGCAGAGGATTTATTGTGTGATCGTAGCGCTGAGCTTATAGGTGGTGTGCTGCTTCGCATATGTTCGATAGAATGATTCCTCTAACAAAATTCTAAATTATCGGCGTATTTTCGACTCTAGCTTTTGGGTGTGCTCGTTACTCCAAGTTGCTCCTCTGCCGGACATTCAAATCCGGCAAGTACCGTTCCCTACGGGTGCTGCGCGGCCATGACCGTTCTGCGCTCGAGTCTTAACAAACAACCACGACCGCAGTCACTCATTGGGCGCTGTCGCGACAGCGGCTAAATGAAAAGGTTATTGTTATCTGAAAAGTGCGTCTAGAGGAAAATCTTGGTAAGGTCGATCTGGGCTAAGGAAGTTGGCTGTTAAGTGGTTGATGCATCAAGGGAAAATGCTTGTTGAGGTATGACGGCACGTCAAGTGTACCCATCTTCGCAAATGGGGCAGGGTATGCTGCTTTCTCGATGGTGGTGCAGGGGGTGGCAAGTTCCGCCAGTAGAAACCGTACTTTTGGTGGTGAAGCACTGATGCCCCGCTGCCACAATACGGCATGGACGGGCTGAGTGAGCCTATTGATGTGGGTGCAGTTAATTCGACGGATTTATCGACGCCACGCGCACCCATGGACCTGGGGTCTGTACCGACTGCTACTGTTGGGCATATTGCTGACTTCTCCGGGGTAACCGGAAGTTCCTATCACACTAGTACTGGCTACGGGGACCAGTTTGGTCGTTTCAATATTGCTTCGTCTATGCCCACACCGATAAGTACTTATGGACCGATAGCTGCGTTTGCACCTTTAATGCTAGTCCAGCCAAGTGCCGCATTGGCGGCATACAGTTCTATCGGGACGCTAAATTCCACGTATACATGTTTGTCTGGTAGTTGTGGAGCAGTTGGAACATACAAGTGGGGGGTGGGTTTGGCGGCCGAGGCCATAAACAGCAAGATTCTGGCTGGTAGTAAGTTGGGCCAAGCTGTATGGAACTCTATCTCGGTTGCAGTAGGCGAAATTCCCGGGAAATAGCGATGAACAACAAATCTGATGGATCTTCTTTGATTGGTATTGTAAATGCTGCTAAGTGGCATATCTTTCTTTTTAGCATATATCTTGTCGTTTTAGTTATGCTTCGGGAATTACACTGGCTCATGGTTCTAGTTGGTGCCACTGTATTCGCGGCGATGATGTTCAGATTCGAAGCGAGACGAATGGGTAAGATGCATGTCTCTTGGGCGGTATGGATTCCAGCTTACTTAGGCCTAGTAGTTGGTTTACCAATCGTATTTTTCGCATTCCTTTATCCCGATCCCTCTGGGTCGGAAATCGTATCCATTGTCATTCCAAGCTATGCGCTTTTTCTTGGTTACGAGTGGTTAGTTAGTTCGGGAGCAATCAGTTAGTCTAAGTTCTTGCGCGAAGACATCTTCGCAAATGGGGCAGGGTATGCAGCGTTTTCGATGGCGGTGCAAAGAGGAGCCAGTGGACCGAGTAGCGTTCCGCAAGATACCTACTCAGGCAATGTTGTGGAATTGGAATTTGAGCTAACAGTTGCTGAACCTGCGGCTAGTTTGGCGAGTGTTGAATATCCTGCGGACGGGAACTCTCCCGGAGTTGCTCCTCCGCCGGGAGTTCAAATTCGACAAGTACCCTTGCGTGGTACATATTCAGATGGTCCGAACCCAAATTATGTGAATCACGTTAGTCCATCGCATGGCCAACAGACTTTCTTGGCGCCTGATCGCATTGCGAGTCCTGGCCTTAGGAGCTTGGCAGTTGACTCCGTAACGTTTGCTGCACCTGGGCCGCGCGAGGTTAGGATTGCTGCGAGAGCAGCGCGAGCTGGCTGGAATGGGTTGGGGCCAGCGCGTCGCACAGTGCTCATGAACTTTTCGGCACGAGTTCTTGTAAAGTTAATCGATTATGGACCTACTCATGGACAGATTCCGAAGCATGTAGGTCCTTTACCTAGACCACCGACACCGTATGTTCAACCAAAATAGTTCAGCACCGTATGGAAGGCCAACAATGTTACTGGCATTGCCGCTTCTTGTTGCGTTACTTCTATTGCTGTTCTATCCCGAATCATGGTTGTTAATCACTGTAGGTTTGCTTGTGGTTTGGATTGTTGCGGCAGTATTGGCCGCAGCTTTCGATTTAAAGATCAAGCCTGATTTGAAGATGCTTTTGGATACGTATCTTAAAGAGGCTGAACTGGATTCTTCTGAGAGTTTTATTCACGGAAAGTTGTGGTTAGGAGACCAAGACCATTTCATCTCAGTTCGGTGTGATTTAGAGGGGGTTGTTTTACTATATTCGGGCAAGAGGTACGGTGTCTTGGAGTGGGATGATATCTGGGAGATTCGAGGGCCGTTGGAACAACCTAGTAGCATTGAGATGGTTTTGGTAGCCAACCCGGGGTATGACGGTGTGAAGCGGTTGACTCTTCCGTGGAAGGAAGAGTTTTGGACCCATGTTCCAGAAATCAAGGTAAAACACGCCTGATAATACAAGCGACAAGCTTTTAATCCCACGGCATCTTGCGCAACGAACATTGCCAATATTCCAAAGGGACAGAGGTTTAGCTCTAAGCGAGTAGCGGCGGCGGCAGTTGTCGACGGAACTGCTTCTAGTATATCAGGAGGTAAGTTCGCAAATGGGGCAGGGTATGCTGCTTTCTCGATGGCGGTGCAGGGAGCAGCAGGGCTTAGCCTACAATCAGGTGAAACGACTCAGGAATTAGGGCCGGAAAGATTCTCACCCAAACAGCAAGCGCAGATCGCTCAAGAATTAGAAACCGCTCTCGCGGACGCACCATCTAGATTTGGGAGTCGATCGGAAGCCGCTTTGTATGCCCATGACAGATTGGGGCCAATTTCGAACAATTACGACATTGAGGTAGGCACCTATGTTACGCGCTATTCGGATGGTTTCGGACTAGGTAAGCCATTGACGTCTTTTCACAACTTTACGATAGAGAACATGCCTCGATTACTGGGCACGAGCGACTTCCACGTACACCCTTTATCTTCAAAGGAAACCGGGTTTTCGGGGAATGACATTAGTCGTGCTGAACGCAATCGGTCGCCTTCATTTGTGAGTCAAAGAGGCAGTCTTATTAGATATCGTGCAAATGAACTGCCGACTTCCTGGGGTCCAGGGGACACTCGAGCAAACTATGTTGATATCTACAATGCGAGTAAGCAGGCTTGGCAACCGGCAAAGGCAACTGTGAGGTATTGAGAGATGAAACGAAACCTAATTAAGTTGAGTATGCTGGCAGTGATGATTAGCGCTGGCTGTGCAACAACGCCAGGTCTAAAACCGGTGTGTAGAGCCGTCGCGGTGGCAAATTCAACCAGCTACTGCGAAGTGTCAATTTACGAATTGTTAATTAATCCTTCTGGCTATGACGGGGACAATGTTGCTGTAATCGGATACGTCGCATCGAACGAACTACCTGGGATTTTGGGTGCCCGAGAAAAGTCTGTTGTAGGTCGGATAATTGATAGTGAAGTTATCTATCTAAAAGGACGTTTGGTTTCAATTTCTGAATCAGAGCCAGGTTTCTTTGACATATATGGGAAGTTTTCGTACCGAGGTCGTGGTCGATCATTAGCTATAGCGGTTGATATCGCTAGCTATTTTAAGAATTGAAGACAAGATTTGCTTTTATGAGGATAAATTTCTTGAAGGCGAGTTCGCAAATGGGGCAGGGTATGCTGCTTTCTCGATGGCGGTGCAGGGGGTAGCTCGAGGTGGAGTCAAAGGGAAGTATGTTCCATTTGAGGGGGAGTCAGAAGGGCTGTCTACAGCTCAATACGATGAGCTA
>JAADHW010000215.1 GCA_013151695.1 Gammaproteobacteria bacterium
GCCAATGAATCAAACATTTGGGTGGCTGCTGCAATGGCTTGGTGATGCCTAAAGCCATTGGTTTTTGAAAAGCTCAATATTGGAACAGCCCCTAGCTCATCTTTTAGCGGATCAGCAACTGTGTCTAATACAGGATCTAAAAACATTTGTGGCTGATTGAAGGCAGCCCAAATATAGACTCTACCTTGGTAAGCTACAACTCCAACTCCGATCAGCAATACCAACATAATCCACTTTTTCAATTCGACTACTCCGATGGGCGGACTAGAGATTACCTGCGCTTAACTGATTAACCGCATAGTTGGCAGCCCGGGCAGTTAAGGCCATGTAAGTCAGAGAAGGATTCACACATGACGCCGATGTCATACACGCACCATCAGTGACAAATAGGTTTGACGCGGCATGCACTTGGTTATGCGCATTAAGTACCGAAGACCTTGGGTCTGCGCCCATACGCGCGGTGCCCATTTCATGGATAGCAGCACCACCAACCATAGGTAAATCGAAAGGAACTACCGTAGACGCGCCCGCCTGGTGCAGCATCTGCTGTGCTTGTTCGATGATGTCTATACGTTGTTTGCGTTCGTTCTCTCCAAAACTAAAATTGAATTGCACTAGGGGTATGCCATAACGGTCCACCTTTGACGGGTGCAGTTGCATGTTGTTGTGCGCGTAGGGCAACACTTCGCCGAAGCCGCCCAGTTGGAAAAGCCAGGGGCCGGGTTGACGAATTTGATGTTTAAAGTTGGCGCCAAAGCCTGGTAAAATTTTTGACATGTCCTCCCAGCCCAAGCGTCGAGCCCCACCTTGGTACCCATAGCCGCGGGAAAAATCTACGTCCTGCTGCGCACCGAGGTTTCGAAAACGAGGGATGTAAATGCCGTTAGGTCGATATCCATAGGGATAGTATTCTTCAAAGCCGGGAAAGATACCTTGAGCACCAGCTGCATAAGTGTGATCCATCATGTACCGACCCAAAGCCCCGCTCTGATTAGCAAATGCCCTAGCGCTACCACTTTGCCTGGAATTCAACAAAATCTGTGTGCTACCTACAGTAGAAGCACACAAAAAAACTATTTTTGCGCGCAGCTTAAATCGCTCTTTAGTTTCAGTATCAATGACCCTAACGCCAACCACCTTCTTGGCGGTGGCATCATATTCAAGACTTTCGACCAGCGAATTAGCGCGCAGGCTAAGCCGTCCTGTTTTATCCGCGGCTGGTAAAGTACTCGACAGGGAACTGAAATACGAACCAGTAGAACAGCCTCGATGGCAGGGTCCGCAGTAATGGCATGGCGCCCTACCTGGCAATGGTTCTGTTAATGTCGCGGTACGGCCAATGGTCATCAACCGATCTTCATAGTTTGTCGCTATGGATTTAGCCACGTGATCTTCTAAGACGTTCAGGTGCATCGGCTTTTGAAATTCACTGTCTGGCAAATGCGCAAGCCCTAACGCTTCTCCACTCACTCCTATGAAACGCTCGACATAACTATACCAAGGCGCAATATCTTCGTATCGAATCGGCCAGTCGACAGCAATGCCTTCTTTCTTGTTGGCTGCGAAGTCTAGATCGCTCCAACGATAACACTGTCTTGCCCACAACAATGAACGCCCACCCACAACGTCAGCCCTGACCCAGTGAAAGGGCTTAGCTGCATCATAATCATAAGGGTTGCGCCGATCGTTGTTCCAAAAGTGACGAGTAGTTTCGTCGAAAGCGTATGAGGTGGATTGAATCTGGTAGTCATCTTCATACAGTGTTCTTGGTGTCAAGCCGTGATGAGCGACCTCCCATGGCGGTTGATGCTCACCAACGTAACCACTGCCATGTTGCAAGGGTTTGCCGCGTTCAAGCAAGAGAACCTGTAGGCCTTTTTCTGTAAGTTCTTTCGCAGCCCATCCGCCAGTAATGCCAGAACCCACAACAATGGCATCAATTTCCTGGGTAGTTTCTAGCTTGACCATTGTTTACCTACCTCAAGAAATTTGTAGTATCCATCGTAGTGACCCGGCATGGGCACATAACTTCGTTCAATCGTTGCGCCCACCTCAGAGGTGTAATAACCCACAACCGCTAACTCTTTTATACTTGCAAAAAAGTCACCTTCACCAAAGTCACGAAACATGTCCATCATCGCAGGTTGATTAGCGTTACTTTCCGCCTCACTCAGCAAATTAACCTGCTGGCGCTCGTCTAGCTCAAGAAACCGTATGCCGGACGCGTCTAGGGCCGCTGCCTCCAACGCGTCGATACCGCGCAGGAAAATCTGTCGTTCTGCCTCGCTGAACCAAGTAGTTACCACATAGTCGATAAACTCTCCTACGCCGGCCTGCATCGCGCTCGGAGTGTCGGTCTGTGGAATAATCAGATCCACCACTCGATAAGCTATCTCTCGTTGTTCAGCAGTGCCTATCGCTTTGTCCACCCTTCTTTCAGAAAGGGGTACCTTAAGTGCCTGCTGACAGGCTGGCGAAAGTCCGCCACCCAAAACGAGGGCCAGCCCTTTAACCAAATCTCTTCTATGCATTGATTCCTCGATATTTGTCCATTGCCCAGAGGCCTACGAAAATAGGAAATAAAATCACTGGAATAATGGCGACAACCTGAAACGATTCAACGGATGCCACACGAATCACCTGCGCGAGCTGTTCCCCCTGTAAAGCCTGCAGAGCAATAACCCCACCCGCAGCCTCTAACTTCGACTCATCGAAAACTTGCCCCATGAACGGTAAAACAAACTGCGAGGCCATACCGCCTGCAAACCCAGTAATACCTAAAAACAGAGCCCCTCCGCCTGGATAACGTTCGGATATGTTGCCAAGCATGGTTGGGTATAAGTAACAAACACCCACACCCCACACGGTGGCAGCAGCAAACGCCAGCAAAGGTGAATCTGCAACACTTAAAAAATACAATCCGCAAGCGGCCGCAACACAACTGAACGCCAACAAACCAGTAGATGAAATCTTAGCCACTATCGGCCCAGCGAAATGGCGCATCACAAACATCAAGGCACTGACATAAATCAATACCCATATACCTGGCATGCCAACCACATTGGACAAAGCAAAGTCTACCCACTGACCAGGGGCAAGCTCTGTGGTGACCGTACCCATCATACAAATCAGCCAGATAAAAAATCCTGGCGAGCGCCTTAGCTCTACAAACATATCGCGATAACTCTTCCCGCTGGCAACACGCTGCGTGACAGGAAATTCAACGCTAAAGGTCAAGAAAAGTAGGCCCAGGGCTGGGACAATGAGAATCAGTAAGTTTACCAGCCAATGCAGGCCCAAATAGCCAATCAGTAAGCCACATAATCCACCAGCAACAATACCAGCGGGCCACCAAGCATGCAGTATATTGAGCCTGTGAGTTTTTTCGTCGGGATAGAGGGTTGCCACCAGAGGGTTGGTCGCCGCCTCTACCGCGCCCCAACCTAGGCCGGTCAGTAAAAAACCCACATAGACCAGCCAATAAGCATTGTTCGAAACTTCAATGGTCGCAGCCGTCACAACCAGTAGACTTCCAATAACGTACCCAACACCGGCAAATACTAATGTCGTTCGCATACCGACAATATCCACCAGAGCGCCACCGAACAATAGTGTTAGGGCGAACCCTATAAACGTTGCCGCCAGCACCTTACCCACCATAGCAGCAGATTCTGCCAAGTTGATGACATCAAACAAATCTGCTTGAAGGTCGCCTGCGATATTGGTGCGCACCGCAAACCCCAATCCGATCAGAAAGATCGCCAAATTCGATAAGAAAAATATGCGCCGACGGTTGGCACTTTCAATTTGACTCCCCTGCATGCTTACCCCCCTGCATGTCCTTAGGGCAAAAGATCATACCGAATTGTCGATCCGCTTGCTTGTTGTATGAGCGATTTGCAACACTGCTAGATAAGCATGAAATATTTTTGGATAA
>JAADHW010000079.1 GCA_013151695.1 Gammaproteobacteria bacterium
ACTGATGTGCCAATATGCCTATTCACAGTGAAACTCAAATGCCACGCCGCCTTCCTACATGATCATGCGGCCTTCAAACCAGCTCAAGAAGATGATTGCAGACCCGCCACGTAACGCGCTTTATCCTGCACAAAATCTTGATGGCGACATATTCTCCGATATTTCTGCGGCCTTGGGTGGGAGTTTAGCTACTGCGAGTTCTATTATCGAGAGCAAAGAAGGGACTATGTTGTATGAGGCACCTCATGGCACTGCTCATGATCTGTACCAAATCTATCTCGAGTCGGACGGTGAGACTGCGTTGTTTAACTCCTCAGCTTTATTGTTTGCGGTTGCTAACGCACTGGACACGCTGGGTGAGCGGGAAGACAATGTGCCACTCATCAATTACTCCAGAAACCTAAAACTGGCGCTCATCAACACTGTTGATCAAGGTACGATTACGGGTGATTTGAAGGGTAAGACCACTTGTCCCGAGGATGAGGTCATTGTCGACATGCAGGGGTTTTTAGATGCTGTAGGGGAGCAATTGGCGGCGCTGTCCTAAAGAAGGCTGCCTCTTGTGGACGAGGTGACCACCAATACATCTGCTCAGGAGCGAAGGAGAAAAAGTGTTAAACGCCCCAATAGGTTCAATTCATCCTATCGTGAGAATTCAGCTTGCGAGCGTACTACTGTCAACTTTGTTGGTGTCAGCTTGTGGCCAGCCCACGGGAGACCAAAGCGAGGCAATTTATGATGCCGAGTTTGATGCCATACTGCTTGAAGAAGCACAGGTCATTCATCAGGCTGCTCTGGTCATAGACGCCCACGCTGATATTGAAATCCCTGGCAAGCCTTCTCGTTATGTGGGTGATGATGGCTTGTCACAAGTTTCGCCACAGAAGATGCGGGCGGGTGGCGTAGATATGGTGGTTATGGCTGTTGCCGTTGGGCCTGGGCCTAGAGATGCGCAAGGCTACGCTGAGTCTCGGGCGATTGCAGATGAAAAGCTTGCTGCCGTTGTTTCCTTAGTTGCAGACCCAGCGAACAATATTGTGTTGTCTCGTACAGCGGATGAAGTTGTCCAGGCACATGAAGACGGTAAGGGTGCACTGGTCTTGGGTTTCCAGAATGCTCGAATCCTCGGCACCGAAGTCTCTGTCCTGGATGAACTCTATGCAGCGGGAGTTCGAGTGTTTGCTCTAACCCATATGGGCCATAACGATTTTGCCGACTCATCCCGCCCAGTCTATATTGGCGAGCAAAGTCAACACGAGCCCGATGCTGAGCATGGTGGGTTATCTGAGCTGGGTAAATCTGCAATCAAGCGAATCAATGAGTTAGGCGGCATCATTGATGTTTCCCAACTTTCCAAACAAGCCCTGTTACAAGTGCTAGAAATGTCCAGCGCGCCTACCATTGCCAGTCATTCTAATGTGCAAGCGTTGTCAGATGTGAAGCGTAATCTTTCTGATGAAGAAATAGATCGCATGGGCGAAACAGGTGGCGTCATTCATATCTCGGCGTTCAAAGGTTACTTGTTTGATTCCAACGACGCCGAACTAGATGCAAATTTGAGGGCAGCTCGACGTGTGGCTGCGATTGAAGAAGATTACGATTATCCGTTTGAGTTGTATTGGGAAATTGATGACCCACAAGTGCAAAAGACTTTTGTGACCGCTGTCAGTGAGTTGTTAGGCCCTGGTAGCGTGGAAGAAATGTTGAATCACATCGACTACGTCGTTGACCGTATTGGGGTTGAGCATGTCGGCATCGGAAATGATTTCAACCACGGCAGCGGCATTGAAGGGTTTAAAGATGCCAGCGAAGCGCTGAACATTACCGTCGGTCTGCTTGAGCGAGGGTATAGCCCCCAGGAGGTTGAGCAAATCTGGGGGGGTAATTTCTTGCGTGTGTTCCGTGAGGTACAGCAGGCTCCGTTGTAGTTAGAGAGAATGTAACTAGCGAGGTAACTAGGCAGCGTTGCTCGCTAAGAACGCCAACATAACCCCCTCAACAGTGTCAGCTACTCCGGGAATGTAGAGTAAGGCAATTACAACGACTACCGTGACGGCAGCACACAAGACTAAATAGTTCTTCATGTTCATTGGTTTATATTCCCCTTGGTGCCATTTCAAATATCCATACATCACCCGCTTCGATGGCTGCGCGGGTGGCGCCGGGACCGTACTTTGATGTCAGCTTGGCGACAATGCCGTCTAGTACAGGTCCTTGTTTGATTCGCAGCAGTTGTCGCTCGTACCTAACACCCTCGATGCGCGCAACCGCGAGACCGTCACCCTGGTCGGCTTGGAATGCCCAATCTTTCCAAATTTTCCCCAAGGCTGAACGCATATAACCCGATGGGACATAGACTTTGCCGTCACTTTCCATGATGAATATGCGTCGTGAACTTAATGGATTATCCAGTTGAAGCTCAATGACACTGATGTCGTCTGTAAAACTCCAATTAGGTTCCGCTCCGCTATGTAGCTCGCCAGACACCAGTTCTCCACCAGGAAACAAGATCGAAGGACCGTCTGCGTCTTGGTGAGTTGTTTTGAGAGTAATGATAGTGACACCCAATATTAGCGCGATGATGCCTATAATTTGCAGCAGGATTCGAACGGCACTCATGTGAAGCTCCTCTGTAAAGTATGAGATAGGTAGGCTGCAATCCTATAAAGATGATGGGCTGGTGTCGAGTACAGTGGGCAGATTGCAAACGTCTTCGCCGGCTTTTCTACCCATAGCGTCATAAATCCGATTTTTGTGGTCATAGGTTCAGCGTGCTGTAGGTGTGCTTGTTCGGTAGAATCAAGATGTTCTATGGTACAACGATTGGGGACAACAGTGGCGAACAAGGTTGCAGAAGAATTTCGAATAGAAGGCACAGTGGCACCGGGGTTTGAATCAGTAAAACAATTATTCGAACACAATATGAGAAACCTCGCTGAGGAAAATGCACAGTTGTGTGTTTACGTAGGTGAAGAGAAAGTAGTTGATTTGTGGGCCAGTGCAGCCGGTGAGCCTAACTTTACTGGCGACTCGCTAGTGAATATTTTCAGTAGCGGAAAAAGCCTTGAAGCCATTGCCATGGCAACCCTGGTCGCCAAAGGGCTGCTCAATTACGATGCAAAAATAACTGACTACTGGCCCGAATTTGGTGCTCACGGTAAACAACAGCTGACTGTTGCCCAGCTGATGCGTCACGAAGCTGGGCTCGCTGCGTTCGATGTTTCATTAGACCCACAAAACTTACTCAGACATAACATTAAGCAAAATAAAATTGGCAATGTCATCGAGCGTCAGTCACAAAAGTTTCGAAAGGGCGCAGGCAAAGCAAGAGAATATCATGCGGTGACAAGAGGTTGGATCGTAAACGAAGTGTTTCGCCGCGTAGATCCGCATGGCCGCACCATAGGTGAGTTCCTACGCGACGACGTTTATGGCCCTTTGAGTGCGGACGTTGTTATCGGAGTGGAAGAAGGAGAATTGAACCGCGTGACAAAAGTATCACCCATAGGTATAGGGTTTCATTTGCGGGAGAGTTTAAAGCCAAGGGTGTTGGGGCGAAGAGTGAAAGACAATATCTTTCAAATCACTGGAAAATTGCTGCGGATGATTCCAGCCCTGCGTAGTGGTACAACCACCAACGCGCCAGCTCCGTTTATTGGCATGAAAGACATAGTATTTTTTAATACTCCTGCGGTTGTTATGGGTGAAACACCTTCGGCAAATGCCCATTGCTCTGCACGGGGGTTGGCCAAAGTTGCTGCGGTGATGGCAATGCGTGGGGTGTGGGCTGGGTCGGAGGTTTTAAGTGAAGTGGCCTGGAAGGCGATGCACAAAGACCCGGTCAAGGCAGACATGGGGCTGCGCACTACTTTTACTCAAGGTGGTGTCGCGCTGTTCTCTGCAATC
>JAADHW010000387.1:0-3900 GCA_013151695.1 Gammaproteobacteria bacterium
CTTTTTATGACCCCACAATGTACCTAAAGATTTTCTGCAACAACACAACCTACCCTCCGCCCTAAAAAGGCGGAACGAGCCGGCTCTACTGCCATTTGTACTTGCGGCCATCGGCGCATGTCGAAATGAGGCATTGGATGAAATTGCAGCGGCAACAGAAAACAACGCAGCCCGACTTTTCGGCTTCGCCTAAGTTTGTTAGAACTCGCCTCGCTTAGATTGGCTTAGCCACGCGGAAACCGCTTGGTGATCAAAAGGCCAGCAGATTAGATGCTCCCCCCGCCTGAGCACTGGTATCCGTTCGGCAAACTTGTCGAGTAGCTCATTTGAATCTGCGATGTCTACCGTTACCAACGATAATCCGGCCATTTCAGGCATGCAGATCAGCAAATCTAGAGCTTGATCGCACAATGAGCAGCCTTGAGTGGTTAAAAATTCTATTGTATTAGCATTGATCATGACGGCTAGTGTGTTCCTTTGCGGCTCCGGTTAGACTGCGCTAATGCAGTATGTCGTGCGCCTAGGCAGTGAACAAGCCCGTCAACAATACCCGTTCGAAGTGGGCGAAACTGCGCGCTGGGAACAGATCTCCTCTAATCAATGGCAATGGTGTTTCGACCTTCCCAATGTCCCTAAAGAACACATTATTGTACCCAGTTTTGCCAGCCTAGATGAGGATTATCGATACCAGTTTAGCGCGCTACAAAGGTCGACATATTCACTTCACCCCGTTCCGGCACGCAGCACCGATACGCGTGCTAACAACCAAATTGAAAACAGCGACAAACTATCTTGCCACATAGATTGCTGGCACACGGAAAGGGGCATTCTAGACGGCAAAATTTACCTACAAGTAATGGCTCCCAAGATGCCATCACGCTACCTTCTATGTCTATCTATTCGCCCTCTGGAGATCGATGTAGACACCAGGGTCAAACCACCTATAGAAACCACTTTACAGGCCGTTCGACCCCAGCCCATCAGTCAAATGCAAGCGAACAAGAAGGTGGCAAGAAGCATTTGCTCGCCGACCGCTTTGGCCATGGCTTTAGATAAGACATCACCTCCGCCTAGCTGGCAAGCGACCATAGAGGCTTGCCACGATCCACTTACTAATGCATATGGTTCTTGGCCACTGGCAATACGCTGGGCTGCCCAGGTGGGCGTACTCGGCGCCGTCGAGGTTGTAGATTCCTGGCAAGCAGCATGTCATGCGTTACAGCAGGGCACCGTTGTTGTCTGCAGTATTCGATTCCGCAAAGATCAACTTTCCCAGGCACCTCTGGCCCAAACCGCAGGACACTTAGTTTTGTTGTATGGTATCGATAGAGACGAAGTGTTGGTTTGTGACCCTGCCGCAGCGACCCATGATGAAGTCCCAAGGCGTTATGACCTGAGGGAATTCACTCACGCATGGTTGCATCGTCGCGGGGCCGCATATTACTTTTGCAAACATTAAGGCGTCCTTGAAATGCGCGTTCGCTATCTCATTAGGTTCGGTTTGCTAGCAGTAGGCTTCGCGCTCACTACTTCCGGGCTATTGGCTTGGCAACAAATCGACTTCCAGATGTCGAGCATGTGGCCTGTCGCGGAAGAATTTAGCATACACCCTGTCTATGGCATGGTGCTTGGCATGGCCCTCATTCCACCCACCCTGTGGGAAATCTTCGTATTAGAGAGCCAAGCCCAACGTGACTAATGCAGATCGAATTTACCTTCGTGCTGTTGGACCTGCGGACGAGTCCGAATTCATCAGCCTAATGCGTGAGAGCGAGAGTTTGCACGAACCTTGGATAAGCCCACCAACCACCTCGGTTCTCTTTAAGTACTACTTACAACGCCTAGCCGAAGAAGATCATGAAGGGTTCGCGATTTGTCGCCAGGAAGACGACAAAATTGTCGGCATTATCAACATCAACAACGTAATCCGAGGCTCCTTTCTGAGTGCGTCGTTAGGCTACTACGTAGGCAAACACTTCCACGGACGAGGCTACATGCAAGAAGGTTTAACCCAAGTTGTTAGCTACGCATTTGGCAAGATGGGTCTTCACCGTCTTGAGGCTAACATTCAGCCAGACAACATTCGCTCCACCCAACTGGTGGCCAGATGCGGCTTTAAAAAAGAAGGTTACTCTAAAAATTTTCTCTTCATTGACGGAGCATGGAGAGATCACGAGCGCTGGTGCAAAGTTTCACCGCGAAGTGAAATGCGAAACATAGAGCGAGTCCAAATGCGGGCCGTAGAAGATAAGCACAGCCTCCGTTCAATCATGACCGGAGCACCTAAAACCTAGTGAAACCTGATCAAGCTCAATCGCAGCAAGCTAGGCCACTGAACGTGGCTGTTTTAAAGGGTGGACGCTCAGCCGAGGCTGAAGTTTCCAGGAAGTCTGCCGACCAAGTGGTCGCTGCGTTACGCGCTAAACAGCATACCGCAACCGCCATAGAGTTAGATCTAAATTGTGCAGCCATGTTAATCGCACTCAAACCAGACGTCGTCTTCCCAGCTTTACATGGACCAGAAGGCGAAGATGGCACAGCACAGGGCTTCTTAGAATTATTAGGGTTCAGTTACGTGGGCAGTGGTGTTCACGGTAGTGCTGTAGCGATGGACAAATCTGTCGCAAAATCCCTTTTCCAGCGTAATGGGCTACCCGTAGCTGAAGATATCATTGTGACCCCGGCGCAAAATACAGCAAAGGAACTGGACCGAGTTGTTGAAGAAGTACTAACAACTTTGGGTCCGGCAGTGGTCATCAAACCTCTTAGCCAAGGTTCGGCGATAGGTGTTACCCCTTTGCCTAACGGTGGCAATATTGCAGAGGCATTATCTAACGCACTGCAATTTGGCACCTGTATGGTTGAAGCTTTTGTTGTGGGCAAGGAAATTACGGTAGGAGTTTTAGAAGTTGGGCAGACTCTTGTACCTCATCCCGTGATTGAAATCATCACCGCGAGTGGGCAATGGTACGACTATGAAAATCGTTACACCCTCGGCAGCAGCGAACACGTAATTCCGGCTCGGCTAGAACCTTGCGTTATTGATAAATTGCAACAGATTGCGCTAGTCGCACATCGAATATTAGACCTACGAGATCTATCTAGAGCAGACTTTATCGTAAGCGACTCTGGCGAGATAACCCTGCTAGAAGTGAATACTCTGCCGGGTATGACCCCTACAAGTCTTTATCCTGACGGCGCCAAATATCTAGGCTATGACTTCCCTACGCTGATCGACCATCTTGTCAGACAAGCCTACCAACGTAACAACTAGATCCGTACAACTACTAAGATGTTGCCTCGGTGTCATCGACCTCATCAGGCTCTTGTGCTTGTTGAGAGGCAATAATTTCTTGTCTCAAATCAGCGAAAGGCTCAGATAATAGTGGCGGCACTAAAGAGCGTATCAAATTTGCAGCACTCGGCGCGTCTAGAACATTTTTGGCTAAATCGATCAGCCGTTTTTGTTCTGTGGCCAAGAAATCTAGAGCCTGGTCCACGCTGGCATCACTTTGCCCCACATCATGGAGGTGATCGTCCCCACCACCATTGTATGCCTTGGTCACGCTGGCAGACTTTGTCATGGACATATTTAGCGCCAACGAAGATAACTGCTGGGCATCAAAATCCATCGACTTAAGCTTGTCGATAGCATCGCCCACTTCACCAGTAAAGAAACTTTGCACAACGCTCACTATGGTCGATAGAACTTCATCGATGGCGGCCTGCTCTTCGGATGAGATGTCACCGCTCACTTGCATTGTGACCACGCGTTCGGTTGCTTCTCTAAATGAATAGTCCTTAACATTTTGACCATCCAATGTGTTGCCGCCAAATCGACTCATTTCCATGGAATCTAGCTGTTTAAAATCTAACGTGATGAGGTCACCGTCTTGAGTC
>JAADHW010000387.1:3916-6358 GCA_013151695.1 Gammaproteobacteria bacterium
TGCTGCTTGGATTTTTCTATCAGCCGGTAGTCAGCGAAGTCTGCAGCGGTCAATTGAGCTATAGGCAACGTTGGGAAGTTTGTCGTCGGCTCCGTATTTGGTACAACATCAATCACAGTGCCATTAGTATTGCCGGTGGGCGGCGCGATGGGATCAGGCACTGGCGGGGGAGCATCAAGTACAGGGTTGGGCTGAGAAGGCTGAGAGGGCTGTTGGGTTGAAGCTTGGATCGGCGCATAAATCGGAAAACCCATTTGCAGTAATACCGGCGACATCATCACCGGCATAGCAAAGCCACCCATACCAAAACCCGACATCCCATAACTACCAAAATTACTTCCACCAAAGTTGTTACCACCAGGCGAACTTAAACTATTGGTTGGATTGGAGGTCACATGAACAGCCTGGGTAGGACCATCCGGCACTGCACCACCTGCACTACTGTTCACGCCACCCTGCGCGTTAGCCGGTGCACTTGCCATCATTTGTGGGTAGGCCATGATGTAGGCAGGCACTAGCACAAAGGGGGCTACTTGAAAGGCAGCACCGCCAAATGATGCCGTTGAGTTGTTCACCACATGATTTTGTTGTGGTGCTGCTTGTGGCTGCTGAGGAGGATTCTGTGTTGCAGAATTCTGCTGGCCTACGTTTTGCGGCCCAGTGTTGGTGCTGGGGAACCCTATTTGTTGCATTGCTTGGTCCGTCATCCATGATCGGTATACCATGGTTAGCGGCCAAGCTGAAGTTAGCTTTAGTAGTCTCCTGCGAGACTACAAATCATAACCACGTTCGTTATGAGAGACCAAATCTAAACCCATCAACTCTTCTTCATCATCCACGCGATTGCCAATGGTTAGATCAGTTACTTTGAGGATCATATAGGTTACCACTGCTGTATATGTCAGCACGGCGACGACACCTACTGCTTGAATACCTAGCTGCTGAAGGATGGAGATATCTAATTGCCCGCTGAACACCCCCAAGGCATTACTGGCAAATACACCTGTCAGCAGCGTGCCCAGTATTCCGCCTACGCCGTGCACCGGGAACACATCTAAGGAGTCATCAATCTTCAGGGTTCGCTTGATGTAGTTGGTTGCTAAAAAGCAAACAATGCCTGCGCTGATACCAATCACCAGTGCCCCACCAGGACCAACAAACCCTGATGCTGGTGTGATCGTACCTAAGCCAGCCACCATTCCGGTCACCGCACCCAGAGCAGAAGGCTTGCCATACTTTATCCATTCCGCAACCAACCATGTAAAAGCACCCGCAGCAGCCGCTATATGGGTCGCCAACATAGCCATCGCTGCATCGCCATTGGCAGCGAGAGCACTGCCGCCGTTAAAGCCAAACCAACCAACCCAGAGCATACCGGCTCCCATGATGGTGATGGTCATATTGTGCGGCGGCATCGCCTGGGTGGGAAAACCTCGACGGTTACCAAGCATAATGGCAGCCACCAACGCGGCCGTGCCCGCAGTAATATGTACAACCAATCCACCTGCAAAGTCCATGACACCTAGCTGAGCAAGCCAGCCATTGCCCCAAACCCAATGACAAATGGGCACGTAGACCAACAGTAGCCACGCTGCAGTAAAGGCCAACACCGCAGAAAAACGCATACGCTCAGCAAAACCACCGATGATCAAGGCCGGTGTGATAATCGCAAAGGTCATTTGAAAAAGTGCAAAACTGCTTTCTGGAATATTCCCAGCCAATGATTCTTCACTCATATTGGCAAAGAGAATATTGTCTAACCCACCAATAAAGGCATTTACGGGCCCACCATCGCCAAATGCTAGCGTGTAGCCAGCAACCAACCATAAAATCGATACCACACAGGTGATGGCAAAACACTGCATTAAAATACTGAGCACATTTTTTGAACGCACCAGGCCCGCATAAAACAATGCAAGCCCGGGGATGGTCATAAACAAGACCAACGCCGTCGCGGTAAGAATCCACGCCGTATCACCGCTATCGAGGGTCGCGACCGAAGGTGTTTCTGCAGCAACACCTGCGGCAAAAAGCAAACTGAACAGCATAAAAAGTAAACGTCCCACGAAACCCTCTCCCCTATTAGGTAAGCTAAGAATTATGGGTAATCTCGCCACCGGATGCCATATTTTTGTGCAATTTCTTACTGAATTTCTATCCCCGCTAGTTTGTAACAGAAATAGTTTAATTTAGCACCATAATGGTGCGCATAAAAACAAAATGGGAATTAACGTAACGTTTTGGAATAGAATACGGGAGTGTGACCAGCCCGGTTTTGCTTAAGAGCGCGAGACCCGCTCCACTCGACGCAGCCGGTGCTCTTGGTCGGTCACTAGACGGAAGCGTCCTCGCACCCCGTCATGCTCCACAAACCGTCGCAGGGCGTTGATCGGGAATTGAACGCCGACACCCGCGACATCACGACTCCAAACAAACTCAACA
>JAADHW010000189.1 GCA_013151695.1 Gammaproteobacteria bacterium
TCTAACCCATAGGCTGAACCGCCAGATAACACTAGTGCATCGACATGGTCTACGGTAAATTCGGCCGAAAGCAATTCGGTTTCTCGTGTGCCGGGTGCTGCGCCCATGATGTGTACGGAGGCCACCGAGGGTTTGTCGAATAGGCAGACCGTGGTACCCGTATTGACCTTGGCGTCAGCGGCATGGCCAATTCTTACACCTGCTATGGGAATTTGAAACGTTACACTCATGGCAACAGTGTATTGCAACTCGAAGTTGAGACAAAGGCTTGTTACGCTGGCAGAGCAAAATGGGAGACATGGAATTGACTGATTCAGAATCGGACATACCGACGGCAATAGATCCATTGCAACGCATTGTCTTATTGCAACCGCTGATACAACAATACGCAGATGTCAACGAAGCGCAGCGGCATCTGGCGCCGCAGGTTGCGCAAGCGTTTGCCAAGCAAGGTTTGTACAGAATTGCGGCACCGCTGGAGAGCTTCGGTGGTGCAATAGACCCAGTCACTCAAGTGAAAGTCATCGAGGCGGTTGCTTCGATTGATGGTAGTGCGAGTTGGAATTTGATGGTTGGCATCGAGGCTTTTGGTTTGATTGCACCTGCATTTGAACACTGCCGAGACTTGATAGCGGACGCAGATGTGGTGTTGTCGAGTTCTTCCGCCGCGGTAGGTCGGGCAGAAAAGGTTGATGGTGGCTATCGCGTGTCTGGTCAATGGCCATTCTGCTCTGGCATTCATAACGCGGGAATTTTTGGTGCTACGGTGAAAGTTTGGCAAAACGGCGAGATGTTACCGGAAGCGCCAAAAAGATACGCCATTGTCACGCCATCACAATATGAGATTTTGGACACTTGGCATACCAGTGGTTTGTGTGGGTCGGGTTCACACGATGTTGTGATTGATGATGTATTTGTGCCGGAAGAGAGATTGATTCAGCCTCTGAGTGAGTTTCGTCATGAGTCGCCCCTGCTCAATTTTCCACTAGGTATACGTATAGCCTATAACAAGGTGGGTGTTGCTTGGGGCCTTGCTAGAACGGGCATTGATGCGTTTGTGGATATTGCCGAAGGGAAAATACCCCGTTTTTCCAGTCGTGGCTTGAAGCAAAGGCCGCGCGCCCACCGTGCCGTTGCAGAAGCTGAAGTACGCTTACGTGCAGGGCGAGCCTTGGTATTGGAGTTGCTGGAAGAAATATGGGCTACCGTTCAAGCGCGCGATCACATTACCAGTAAGGAACGCGCCATATTTCAACTGGCCTGTTCAGATACTGTGCGAGGTAGTATTGAGGCAATAAACCTTGTAGCTGAAGCGGCCGGCACCACAGCTAACCAGAAAGGTCATCCGCTGGAGAGAATTGTTCGCGATGTGCGTGTGGTAGGGCAACATACCACCGTCGCCCCTCATCACATTGAAGATGCGGGCCGGTTGTTGTTGGGCTTGCCAGCCCAAGAAATGATGCTTGCAGGAATGGGTGGCTAGGTAGACGCGAGCTTTCTAATTTTATCGGGATGGTTGCTAATGTGCAACAACCGCCAAGCAGTGCACACTGCTACGATGGCTAAGCCAATGGTTAAGCCCGTCCAGTAACCATACACGCCCGGTGCCAGGCCGTTGAAAATGATGCCTTCGGCGAGCGCGTAGCCTATCGGTACGGCAATAATCCAATAGCCAATAAGCCCGAAATACATTGGGAATCTTGTGTCTTTGTAACCGCGCAACGCACCAATGGTTACTGCGTTGGTATTATCGACAAGTTGATAGGCGGCGATAAAAATCAGCAACGTAACAGCAATTTCTACTACTTGGGGGTCGGTGGTGAAGATTGCAACCAGCGCATATCTGAAGGCAAGTAAGACAGCACTCATACCAAGAGCGTAATACAGGGAAAATTTGTAAACAACTGCAGCTGTCGCTCGTGCCGCCGCATAATTTTCGGCACCAACATGAAAGCCAACACGTATGCTGGCCGCGCTGCCTAATGCCATGGGTATGGCATAGGTTGCCCAGTTTATATTGCCTGCCACTGAATTCGCTGCCACTTCGATTATGCCTATTTTTGCAATCAACAAGCCGATGACCGAAAACACTGCCATTTCAAGAAATATTGATAAACCGATAGGGCCACCAATCTTGGTGATACTGCCAATAGTCTTTAGTGAAGGCCATTCAAAATGATTGAAGAATGTGGTGGATTTGAAGAAGGGTGCTCGTGTGACAGCTAACATAAGCACCAACTCGACCCAGAAAACTATTGCGGTGGCATACCCACAGCCGATGCCGCCCAGTTCCGGGAAGCCAAACTCGCCATAGATCAGTGCGTAGTTCAATAGAGCATTTAGTGGCAGCATCGTACCGGCGATAATCATGGGCGGTACGGGGTGACCGAGGCCTTCGCTGGTATGTCTTAGTGCCACATAGAAAATGACGGCGGGGACACCCCAGGCAACGGCGGAGAGATATTCAGCGGCAATGCTGCCAGCTTGTTCATCAATGCCAGCCCAGTTGTATAGCGGTGCTGCATTGAGTAATACCAAGATCAACAAGATACTGGTGGCGAAGCACATCCACATGGCCTGGCGAATTTGATGTCCGGTGTCTTTTAGCTTTCCGGCCCCACGCAATTGTGCGCAGATAG
Organism: Gammaproteobacteria bacterium; assembly: GCA_013151695.1. Classification (GTDB taxonomy): domain Bacteria; phylum Pseudomonadota; class Gammaproteobacteria; order Pseudomonadales; family Azotimanducaceae; genus UBA4421. The sequence continues at coordinate 2,640 of JAADHW010000189.1, forward strand.
GCGTCAGTGCCATGGTCAGGCCGGTGAGTAGTGTGAAAACGGGCCACAACACCATGCCTCCCAATGACACGCCAGCTAAATCTACCGAACTGTAGTGACCGGCCATGGCGGCATCAATGGTACCGGTGAGCATAATGAAGAGTTGGGTCAGCACCATGGGGCTGCCAAGATATAAAACTGCTTTCAGCTCAGGGTTAACTTTTTTGCGAGAAATGAACAAATCAGCGGTACTCAAGGGTGATCTGACGCAACAAAGGTTAAATCTTTGCAATTTCTGCGATTAGGCGTCTAAACGAACAGTGTTGTGTTGGGCCTTTTGGCTCAGCCACGTATCATAGCCAGAACTTGCAGTACGTGTTGAAAAATAGAGGTTTGAATCATGGCAATTGAATGGGTAGTAGGTATCGGTGTGCTAAGCCTCTTGTTGGGGTTTGGTATTGCGCAGTTGTTTCAAATTAGTGGAGGTAAGCAGAAGTCTCGAGTTGCCGAGTTAGAATCAGCATTAGAAGAAGCCAACGATGAGCTCGTAGACTATAAGAAAGAAGTGTTCGGGCAGTTTGCGCAAACTGCTGAAAAATTTCGGGCCTTAGATCATAGCTACCAAGACCTTCATCAACAGCTGGCGCAAAGTGCTGTGTCGTTGTGTGGTGACGCAGCCACGCCCCTACTGGAAAATACTGGGGCAGTACAACTTGAAACTGAGGAAGTAAAACTAGATTCCGTTGAGGAGGAGCAAATTGTTGTGTCTGAGCAAGAGGCGTTGAATGCCGATGCCAATGCTGATGAAGTGCCTTTTCTTACCGAGGCACAGGACAGCGACCCAGATGCCGAGGAGTTAAGTGAACTCGACTCACAAAACAAACCTGCGCGCGGAATAAGCTAGATTCGCGCATCAGCATTCGTGATGAAATACTCCGGCGCGCTACTTCTTTATGCTGCTTGAGGTCGTTTGTTATCCAATATGGAGACCCTTTCACCGTAACGGCTATGGGGCCAATAGTCCCATACTGCATGGTGTTGTGTGCAACGGTTATCCCAGAACGTAAGGGTATTGGGCTGCCATTCAATATGACAATACAAACGCGGTGTTTGGGCAATGTGATCAAATAGGGCGCTTAATATGGCCTTACTCTCCCAGTGACTCATGCCTTTAATTCTGGCTGTGAAACCACTGTTTATGTACAACAATTTTTTGCCGGTTTCAGGGTGAGCCACAACCACGGGGTGTTCATTTCTAGGGTAAGACTCG
>JAADHW010000153.1 GCA_013151695.1 Gammaproteobacteria bacterium
CCTTCGTTAACAACAGTTTTCAGCTCTTCGGTGGAGAGGTTGTCGTCGCCTTGTGTTTTGATGGGTATGAATGGTTTGACTAGTGCATTTGCTATCCAGTTAACAAACACAACAATGGGATAGAGCATTTTTAGCAATGGTTGCAGTATAAATACAGACCTAAAAGCCCAGCTTTCTGGTCGGTGGGCGGCGATGGTTTTGGGTGCAACTTCAGCGAATATTAAAAATACGAACGTAATGACCCAAGGAGCCAGCAGCACTCCAGTGTCGCCTAAGAGTCGCATACCCACCACGGCCGCTAACGTCGCCGCTGTGAAATTCACCAAATTGTTGCCGACCAATATAACTCCGAGCAGTCGGTCTGTGCGCCGTAATAATCTATTTGCTTTGCGAGCGCCGCGATGTTTCTTTTTAACAAGATGGCGAAGACGATATCGATTGAGCGACATCATTGCTGTTTCGGTGCCCGAAAAATAGGCAGACAGTACAACTAGAATAGCTGTGCTGGTCAGTAGCACCCATAGGGGTATTTCGGAGAAGGTCATTGCTGAATCAGGTACTCAAGTACAAATTTGCTGCCCAGATAGCCCAATACCAGGAGCGCAAAAGCGACCAAAGACCACCGTACTGCTGTGAGTCCCCGCCAGCCGAATAAGTATCGTCCCGCAATGAAGGAAGCGTAGGCAATCCAAGAAAGTGACGTCAGTACAGTGTGATGGACAACACGTTGGGCAAACATGTTATCGAGGAATAAAAAGCCTGAGAGAATTGAAACTGTGAGCAGAATTAAGCCAATCCATATCATCGCCAGTAGCAGCCGTTCCATGGTCTCTAGCGGCGGCAACATGTGGTGATGAGATTTGTTTGGTGTTCGTAGTTGGCGCTCTTGTACAGCTAAGAAAATCGACTGGCAGGCAGCCATCATAAGGGTACTGTATGCGGCCAGCGAAATGAGTATGTGGGCAAACAACGGCGTGGATATATTTGTCAGGGGCTCTGCGCCTGGCTCTAGAAATAGCGAAAGGAGCAATAACACAACGCTGATCGGGAATAACAATAAATAGAGGTTGGCAATGGGGAGTTGCGTGTTGGTGATGGCAACCACCACAACCATGACAAAGGCAACGACGTTTGCTGCGGCTACCAAGTTGAGGTCGATACCAGCGGGGCTTTGAATTTGACCGGCAAGCGCAATTGCATGCAGCCCAATGCTTAACATCACCACCAAAGGAAAAATTGGACTGTTTGGCCTGAGAATTTGCTGGCTGCTGCGGTGGCGCCAGACAATGCTAAAGCCAATGCTGTAGCTTGTCATAGCAGCCAAAGATATGAATGCCATCATGGCTGTTGGATCATCGCTATTTGGTCACAGCCCTTTGCTGTTGTGGGTAGTGTATATAGGCATCAGGTGGCATTTGAGTTTCACTGTGAATAGGCATATTGGCACATCAGTGTTTAGTCGTGAAGGGCTTTCGAGGCTTGGAAACGGTATAGTGGGGGCTGTGTAACGCTAAGTATGAAATGAATGTTTGAGAATTTATCAGATCGTTTGACCCAAACCCTACGTTCTATATCTGGGCGGGCGCATTTGTCAGAAGAAAATGTAAGCGCTGCCTTGCGAGATGTCCGCATGGCATTGTTAGAGGCAGATGTTGCGCTGCCAGTGGTGAAATCATTCATTGAGCAAGTCAAAACTAAGGCGTTGGGTCAAGTGATCTCCAATGCGCTTAATCCTGGCGAGCAGTTTGTAAAGATTGTACACGATGAACTCGTCAACATTATGGGTGATGGCAGTGAGGGGCTTAATCTCGCGACCACGCCTCCGGCTGTGATATTGATGGCCGGCCTACAAGGCGCGGGTAAGACGACAACTGTCGCTAAGTTGGCCAGACATCTAAAAGAGCGCGAAAAGCGCAAAGTTGCAGTGGTCAGTGTTGATATTTATCGACCTGCGGCCATCGCTCAGTTAGAAACTCTAGCGCGCGAGGTGGGCGCTCAGTTTGTCCAATCCAGTACTGACGAAAAACCCTTGGTCATTGCTGCACGGGCAATCGAAGAGGCGAAAAAGCAATTTGCCGATGTATTGATTGTCGATACCGCAGGCCGATTGGCCATCGATGCCGACATGATGGATGAAATACGGGCTTTACATGCGGCCATAAACCCCATTGAAACCTTGTTCGTTGTTGATGCTATGACCGGACAGGACGCGGCCAATACTGCACAAGCCTTCAACAGTGCGTTGCCGTTGACTGGTGTGGTTCTGGCCAAAGTTGATGGAGATGCACGGGGTGGTGCGGCGTTAAGTGTCCGCTCCATTACTGGCAAGCCCATTAAGTTTTTAGGCATGGGTGAGAAGACTGATGCGTTGGAGGTCTTTCATCCCGATCGATTGGCTTCGCGCATTCTCGGCATGGGCGATGTGCTGTCGTTGATTGAAGAGGCTGAACGTAAGGTCGACAAGGTAAAGGCACAGAAACTCGCAAAAAAGATTCAGCGTGGCAAAAAATTTGACCTTGAAGACTTTCGTGATCAGTTAGACCAGATGGCAAGTATGGGTGGCGTGACCAGTATGTTGGATAAACTGCCGGGAATGGGCCAGCTGCCTGCAGCGGCCCAGTCTCAGCTAGATGATGGCATGTTCAAGCGCATGGGGGTGATAATTGATTCGATGACGCCCAAAGAACGAAAATTCCCAGATGTTCTAAACGGCTCGCGTAAACAACGTATTGCAAAGGGTAGTGGTACCCAAGTGCCAGATGTGAACCGCTTGCTGAAGCAGCATAAACAGATGCAGAAGATGATGAAAAAGGTGACAAAAAAAGGCGGCATGCAAAAAATGATGCGCGGCTTACAAGGGATGAAAGTACAACCCGGTATGCCGCGAAGGTAGTTAGTTCTTGTCCAGAATGCGCAGCAATCGGGGCGAGAACTATCGATGGGCAGTGGCGTTTGCATGCAAACGCCGCCCGTTGGCTTGCCAACGGTAGATGCCACGAGTCAAAAACCGTAGGGTTTGGCGCTTTCAGAATGGAAGCGCAAAGGTTATCTGCAAGAAACCGATTAGAAGGAAATGGCAAGGATGCCATTTCTGGACAGAAGGTAGTTAGCGCAGACGCTGCCAGGCTTGGCTTAGCACCACAACTGCACAAACTTCTGCAACCAAGGGTGCGACATGAAACTCGAGAATGTGCCCTGGTTCATACATACAGGCAAGTTGCATGCCGATGGCTGGAATGAGTCCAGCCGCCATCCCCGCACTGATCGCCGCTCGTGTAGCGTATAACGGAAAACGCCGTTGCTGTAACCACAGTGCCATCACCACTGTGGGCACGAAGTAAAAATAGGCTTCTACCGTGCAGTGTTCGCGCTTACCCAGCATAGAAGCTTCCGCCCAGGGGAATTGGAAGCCTAATACTATGGTGGCCACCCACAGTGCACACATGCCCCATGCCCATCTCGTTATGGTTCGGCTTTGTGTCCCGGGTATTGACTGGGAAAACCCTGAGAAAGTGAAGCAAGCAACTGATGTAACGCCGAAAAGCATCTCTAGTGTAAATTGCGGGTGATTGAGCAATTGATCGACGGCACCTGGGCGTATGGGTCCTAACGCAAGCATGGCGACGGTGACAATGATTATAGCCATTGCAATCCATATGACGCTCAGTGCTTGAAAACCTATACGTTGCGGTGAAGGCTGAAGATCTGCAACCAGATCTCGAATCAACTGACGCTGAGAATTATTCTGCTTGCCATCACTTGGCCTAACGTCAGTTTGTTTATCCTTGGTCATGGTGAATCAGCTTCCCATAACAATCGGAGCTGTCTTATTCCCCTGTGTACACGAACTTTTACCACGTTCTCGGAAACACCGAGCCGTGAGG
>JAADHW010000088.1:0-5298 GCA_013151695.1 Gammaproteobacteria bacterium
CCTACTGCGCCGCGTTGTACGACCTCCCATAGGGCCTTAGCGTGATCATCTACGTAAAGCCAATCTCGAATCTGGCGACCGTCGCCATAAATGGGTAACGGCTGTTGCGCCAGCGCACTCAAGATCATGTGAGGAATAAGTTTTTCAGGAAACTGGTAGGGGCCATAATTGTTGGAACAATTGGTCACTAGAATTGGCAAGCCATAGGTTTTACCCCAAGCCCGCACCAAATGATCTGCACCTGCCTTGGTGGCCGAGTAAGGCGAACTTGGCTGGTAGCGGCTGTCTTCCGTAAAAAGCCCGCCACTATCTGACAAGTCTCCAAAAACCTCGTCCGTTGAGATATGCAGAAATCGAAATTTCTCTGCCTGCTCACTCGCCAAGGATTCAAAAAAAGATCGGCTTGCTTTCAAAACCTGGTATGTCCCAACCAAATTGGTTTGGACAAACGCGTCGGCGTCGTCAATTGAACGATCAACATGAGACTCTGCAGCCAGATGCATAATCGCATCAGGTTGATACAGTTTAAGGGTCTGCGCAAAGTGCTTTTGATCACAAATATCACCTCGCACAAAATGGTAACGAGAAGACTCAGATACGCTGGTAAGAGATTGCAAGTTGCCCGCATAAGAAAGATGGTCGTAGTTGACAACCTGAACCTGGGAATGGCAGATGAGATGACGAATCAGTGCTGAACCAACAAAGCCGGCACCGCCGGTGATGAGTACCTTCATACAGCAGTTTTAACTAGTTAATTGATGCAAGTAGTATACGACTTCACCATTCCACAGGTCTGTAGAAAATGTGTAAGCAAACGCCAATGTGGCCACTCGATCACACCTTTTTAGGCATCTCAGGAGACTATTGCCTCATCTTTGCCTAAAATACCGTCATGCGCGTTCTCGGAATTGAAACCTCCTGTGATGAAACAGGACTAGCAATCTATGACACTAATTCAGGTCTCTTGGCAAATGTCCTCTACAGCCAAATCGACCTTCACGCAGACTATGGCGGCGTGGTGCCTGAACTGGCTTCAAGAGACCATATCCGCAAAATCACCCCACTGACCCGCGCTGTGGTGGCGCACGCAGGTTTAGAACTGACCGATTTGGATGCCATCGCCTACACCGCCGGACCTGGGCTCATGGGCACATTACTTGTTGGCGCAACCTTTGGTCGAACCTTGGCTTGGTCTTTAGGCATTAAGTCTATTGGTGTCCACCACATGGAAGCCCACCTACTCGCACCGTTGTTAGCCCAGGACAATCGGCCACCCTTGCCTTTTCTTGCACTGTTAGTTTCAGGCGGCCACACCCAGTTAGTCAGGGTCGAAAGGCTAGGTGACTATCAGCTGCTAGGCGAATCACTAGACGACGCCGCTGGCGAAGCATTCGACAAAGCCGCAAAGATGATGGGTTTAAGCTACCGGGGACCCGCCATAGCCAAGGCGGCTTTGGCGGGAAATGCTGACAGGTTCACCTTTCCAAGACCTATGACCGCAAAGCCGGGTTTAGATTTCAGCTTCAGCGGACTAAAAACTCATACGTTGAACACTGTAACTGCACAGCAACCCTGTTCTGAGCAAGACGTTGCTGATATCTCGTTGGCTTTTCAAACCGCCGTGGTCGATACGTTATTCATTAAGTGTCGTCGCGCGGTTGAGCAAACTGCGGTACACCATCTTGTTATTGCCGGTGGCGTCAGCGCAAACACCGCCTTACGCGAACGTCTAGAGTCTGAATTAGACGCTCGCGTCTACTACGCACCACTCCACTTATGTACAGACAACGGCGCCATGATCGCTTATGCAGGGGCGTTGCGTTTGCAGGCCGGGCAATTAGCACCGCTAAGTGTGCACACTAGGGCACGTTGGCCCCTCACGGAACTAGAACCCATTTAAGGTAGAATGAAATAGACGACCAAATTTTTATATCCAGTCTTTCTTGCCAAGCCATACTGGGAATTTTGCCGAACGAACGCGCGACACCTCAAACTGTGGTAATCGATGTTCAGTTGTATTGCGACACAAGGTCTGCAGCAGACTCGCAAAATATTCAGCACACTATAGATTACGCCACGGTTGCCGATCGTATTGTTGCTTATGCGATGGCGGCACAAGATTACCTGATTGAAACATTGGCGCAGAACATCTGTACCCAGATACTGGAAGACTCACGCATAAAGGCCGTGCGCTTGCGCGTCAGTAAGCCTGAAGCATTGGTAAATGCGAATGCCGTCGGGGTTGAAATTTATCGCGAAAGGTAAGTGGTCAGCCACTGCAATTGTAATGCCCTGAGGGCTTGACCAAAGGCCTTTCCTTGCAGCCCTTTCATCCCAGGTTCACTGGCCAAGGCAAGACCACCGAACTCTTTAGCAAGAATCAAAACCTCAGCTACATCAACATCTCGTATCGAAGACACCACTCTTGCCAGCGCTTCAAGCCGAGCTGAAGCGTGATTCACACGTAACGCTAACAATGTATCTAACAATTGCTGAGGGTCCACCTCACGCCATCGTGTTACCGTTTCTGCATAAGCACTATAATCAGTAGCGGCTTGCTGAAAACGCCCCGGACATTTTAGGCGGTTACACAACGTCTCAATATTTTGCAGTGGCATTTGCAGTTGAACAAAACGATCAACACTAGAGCCTGAAGAAAATTTTGCAGGCACATCGTTCAATTCCACCAACCAAGGTTCGAGGCCACCACAGCGCTTTAAGATTGCAATAAATTCCTGTGGGTTGGGTGCAGCCAAGGCTTTTTCAAACTCCACCCATACACGCTGCGCCGATAGGGATTCTAATTCACCTGCTTCGGTCATCGCAGACATTATATTTAGCGTAGATTGCGCCACACGAAACCCCACTAGTTGGGCAGCAAAGCGGGCAACACGAAACACTCGTAGCGGGTCTTCACCAAAAGCAGCAGAAACATGACGTAAACACTTAGCTTGTAGGTCTTGCTGACCTCCATAGGGGTCAAACAATATGCCATCGACCGATTTAGCAATTGCGTTCACAGTTAAGTCGCGACGCTTGAGGTCTTGGCGTAATGTTACCGAAGGGTGTGCATCTACAACAAACCCAGTATGTCCAACACCTTGTTTGCGCTCGGTTCTTGCCAGCGCATATTCTTCGTGAGTGATGGGATGCAAAAATACCGGAAAGTCTTTTCCAACTTGCACAAACCCTAGTCTAAGCATTTCTTCAACAGTGCTGCCCACCACAACCCAATCTCTATCATGCACAGGCCTACCCAGCAGTTCATCGCGTACTGCGCCACCAACCAAATAGCAGTTAAGAGTTTCAAACATAACATGATCACGTTGAAGGAGTACTAGGGTACGGTTAACGCACAAAAGCGCAAGGTTTGCTCAAAGGTTTCCCCGAAGGGAGAAGCTAAAGCGCAGGCCGCGTGGGCAATGAATAAGTCGCGGTGGTTTGATTCTCCCAAACAGAATCTAGCTTTATGGGAAATTTCCACAGCCGATGCACGTGCTTTAGAACGGCCTCAGTAGAATCGGCCATTGGTCGGCGAGAAAACTGATTGTGCTGCAGTTTCATGCTTCGATCACCGCGCAAATCGACACTCATGACCTGTATGTTAGGTTCTTTATCGCCCATATTATATTGGCTAGCCAATAGCCCTCGCAGTTCCCTATACCCGGGCTTGTTGTGTATTGCGCTAACTAAGATGGTTTCATCCGCGTCGTCGTCTACCACTCCGAACAGCCGTAGGTCTCGAATCACCTTTGGTCCTAGAAATTGCAGAACAAAACTCTCATCTTTGAAATCTCGCATGGCCATAGGCAAATCTTCCAGCCAATTTGCTCCTGCAATATCTGGGAACCAACGCCTATCTTCATCCGTTGGGTGTTCACATACACGCCGTAGATCTGCAAATATGGCAAACCCCAGAGCGTAAGGATTGATGCCATTATATCCAGGATGGTTGTATGGCAGCTGTGTTAATACGGAGGTATGCGAAGCCAAGAACTCCATCATAAATCCGTCGGTGACTCGATGGCGATCATACAACTCATTAAGCAACGTATAGTGCCAAAAACTTGCCCAACCTTCGTTCATCACTTGAGTTTGTCTTTGTGGGTAGAAATATTGAGCCATCTTGCGCACAATTCTGACAATTTCTCTCTGCCATGGCTCTAGCAGCGGCGCATTTTTTTCAATGAAGTAGAGCAGGTTCTCTTGAGGTTCTTCTGGGAACACTGGCTCAGTGGAAACTTCCGCCGTTTTGCTTTTGGGTAGTGTTCTCCACAGATCATTGAGGTTGCGCTGAATATACTCTTCTCGCTCACGCAGACGACGCTTCTCTTCTTCAGGACTGACAGGACAAGGCCGCTTGTAGCGATCTACCCCGTAGTTCATTAATGCGTGACAAGAGTCTAAAAGTTCCTCCACCTGATTCACGCCATGTTTTTCTTCACATTGGGTGATGTAGTTTTTAGCAAAAACCAAGTAGTCAATAATGCTGCTGGCATCGGTCCAAGTTCGAAATAAATAGTTGCCCTTAAAAAAAGAGTTGTGCCCATAACAAGCATGCGCGATCACCAGCGCTTGCATGGCCATGGTGTTTTCTTCCATAAGGTAGGCAATACACGGATCAGAGTTAATCACGATTTCATAGGCTAAGCCCATGTGTCCGCGTTGATAATTTTGTTCCACCTCGACGAAGCGCTTACCGAAGGACCAGTGGTTGTAGCCAATAGGCATACCCACGGAAGCATAAGCATCCAACATCTGCTCCGATCGAATCACTTCTATTTGGTTGCGGTAGGTGTCCAAACCGAACTCGTCGGCAAGATTACCAATTTCATGATCATAGGTTTCGATCAATTCAAAGGTCCACTCACTATCGGTTGATATCGGCATTGGTTTTGTACTTTTAGTTGTATTAGTACTTGTGTTCATAGTTGCCTCATTAAGCAGCTACGCGTTTTTGAAAAAGTTGCCGGAAAACGGGGAAAATATCGCCTACTTCTCGAATGTGCCGTTGGGCAAACACATCTTTAAATGACTCGCCTAATTTCTCATACTCCTCCCACAACGCTTGATGCTTCCTTTTGGTGATTTCTATATAGGCATAATGCTGCACGCCAGGCAGAATCGAGGTTTCTAGCAGTTTTGTGCACACAGGTGAATCATCGTTCCAGTTATCCCCATCGGAAGCCTGGGCACCGTATATATTCCAGCTTTCATCGCTGTAACGCTCCTGCATGATTTGCGCCATAAGCTCCAAGGCACTAGACACAACTGTTCCGCCAGTTTCTCGCGAATAGA
>JAADHW010000088.1:5306-6798 GCA_013151695.1 Gammaproteobacteria bacterium
TCATCCACTTCCTTCGCAAGCGTATGATGGCGGATAAAAACCAGCTCAGTTTTTTCGTATTGTCGTTTGAGGAAACTGTACAACAGCAGATAGAAGCGTTTGGCAATATCCTTGGTGGCTTGATCCATCGACCCAGAAACATCCATCAAACAAAACATCACCGCTTGACTGGTGGGCACTGGTTTTTGGACGTGTAAGTTATAGCGCAAATCCGTGTCATCTAAGAATGCAACTTTGCGTATACCCTTCTCTAGCTCTTCGAGCGCCTTACCAATGCGCCGCAGCGTAACCTCATCGCCTGAATGTTGAGCCGCTAAAAGCACCTCCCGCATTGCCTCTCTTTCTCGCTTTCGCTTCGCGTTGAGAGCGATTTTGCGCATTTTGGATGCCTTCATCGTGCGCGCTATAGAAAGCTTTGCCGGAACGCCATCATTGCTAAACCCGGCATGCTCATAGGTAAAGCTATTGCTGCCCTTTAGATGACGCTTGGTTAGGTTAGGCAGCTCCAAACCTTCAAATAGCACCTGCATGAACTCTTCGGAGGTAAGCTGGAAGATAAACTCGTCTGAGCCTTCACCTTGATTTGACGCCTCACCCGATCCGTCCCCCTGCCCACCTTGGGGACGCGGCACACGATCGCCAGCAATATAGTCTTGATTACCTGGGTGTACGATGGTGCGACGGCCGCCGGGGCCATGGCCAAATACCGGCTCCGAAACATCGCCGGCAGGAATAGCCACATCCTCACCTCGCTCCATGTCGGTAATGCTGCGACTATTGACCGCTTCTTCAACAGCTTTCTTGATATGTTTTTTGTATCGGTCGATGAAACGCCTACGGTTCACCATATTCTTGTGCTTGGCATTTTCCCGGCGATCGATTAGAAAAGACATAAGATCTCCACACTGTGCCGAAAACTATTACATAAAACTATTGCGATTTACGCACCCGCATATACCACTCGGACAGCAGGCGAACCTGCTTTTCTGTATACCCACGCTCTACCATGCGCGCTACGAAATCTGTGTGTTTACTCTGTTCTTCACTGCTGGCTTTGGTGTTAAAGGAGATCACCGGAAGCAAGTCTTCGGTGTTAGAGAACATCTTCTTCTCAATGACGGTGCGCAATTTTTCATAGCTTTGCCAAGAAGGATTTGTACCGTTGTTATTTGCCCGAGCGCGTAAAACAAAGTTCACTATCTCGTTACGAAAGTCCTTGGGGTTACTGATCCCGGCAGGTTTTTCTATCTTCTCAAGCTCTTCATTGAGCGTGGCCCGGTTGAGAATGTCTCCTGTCTCCGGATCACGAAATTCTTGATCTTGTATCCAAAAGTCTGCGTAAGTGACATACCGATCAAAAATATTCTGGCCGTACTCGGAATAAGACTCCAGGTAGGCTGTTTGAATTTCTTTGCCTATAAACTCGACATATTTCGCAGATAGGTACTCTTTAATGTAGCCCACGTAACGGTCACGTACTTCCTGGGGATAG
>JAADHW010000056.1 GCA_013151695.1 Gammaproteobacteria bacterium
GTATGGCGAAGTACGTGGTGTAGTTGAATTTGAGCCAACAGATTCGTTACAAGAAAAAGCCCTGTTTATATATAGGTTGTTGGCACATGACGGGGTCATTGTGCCGCTGCCAGAAATCGAGGTTTCGCAGAAAACGATACGGCTGCGTCTGGTGAAATGGCACATTCGTCAACTACCGAAAGACGACCCGCTTTTGAGATGAAGAGACTTGGGATCAGCGACGATTCTCAGTGACATAGAAGATTCTTCGTCTACCGATGTATGGTGCCGTTTTATTCCGCTTCCAGTTGCAGCTTAGATTGTTGTAGTTGAGCCGCAATCTCTGGTGACATCATTGGAATTTTTATCGGCATGCTGGCAAGTTTCTCCGCCACGATCTGCGCAATCAGGGCGCGCATCGTGGGCTTGTGATCGGCTGGTATTACGTACCATGGGGCAGTTTCGGTGTGTGTCGCCTCGATTGCTGCAGCGTAAGCCGTGCGATACTGATCCCACAACGCACGCTCATCCAGGTCTCTTGGGTTAAATTTCCAGTTTTTGTGCGGGCGATCAATACGTGCTAACAAGCGCTTGCGCTGTTCGTCTTTGGATAGATTCAAAAAAAACTTCACCACGTGCACGCCATTGTCGTACAGATGATCCTCAAAATTCACCAAGTCCTTTAACCGCGCCTGCCAAAAGGCGTCATCTAGCTGCGGCATCGGCATGCGACGGCCAGCAAAAAATTCCGGATGAACCCGCATCACCAGCGCTTCTTCGTAGTGAGAGCGGTTAAACACTCCAATCATGCCCCGGCGCGGCATTTCCCGCCAATATCGCCACATATAACTGTGCGCAATTTCATTGGCGGTGGGTGCTTTGAAGCTCGCCACGTGAATTCCCTGTGGATTGACGCCACTGAGCACATGCTTAATGGTTGAGTCTTTACCTGCACAATCCATCCCTTGGAACACCAGTAGCAGCGCCTGGCTGCCGTCTGCATATAAAACTACCTGGGACTTGCGAATCTGTTGCACCTGTTGTTGGAGAAGTTCGCCTAAATTGCTGGGTTTCGCAATGCGGGTGGCAAAATCACCCAAGTCACGCCCATGGCTAAGGAAACTGGAAGTCTGGTTAAATGTCATATCAATGCGCTCATGATTTGTTGTGCTTTCAAAATTATTAGGTGGAACTCATTGACATGCGTCTCAATGCAGGCGTTAGAGCGCCTGGCGCATTTCCGAACCGATCAACTGAAATCCGTACTTTTCATAGAACGGCTGGTTGTGAGAGGTGTGGTTGACTAGATATAGCCCCATTTCCCTACAGCCACGATCGCGAGCGGTAGTAATGGTGTGCTCGACCAATAAACCACCTATGTTTTTTCCTCGCGCGCTGGGGTCGACGATCAATTCTTCCAATTGGCAGTATTCTGCACCGTAGCGCATAGCAAGGTTGAAACTTGATGCTGCCATACCAACGATGGATCCATTGTCTATGGCAACTAGTATCTGCCCCCGCTCTTTGGTAAGGAGTAGTTGAAAGATAGAGTCAGCGTCTGGGTGGGCGCTAATTTCCCGGTTACCTAGTCTGGCAAGCAATGCGATACAGGAATCTTGATCGCTAGGTTGGGCGCTTCGAATAGTCACCGACATCCTAGGTTTCTACTTTAACTTGCCAGTTTTTCTAGGGGTCTGACTTTCACCGGTAATTGGACGTAACCCTTAGTGAAGTTTGACAGCGCGCGTTCTGGCTCACCAACAACTTCAATCATATGAAAACGTTGTTGTATCTCTTCCCACAATATACGTAGTTGCATTTCTGCAAGTCGGTTACCCATGCATCGATGTAACCCAAAACCAAAGGACACATGCGCGCGTGCATTTGGTCTATCCACGATCAGTTTATCCGCGTCCTCGAAAACACGTTCGTCGCGATTGCCTGACACGTACCACATAACAACTTTGTCACCCTTTCGAATGCGCTTGCCATGAAACTCGACGTCTTCAAGTGCCGTTCTGCGCATATGCGCCAAGGGCGTTTGCCACCGAATAATTTCAGCAACCATGTTAGGAATTACTTCGGGTGATGTACGTAGCTTGTGGTATTGATCTGGGAATTGATTTAGCGCCCATACGCCACCGGATATGGTGTTTCGCGTTGTGTCATTGCCACCGATAATAAGCAGCATGACGTTGCCGAGTAGTTCGGTTGGTGGCATGTGGCGGGTGGCTGGATTCTGCGCCAACATGGTAATCAAGTCGAAGCCTTGATGTTTAGGATTGGCGCGCTGTGCAAACAAATCACTGAACACACTCAGACAGTCTTGTAGCTCGCTGTGTACTTGGTCCCAAGAGTCGACTAAGCCTGTGCTTGGTCCAAGGGTGGCGATGTCAGACCAGTATGTTAGCTTGCGGCGTTGTTCGAACGGGAAGTCGAACAGGGTGGCTAGCATTTGTGTAGTCAGTTCAATGGACACTCGCTCAACCCAGTTGAATTCTTCATTGACGGGAAGATTTTCCAAAATGTGGATGACACGGTCACGGATCAGCGACTCCATTTCTCCTAAGTTGCGGGGTCCAACAACCGGTGCAACCACTTTTCGCTGTTGACCGTGCTTAGGTGGGTCCATAGCGATAAAGCTGGTCGAATTACCGTCGACGGTAGAATCTACGATGGTGATGTTCTTTTCCGACGAAAAACGCACATGATCGATGTCGATTTCCTTGATGTGCTGGTGCCGAGTGATTGACCAATAGGGCCCATAGCGACTATCTGAGTGGTAGTGTACCGGGTCTTCGCGCCGCAAGCGTTCAAAGAACGCCCCTTGGGCATCAGCCTTGAACAGATGCCAATTGGATACATCTAATTCTTCGATGTTCGAATTTTCCGCAAATTCGCGGGCTTGTTCAGGATCAATTGATCGGTAGTCAATCATGTATAGACGCTTTAATGTGGATTCTATAATTGAGTGTATGTCTTAATGTCATCATAGACAAAGGGCACTTCACATCATCAGCAATGCCTTTTCTGGCAAGAAATGAGAGAATACTCGGCTGAATACTTTCGAATTGTTCGAGGCTGAGGAGTCATGTATGAGCCATTTTGATGTTGTGATTGTGGGCGCCGGGTTGTCCGGTATCGGCGCTGCCTATCATTTGAGCGCCAACTGCCCAACCAAAAGTTATGCCATCTTAGAGGGCAGGAGTGAGATTGGTGGCACCTGGGACTTGTTTCGTTACCCAGGTATTCGTTCAGATAGCGATATGCATACCCTTGGATTCAATTTCAAACCTTGGACTGAAGCCAAGGCCATCGCCGATGGTCCTGCAATATTGAAGTACGTAAAAGAAACTGCGGTTGAGAACGACATCGTTCCTCATATCCACTTTAACCATCGGGTCAAGTCAGCGTCTTGGTGTTCTGACGAAAGTACATGGACTGTAGTGACCCATTGCCACGAGGAAGTGGCGACCTTCACCTGTAACTTTTTGATGATGTGTAGTGGCTACTACAATTACGAGCAAGGCTATACGCCTGAATTCAAAGGTATGGATGACTACAAAGGCATACTTGTGCATCCTCAGCATTGGCCTGAAAACTTGGACTATCGCGGTAAAAAAGTCATTGTGATCGGCAGTGGTGCTACCGCGATGACGTTGGTGCCTAGCATGGCGAAGGAGGCCGAACTCGTGACCATGGTGCAGCGTTCGCCAACCTATGTCGCCTCTAGACCAGACGTCGACAAGTTAGCCAACCTGAGCCGCAAGTTGTTACCAGGCAAGATGGCTTATGCGTTAACTCGATTCAAAAATATTCAGCTGCAGCGTTATTTTTATAATCGTACTCGTACCCAT
>JAADHW010000060.1 GCA_013151695.1 Gammaproteobacteria bacterium
GCCGGATAATTTTGTCTTCAATGGCTTTGAGCAGTTTGCTTTGCAGTTCGGGCGGCATTTCACTAATTTCATCAAGAAATAGCGTGCCACCATCGGCTTGCTCAAAGAGGCCGCGGTGCAATTTTTTCGCTCCGGTAAACGCGCCGCCCTCATGACCAAATAGTTCTGATTCCAGTAGGTTATAGGGAAGTGCAGCACAGTTAAGTGCAACGAAGGGAGCGTTGCACCGGTCTCCCGTGTGGTGAAGGATTTTAGCTACCAAACCTTTGCCTGTTCCGGTTTCTCCGCTGATGATCAACGAGCTGAAGCTTACTTCCGCAAGACGCTTAAGCATAGCTCGTGTCTGTTGTGCCAATTGGCTAGAACCGACAAAAGTATCAATGGAGTAACGTTGCGTTCGGATACTGCGCTGTTGTTGCAGATGGCGTTGGGCCAAGGCGCTACGGTGGGCACTGGCGACCACAAGATCAAGCCGTGCCAGATCACAGGGTTTTTCGAGAAAATCATAGGCGCCGAGCTGTAGCGCCCGCACTGACTCAGGTACTGAGCCATAGGCGGTCAAGAATAACCATTCATTGGCTCCGAGTGCCTTTTTAACTTCTTTCAGCAGATCGAGGCCATTTCCATCGGGTAGATTCACGTCTGATATGACCAGTAACGGCTCCAGTTTCTGTTGTAGTAGTTTCTGTCGAGCTTGTTGAATCGTGGAGGCAAGTTCGACTCGGTAACCCTGGTGTTTAAAGTGACGGGCGAGTTCATTCCCCAGCAAAGCTTCATCTTCGATGATCAATAGGCATTGGCCCATTACACACTCCTCGGTAAGGTTAGTTCGATACAAGCGCCGCCACCGGGCGGGTTGGTGAGCGTCAGCGTCCCCCCTTGTTCTTGGCAAAAACGCCGCACAATGGCAAGTCCTAAGCCGGTGCCATCGTTACGACCACTGGCAAAAGCCTGGATGCCATTTTCAAGCAAGGCTGTTGGAAATCCAGGACCGTTATCTTGAATGTAAATATGGAGACAATCCTCCTGTTCTTTCGCTTCAATAATGATCTTTCCAGGGCTTGTGCCAATGGATTGAGCGGCGTTGAGAATAAGATTGAGCAGAGCCTGGCGTAACCGCCCCTCGGGCATATGGCATAGCAGTTGTGTTGGCACCCGCGGTTCGATAGTAATCTGTACTGGAATTTGATACTGCACCAGTTGTAATAATGAATCTAACATTTCAACGAGCTGAAACCGGCTTGCGGGTTCTGGTCGATAGCGTGATCCATCCAGCACTCGGTTGGACAGCTGTGTCATACGCTCTAGCTCTTTTAACACCAGCATTAGGCGGGTAATTTTGTCCTCATCCTTTATCTCAGCAGCTAGATTAGCGAGTGCTAGATGAATGCCTGCCAGCGGATTGCGCAGCTCATGGGCAAGTTTTGCGGTCAATTCGCCTATAGTAGCCAAGCGCTCGGATTGAACGAGGGTATCGTGATATTCCAGTAACGTTTGGGTCGCGTAACGCACCTTTTGCTCTAGTTCTTGCTGATGCTGTTGTTGCGCCAGCTCCAAGTCGGATAAACGTCTGAGCATGGTGTTGACGTCGACGAACAGTGGTTTTAGTAATGGGTCAACTGACTCCACTGATAATGGGGGCGGTGTTTGTTGTCCTAATCGGTTGATTAGCAGGTTAAGGTCGTTAAGCGGTCGTAAAATTCGATGACGTAAAAAGAACAGCATTAGCAAGCCCAGCAACGGTAACGTGATGGCAATGAAGGTGGCCGTTTCCAGTTCGAGGCGGTTACTACGGGCTAGCTGGTGCAATAAGCGGGTTTGAATATTGCTCTCAGTATGCAGGGCGATACGGATCTTTTTTTGTATTAATGAGAGATTAGCGTGGGTGCTGGCTTGACCCTCTTGCAATGTTTTGAGTGCCAGCCGTAGCGACGCTCTGGCTTCATTACTAATGATTTTCGATGATGCTTGTAGCGTGTTTGCTAATGCTTGCTGAAGTTGAGTGAGTTGGCGTGGCGAATATTCCATTACCCGCTTGTCCAGCTCCGCACTGTAACCTTGTAAAGCATCAGTTAACGCTAGGTGAGTTTTAAGTGGTTCGGTTTGATGGAGCGTGCGCCAACCTGCATTGATTAACACGCCCAGGGCGATCACTAAAATGAGAAGCAAGCCGCTCACCGTGATCCAGAATGGGCGGTAAATTAGTTTTGAGAAGGGGTTCTTGCTAACGGCTGGACTACCCATAATAGTGACTGTAGACAGCCTTTCTGCAGTCTAGGTTCCAGTCTGGCCAATTAAAATTGGTAGAAAAACGGTGGACAAAAGCCCACCGAATAGAGGTCTTAGCGTGGTTAAAGGGAAGATGAGGGTTAGCTTTGCTGCTCGTCGATTATGAATTCCAGGGTGTGTTTTAAGGCGTCAATCCGGTTGTTGCCCTGATTGCGATAAAGTTGATACATACCCAGCGATGTTTCGTCACTCGGCAGAAATGCACTGATGTCTAGGTCAGTGTTACGTGCCATGTTTAGTGGCAAGCATTGTCCGGATCTAAAATTGTAGAGGGTCACTTGGGTGTTGTTACTATTTAGTGTAGAAAGCGAGATTTTTTCCCTTTCAAGGGAGCTGTGTTTTGTTGCATCGCAGGCATAACTTGCGGTGGATACGCCTAAAGTGGACACACAAGCAAGAATGCTTACGGATAAAAGTTTGATAGACATCGTGTTTCATTCGCTTTTTGTTGGTAATTGGAGAATAATTAATGAGCATGTTTTACGCCATAAATAATATGATATAAATAACAGTTAGTTATAGGTGTTTCGTCGTATATTTGTGCGATTTTTGGTTGATTTGAACCGTGCATTTGTGGAAATCAACCAGTGAGGTAGCGCTCCACATTCTGCCCGATGGGTGTCGCGATCTTATAATGAAAATAGTGGATGAAGGAAGGCCTACGTGGTTTATATCTCCTATGTTCGATCAAGCCAAAAAAATTTCCATAGAAGCGAATTCAATTTTACTTGGCTATCGCATGAAGCCAGGGGTTCATATAGCGGAAAATGAACTTCTGAGATCGATACAACACTGTAATAATGTCGACGATGTGGCACACCTGCTCGCTGATTTTACGCACAGAAGTTATGCCGTAGAGGAAGCGCTGAAGTGCTTGGCTAGCGATATTTGAATGTCAGGTTATTCATTGCATAAATCTCGTCGTTATTTAAGATATTAAATATTAGGCGGGGTTGCTTAGCTTGTCTTGAATAAATGCGCCAATCTTAGGCGCAGGCCTAAGGACTCACATTGGGTTCAATTGCGGAGAATAATAACTTCGCGCTAATCGCTGTTGCTTGACCCGCATTTTGCTGGTCTGGCTCATAAACTAATTCAAAGGCCTCTAATAAGCTTGGTCGATTGCTGATACTTTCGGGTTTTAGTGAAAACTGAATTGCGTTGGTCATATCAAATGTGACTTCCCACCAGCTTTCGGGGGTGGTCAATTGTGCATGGCTAACCGTCAAATTATTTGAGATAGGCACCACAAAAGGGACGTAATTAGGGTTCCCATCACCGGGGTAGGTATAATTGACCAGTTTTGCTTCGGTAATTAAATTGCCTGCTACGTCACTGCGCACGTCGGAACAATTTGTATCATCACACCATGAAAATTGAGTTTCCGTGCTTGTTCTAATGAGTTTGTCTCCCAGCTGCATGGTTCCTGTTACATCATCTGCGGACGCGGTTGCGGAAAATACGGTGCGGATCACAAAGCTATTGTCCATATTGGCACTATCGGCAGTGCCGCTGAGGGTGAATGTTGCATCGAGATAATCGTAAT
>JAADHW010000205.1 GCA_013151695.1 Gammaproteobacteria bacterium
CCATCATGCGGGTGTCCACAGGCCAGTTAGCAATGTTACCGATTCGGTCAATGTGGGCGCTGACTAATTCTTTGCGCTGCGTATCGCTGTAATCAATGGCCAGCAGCTCACTTTGCAATTCTTCGAGTCGCCGCGCCTTGGTGTTACATATATTTTTGCGTATTCCCAACAGCGGCAAGAAGAACAACGCTATTGCAGAAAGGACACCAACCAAAGCACCAGCACTGTAATTGTTGACCCTAAATTCGGCATCTAAAGATTGTAACGGCATCAGTGCCATCGCCCCGGCTACCAACAAGACATCTGTCGTTGAAATTCGACTAAGAGGCTTAAGCTGATGTAGTGCATATAAATTTATCGGCACAGACTGGCTCAGCCGAGAAAGACTCATGCTCGCCGGAATGCGCCAACACAAAATTAAGGCTATAAGAAACCAAATTAGGCTGCCGCTTAGAATATAAACAGTGTCCATAAACGTGGCTGCTTGTTGTTGCCACATAATCGAAACAATGGCTACATTCTGATAGGTGCCATAAGCCGCGCCTATACAAAGAATGGGGACCCCCCAATTACTGATGCGATTCAATTTCTCTCGTACCCCATCCTCAAGTTGTTGGGCTTGAGGATTCGATCCATTTTGGGAAGACAAAGTAGCAATGACATCAAGCACTTCCAGTGTCCTACGATGCTGCAGCAACATACAGAGTACCAAATACCCCGCCAGGAGCGCGAACATCAACATGGTGCCCATCATTTGTCGCTCAGAAACAACCAATTGGACCACCGCTACTTCATTGAAAAGATAGGCAACAAGAAAAAGTACAAACAAGCTAACCGACAGCGTACAGGGAACTAGGATAACGGAGTGACGTTGGGTCCAGTTAAAAAACCAAAGCAATGACATGAGGGGCTAATCTAGCAAATGACGTAGTTGCGCCACTTCTTCTTCCAAACGCGCGACACGCTGTTCTAGATCCGCCGTCGTTGTTCTGTGCGTTCCAGTTTCCACCTGTTGCTTGGCCTGCTCCCGTATAGTTTCTATGTCCACATCGCCAAAAAACAGGTGTACATATTCGTTGTCTCGACGACCTGGTGCGCGTGGGATTTCAACCACCGTCGGATTATCACCAGCACACAACCCGCGCAGTGCCTCGGTTACTTCTGAATTGTGTGCAAAGGTATGTAATCTGCCACTGTTGGCACGTAACTCCCCAGGCGTGCGGGCACCTCTTAATAGAAGCACAGAAATAATCGCATATTGCGCCGGGTCAAATTCGAAATCACTGAAAGGCGTATTACAAAATCTGTGGCTGTACTTTTCAACTTGGGTCTTAAAATTTTCCTCAACCCGAACTATACGCTTATCTTCCAGTGAACGAACGGCTCGTTGAACCTCACCAGAATCTAACGACATCACCGGATCTCTGGCGGATTTTTGATTACAGGCATTGGTCAATGCATTCAGTGTTAAGGGATATTGATCGGGCGTGGTAACCGCTTTTTCTAACAAACAACCAAGCACACGTGCGTCTACTTTACTCAACTCGATGGGCACTATATATCCTCAACTTACATTAGAGCTCACGCTAACAACTTCCAAAAACGAAGTCACCGCTATTCTGCAAATCAACCAGTTTTAAATTCAACCACTTTTAAAATCAACCAAGAGGGCAGCATGATCAGACAGCGACTCTCGTCGCTGAGGTTTTCCATCAACTTTACCCCACACATGTTGCACATCCAGTAGGTGAGCTTTTAACTTGCCGTTAACAAAGGCTTGGTCGAGCCGAAAACCGTTGCCTTTGTTTGGCGAGTACCACGTATATTCCCGCTTATCGTTATGTTTAAGCCGAAAGGCATCGTGCCAATGCGCCTCCTCAAGGTCACTAAACCACTGATTTGTGGCAGCATTAAAGACCGGCCTTTGTTCGTCAATGCCAATTTGTCCAGAGTTGGTGTCTCCGATCAACAGGCCAAAGCCTGGCGGCCAACTACGCGCCAAATTGAGCACCGAATTGTGATAATCAGGTTTGCGGCCCGTATGTTGGTTAGGAATGTGCATGGCGCCAACCATAAGAGGCAATGATGACTTCACACGAGCTAGCAGCCAACGTGCCTGTTCCCGGGGCGCTTTGGGATGTTGATAACAACGCAGCGAGAATATTGACGCAATAAACACACCATTTTGTCTAACCTCACTTCGGTCAGCTACTCCGCGCTGATGTACAAAGCCAGCATTGGCCAGGCTGCGAGCTAGCCACTTCGATGGCGGCGTATCTCGAAATTCTGACAGCACAATGATGTGTGGTTGCCAGCACAGTAGTTGTTGAAAAATACCCTCTACACGCCGACCACCCCCGGCACGAATATTCCACGCCACGACACGAATCATCAGCGAGTTGATCTCAGGAATTGGAGTTTAGGGTTTTGCCGGATGCGCGATGATGATTGACTGACCACCGCTAGAGTGCCTAGATATCGAAGGTAAACCCAGATATGAAATGGACGGCAAACAATACTATGGTAATCATAACCACGACGATGGCCTTGGTGTCAGCAGTTCGGTCACCTGGATCACTGCCATCATCAACATAGGTGTCAGCATGCTCAACCCCTCTCGCACCAACCCATCGGTTGTTGCCTTCCCAAAGTTCACCAGCAGCGCCACTTTGGCTATTTTCGGTATCAGTCATACGGCCCATTCTCAAATTAATCTGCAGTAACTGATATTTTAGCACGACATCGCAACACTATGCCGAGCTAAACCGCACAATCTTGCTCATCTGTGAAGACTCCCAGGCAAACAATTCTGGTAGGGTTGTTAAAAAAATACCGGTTATCGTCACTGTAGTAAGCAAGCCTAATAAAATAATGCCTACTACACGCAACCCCTTTGCACTGCACCACTGTGGGCTACACACTACCAACCAAGATATGTCGCCGGTCAAATACGAACAGTCTCAATAAAAAGCGTCCAGAATAAGTTGACCAGAACACTCTTCGAGCACACAAAATTCAAAACAGATCGAAGTGAGTACATCTTATAGATCCAAAACCAGCGGCTCACCTTCAGGTCTTGCTCTTGAACAACAAACAATAATGTTTTCTGCTCGTTCTTTCTTGGAAAGCACGAAGTCCCTATGTTCGACATCACCTTGAAGATAGGGCGTAGAACAGACACCACAAATGCCGTCGCTACATTTCATAGTGACGGGAATATGATTGTCTTCAAGTGCCTCGGCAAGAGTTTTGTCGGCAGGAACCTGAACCGTTAGATTGGACTTGGCCAATTTAACGTCGAAAGCAAAGTTTTCACATTCATCGTGTTCCGGTACAGAAAAGTATTCCTTGCGCAGGTTCTCATCCGCCCAACCCAGTTCCTCACCGGTGGATAACACTGAGTCCATAAAATTGTTGGGTCCACAGGTGTAGAGGAACTTTCCATCTTCCGGGTCGCCGATCAAGGCTTTGAGATCAGCGCGCGTACCTTCATCTGAAATGTGTAGCGTAACCCGGTCACTCCAAGGCATAGCCATTAGCTCGTCGATAAAACCGGCCGTCCGGTGAGCGCGAGCACAATAGTGAAGTTCAAATTCGCCACCAATAGCATGCAGGCGATGCCCCATCGCCAGCATGGGAGTCACACCGATACCACCGCCGAAAAGCAATGTCTTACTAGCACCTTCCTCCAAGGCGAAATGGTTACGCGGACCGGTTACAGGCACCATGGCACCTTCAAACAAGCGCTCATGGACACGCAGTGATCCACCACGACCCTGGGGTTCATTAAGAATACCCAGCACATATTTGCTGCTATCTGCCGGATAAGCCAGACTGTATTGGCGGGTGAAGGTCGGTTCAATGACCAGGTCAATATGTGCACCTGCCGTGAAGGGGGTTAAGTCCTCCCCTTCTGGACTTTCCAGTTCGAACATGATCACCCCCTCAGCAGTCATTTTGCGTTTGGCCACACGCAAGTACTGCACTTCGGGTATATCTTCGGGTATCTGGTAAGGAGGAACGAGATTGTCGGTATCTTCGGCATCAATCCTAGCCTGATATTCTTCAGGTGAGAGCAGGTTTTTGTAGCGCTCAATGGCCTCGTCTCGATCCATGTGTTGTACGACAGGAACAGGAGCCGGTGCCATATCGGCGGGATAACAGGCCAGGGTTTGATCATCATGTTTAAGGTCGAAATCCAAATTCAGTTCTCGAACGTTGATCCTTTCCGCAGGCACTACTTGCTTAACCCCTTCTGCGGTCGTTTCTATATCCCACCACCATTTTTTCACGGGATTGATGTTGCCGTGTCCAAGTTTGTCATCAAGCCAGGCCAACCATTGACCAGCTTGGGGGACATGCATTGCCAACCAGCGAAAGGGAAATTCTGTAAACAGGCCTTCAAGATTCCAGGGGCAGGTTTTCATACAGCGACCGCACATGGCGCCCTTATCTTGGGTCATTCGATAACGGCCACACTTTTCCACATCGGCCTTCCAAATTTCGTAACCATTGAACATAACCTTCGA
>JAADHW010000074.1 GCA_013151695.1 Gammaproteobacteria bacterium
AAAGACCCGGTCAAGGCAGACATGGGGCTGCGCACTACTTTTACTCAAGGTGGTGTCGCGCTGTTCTCTGCAATCACTGACAGTTCAACTAAGTTGGAGCGTGCTGCGAACCAAGGCAGAGAAGGTTTTTACGGCTGGATGGGTCTTGGCGGATCTATCTTTCAGTGGCATCCGCAACAGAAAATTGGATTTGCCTTTGTGCCGACTTCATTACACGTTCTGGATTTAGTTAACGAGCGAGGCAAGATGTATCAAGCAGAGGTATTGCGTTGTTTGGAGCGTAGTTAGAAAACTTCTATTTGGTTTGCAATCGTTTCTTCACCAGGGTGCCGAGTAGTTTTATTGCCTCCTCCACTGGCTCATTCCATGCAACCGCACAGGTTAAGCGAATATAATGTTTGAACTGGCCTGTTGAAGAGAAAATAGGTCCAGGCGCTAGGCTAATACCTTTTGCCAGTGCAATATCTGCAAGGTCTGTTGCAGATATAGATTTATCCAGTTCTACCCACAGTGCCATCCCACCGCTTGGCCGAGTTACCTTGGTGTTGTGCGGGAAGTGTTGATGTACGCGGTTGGCCAGCTTGCTCATGGCTTGGCAGAGTGCTATACGCATTCCCTTAAGATGATTGTCATAACGTCCCTTAGCTAACAGTTCCGCAGTTGCGAGTTGGTTTAAGGTAGGGGTTGCACAATTGGTTACGAATTTTTCGTATTCGAGCCGGTCTTGTATTTTTGGTGCAACCACCCAGCCGATACGTAGGCCTGGCGAAAGTGATTTTGAAAATGATGAACAATAGAAAACGTTAGGGGAGTCTAGGCTTTGTAAAATCCCTGGACGCTGTGAGCCAAAATAGAGATCACCATAAACGTCATCCTCGATGAAGCTCACTGCGGGAAACTCCGAGATGAGGCCTAATAGCTGTGATCTGTTTGCTTCAGGCATAAGAGCACTGGTTGGGTTGCTGAAGTTGGGCGCGACGATACATGCCCGAATTGGCCATTGTTCCAATGCTTGGCGTAAGGCCGAAATAGAAATGCCTTCGCGAGGATGAGTGGGTATTTCCAAAGCTTTCAGCCCTAACGAGTCGATTATTTGCAATAAACCGTAATAGGTTGGTGATTCCACCGCCACAACATCGCCAGCTTTGGTGGTGGACTTCAGTGTGAGGTATAGGGCTTCTTGGCATCCATTAGTGATGAGCACATCGTCTGGTCGACAGATACTGCCGAGATCAACCATCCGCCTGGCTATTTGTTGCCGCAGCAAGGGCAAGCCGGGAGGCACCTCGTAGTTCGTCGCTGCAGTTTTATACTTCCGGCTCACCTTAGACACCGCTTTGCTAATTGCGTGGGTAGGCAGGTATGACGCATCAGGCACGTTCGCACCAAACTGAATTAGGTTTGCTTGACCGATGTTCTGTATCAGGCGCAAGACGCGTTCCTGACCCGATACTGGCTTCGGTCGGGGGCGAGTGGGCTTGAATCTGGGTTCTGCAAGTAGCGTTTGCATTTTGGGTCGAACAAAAAAGCCCGACTTCGGTTTTGCTTCGATGTAGCCTTCTTGTTCTAAGCGTCGGTAGGCTGCCACAACGGTAGCTGTGCTGACACCAGCGTTGTTGCTGGTGATGCGGATGCCAGGTAGTCGCTCACCGGCTTTATAAACCCCTCGGTCTATGCTTTGCACAAACTTGTTCGCTAGGTCGGAGTAGAGGTGTGACATTTGTCGCCTTATCTGTACCGGTACTAATAGAGAAATCTGAATCTGTACTGTAAGAGTAGATGCCTCTACAGTAAAGGACCATCAGAAAATAACTTGGCGGCGAACAGTGAGTTTTGAAGTCCTCTTTTCCTTGTTGGTATTTGTTGTGGTATCGACAATCACGCCGGGTCCCAACAACTTATTGCTGGCTGCTTCCGGTATTCATTTTGGGTTTCGCGCCACCTTGCCTCATGTGCTAGGTATTCATTGCGGTGTCTATTTGGTAGTGGTGCTGTGTGCGCTTGGGTTGGGCCAATTGTTGTTGGCAGACCCTCGAGCAATATTGTTGCTTAAAATATTTGGTAGCGTGTATTTGGTGTATCTCGCATGGGGAATCATGGGGATACGTCTAGACGACGCAGAGGGTAAGCGGCAGGCCAACCCAATGTCTGTAGGTCAGGCCACGCTGTTTCAGTTTTCCAATCCTAAGGCTTGGTTTATGGCAACAACGGGTCTGAATATTGCCCTCGGAACACAACAATCTATGCCTTTTGCCGTTGTGGCCCTGTGCTTAGGCTTTGCAACCCTTGGTCTGGTGTGTAATCTTTTGTGGGTAGGCTTAGGCAACACTGCTCGAGCGCTTTTTGCCCGTGAGTTCTATCGACGCCTGATTAATGGCGTGCTGAGCGCATTGACCTTAGTCACCGTTGTATTGATTTGGCTGACTTGAGTTGTTGCCTAAACATGTAGTCATTACAAACGAGGAGGTTTGTCATGAATCAATACCACGGGTTGTGCATGTGTGGTGAAGTTAAGTTTTCTTTTTCCGGTACTCCAAGGTTTATCAAGGACTGTGTCTGTGATTCTTGCAGGCGCGCCCATGGCGCTTCGGCAGTTTGTTGGGTGGGCGTGGCCACATCTCAGTTCGAGTTTGACAGCGGCGAAGTATCGCTTAGCTGGTATCGATCAAGTGCTGCTTCTGAAAGAGGATTTTGCACAACATGTGGTACAAGAATTTTGTTTCGTTCCAGCAAATGGCCAGGTGAAATTCACATGGCTCTGGCCTGCATGACTATCCCTCATGATCTTGTTGCAACTGACGTAGTTTTCAAAGACGAGTTGCCTGCGTGGACGGCAATGAGTTTGGGAGAGAAGAGACTGTAGCAAATGGTTGAGACCTTTGGGTTACGTGAGTAGTGATTTCAACTCTGACAATTCTTGTTGGGCATCTTCCAATATATTGATGCTCCTACTCGCCGAGAGCCCCAGAGCGCTAAGCTGGCTGTATGCAGGTGTTTCATCAATGCGAGGCAGATCTTTAAAACGCTTTGAGCGAATCAGCCCGTGCAGATGCGAGATGATCAAAATATCTGTGTAGTTCGGTCCGCCGTCGTGGTCGTAATACCAATTTTCCTGATGCACTGCTGCTTCAGCGAAGCCGGCTAACCCCCAATTCTCAAGTGTTTGTGCACTAAGACTTGGCACCTCGTTAGCAAGTACCGCATCAAGAATACCTGGTTCGGCTTCCAGCTCAGGAAACCGGTCTGCTAATTCGAGAATTGGAACAGCGCCAATTTCGTGCAACAGACCTAGTAACAAACTTTTGGCGGTATCGAAATCTGTCGATAATTTCGCCAGCACGGTCGAATACGCACCAACTTCCACAGCATGGCGCCACATAGTATTGAGTCTTGTGCGAATCCACGGGCGATGTGCTGTGAACAGGGATTTGGCCGCAAGCGTGGTCACTAGCGTCTTGGTCTGATGTAGTCCAAGGCGAATGATTGAAGCATCCAGTGTTTCACATTTGTTAGCGCCAGCGAACATTGCGCTATTGGCGATGTTGAGCACGCTACCGGCGATGGCGGGGTCTGCGGTGATAAGTTTCGAAAGATCGCTAATAGCGAATTCTGGGTCTTGCATGGCCTGACCTATACGAGCTGAAACACCCGGCAATGCAGGTATTTTTAGCTCGCCGCTAGATTGCATGCGTTTAACTTCTATCGCAAAGCGGTGACTCTGCCAGCTACCCCCGCCTAATTCGCTGGCACCAATGAAGCGTGCAGGGCGTGGCGCTTGCGTGATTTTCCTTAGAAAAGACT
>JAADHW010000115.1:0-3789 GCA_013151695.1 Gammaproteobacteria bacterium
AAGACATCCGACAACTCGGCATAAGTTTTGTACTCATTGATATGAAAACACCAGGCATCGATGTGCAACCCATTGTCACCATAGACCAGCCAGGTGAAGGCTTCCAAGAAATTAACATGGTGTATTTCGAAGACGTCAAAGTGCCAAAGGAAAACCTAGTAGGCGAAGAAGGCAAGGGCTGGACCTGTGCGAAGTATCTCTTAGAGTTTGAGCGAGGCAATGCTTACTCGCCATCTCTGAAAGGCGCTATGACCCACCTTAGATCGTTCGCTGCTGCCGAATTTGACGGTACCGGTAGCTCTTATTGGGAAATGGATGAATTTAAGCGTCGTTTCAATGACATTGAAGTCCAAATTTTAGCTATGGAATACACTGAGTTACGTATTCTCGGTACCTTAGCTGCGGGGCAAAACGTGGGCCCTGAAAGTTCGATGCTTAAAACCCGGGGTACTGAAATACAACAGGCAATTACAGAGTTGGCTTTGGAAATTTCGGGCGCCTATGCCGCTCCGTTAGATCAAGCAACGCCGTTTCCCGGCGACAATTTTCAGCCAGTTGGGCCGCAGGATGCAAACGGTACAGCGCAAGAGTATTTTAACACTCGCAAGGTGAGCATTTTTGCTGGGTCTAATGAGATTCAGCGCAACATCATGTCTAAATTGGTGTTGGGCTTATAGGTTCGCTAACGCCTGCTATAGCTCGCTAAACTCTTGAAGTACGCTGACAAGACGAGTCACGTCAGCGTCATCAACATCTAGATGCATAACCCAGCGTGGTCGATCTACTTTGATATCGTGCGCGAAGAGATGCTTTCGTAGTCGTTTATAAGTTTCTGGATCTATATCTAGGTGCACCATATTGGTCGCTTGGCGAACTTGAGAATGGTCAAATAGTTCGCCAAGGGTGTGGGCTATAGTGGCCGCATTCCGGTGATCTTCTATCAGTCGATCGATGTTATGAGTTAACACGTGAAGCCCACCTGCGGCGATAATACCCGCTTGGCGCATGCCGCCACCGACCATTTTGCGCAAGCGCCGCGACTCTTTTATAAATTCTTTAGAGCCCAGCAATATTGAACCCACGGGGGCACCTAGTCCTTTGGATAGACAGATAGAGATAGAATCGAAGGGAGCCGCCAACTGCTTTGGCGTGAGTTGACGATCAATGGCCGCATTAAAAAAACGCGCACCGTCTAGGTGTAGGCCAATAGAATACTTGTCACACAACGATCGCGCGGCTTGCATGTAGTCTAAGCTCAATGAAATGCCTGCATGCGTATTTTCTAGGCATAACAAGCGGGTCTTGGCAAAATGGAAATTATCTGGCTTGATGTTTGCCGCCACGACATCTAGATCAAAAGTCCCGTCTGCCTGGAGATCTAAAGGCTGCGGTTGTATGCCCCCCAATACAGCGGCGCCACCGCCTTCTAAGCGATAGGTGTGAGCTGCCTGAGCTACAATATATTCATCACCCCGCCCGCAATGAGCCATGATGCCAAGTAGATTTGATTGCGTACCAGAGCTTACATATAACGCTGCCTGCATGCCCAATAGTTGCGCTGCAAACTCTTCTAAGCGATTTACAGTTGGGTCTTCACCGTATACATCGTCACCTACAGCCGCTTGAGCCATGACCTCACGCATCTGCGTAGTTGGGCTGGTGAGCGTGTCGCTGCGTAGATCAATCATGCGAATCAGTGGTCACAAACTAGTTGAGCTATAAAGCCTCGTCAGTTCTGCGTAGCTAAGGATACGTTGTAGACACCTGCTTGACGGGCGGAGTCCATGACATGGATCATCGCGTCGGTGGTTGAATCTGGATGCGGCTGAATAATCACCGGTGCTTCCGGATTCTCCGCGTGCAGCCGCTCGATGTTTGCACGAACAGCGCGCCAGTCGACGTCACGTTGAGCGATGACGATGCGGTCACGATTACTAATGCGCACCACGATGCTCTTTTTGTTCGGATCAACAGTTTTCGGTTTTTCGTCGTCTGGTTGGTTAACGTCCAGACCCACCTCTTTGACAAAGGTGGCGGTGACAATAAAGAAAATCAACATGATGAACACCACATCTAGCATGGGTGTCAAATTGATCGCTTCTTCGCCTTCTTCTTCTCGGCCTCTTCCAAATGGTCTACGCATGCAACCCCTCTTTACGCACAGCGTTAATCAGGTTGATATACTAAGCGAGCTTTAGACGAAAGCCAACATCCATGTGGTGGTGTGTGAGCACACAAATGAAAGCCTTGCATGCAAACGCTAGCCTTGTTTGAATGCGACTCTTAGAGACATCGACCCACTTATGCGGGTGCCAAACGCACCATTCTCGGAGTTAGTTAATTGTTTAACCCTATCTTTGCTCGGGTGCTGAGAGGCTTAATTGTTGTTGGCGTAATTTTTGCGCTCGGCGCTTGCCAAAGTTATAGGGAAGGCGGCAGTCGCACAATTGGGGAATTTACGGACGATGCAGGCATCCAAGCAATGGTGAAGATGGCATTGATTCGAGACGAAGAAATCAATGGATTACGCATCAATATAGAAGTACGGCGCAGTGTCGTCTCTCTCTATGGCAGAATACCCTCAGACTACGCTCGACAAAAGGCTGTAAGAATAGCTGGTCAAATTCGAGGTGTGGTGAATGTTGAGGATCGATTGACTTTGGTTCAAGAGTGACGTTTATACACACCTGACGATTGCGTTCTGTTTAAAACATTCTTCATGATTATTTTAGTTTATTGACGCAACATGTTGATTGTTAATAACATTACTTTGTAGGACATTCTCCTATAGCGGGCTTTTTTCATCAGCTCAAATCCTGCGGGTATTTAATCCCCAGACTTATCCACAGGGCATTTCTACTGCTCCGGCAAATCTAACCAGTCTCTGGGTTTTAAATAGTACTCAGTGAGTTCAGCTTCTGGACTACCGGGAGCAGCCTGATAGTTGTATATCCACTTGGCCAAAGGAGGCAGGGAAGCAAGCACAGATTCCACACGTCGGCCACTTTGCAGGCCGTATTTTGTGCCTCTGTCTATGGCTAAATTAAACTCAGCATAACGACCGCGACGATAGAGCTGAAAGTCTCTTTCTTCTTCACTGAATGCTTGCTTCTTGCGGCGTGCGAAAATGGGTATATAGGCTTCGAGAAACGAATCACCGACGTGCCGTGAAAAGTTGAAACTCGACTCAAAACCGCCTTCTGTCCAGTCATCAAAAAATATCCCGCCGACGCCTCGGCATTCCTCCCGATGGGCAAGATAAAAATAGTCGTCACAAGCCTGTTTAAGAGTGCCGTAATGTTCGCCGGTCGCGTTTTTAGCAATTTGGTGCCAATGGACAACGTCGTCTTTGTGAGGGTAAAAGGGCGTGAGATCGTAACCGCCGCCAAAATACCAAGTCGGTTTATCCGCTTCGACCGTGAAAAATCGAAGGTTCATATGTGTTGTAGGTACGTGCGGGTTACGAGGATGTACGATCATCGATATCGCGACCGCCTGAAACGGACATCCTGCAAGGTGTGGGTTTCGTTCGGTGGCAGCAGGGGGCAAGGATTCGCCTAATGAGTGAGAGAATTGGACGGCGGCTTTTTCAATATGTAAGCCGTCGGCGAGAACGCGAGGCTGCGCAAGCCCGCCATTAGGCGAGTGAGTGGGTTCCAGACTGAATTTGGCGGAGGTGTCTTGTTCTTCTAGGGTTAGACAAATTTCAGACTGCAACTCCAATAAATAGTCTTTGACTTGCGAAACAGTACTGTTGGCGATCATGGCAGTTCTCAAACATTTCGGCGG
>JAADHW010000115.1:3798-5140 GCA_013151695.1 Gammaproteobacteria bacterium
CAGTGATTAACTAGATTCGCTACGGAGGATTGTACCTAGGCCACATTCGTCTGGGTTCCTCCACTTAAACAGACTAATATGAAGGGGTAGAGGTGCCTAATGTGAACTTTGAAGTTTCAATTACTTTAAAATCTGCCCTCCTTTTTGCTGTGGCTATTGCGATAGTGCTGCCGGTGGCATATTACTTCTATCTTGGTTATCACGCGTTTCATCCAATTGCTTCCCCCATGGAGAGTCAAAGTTTCGGAGCTTTAGCAATTGTCCTGCAGGGCTCTGGTGATAGTGAAGGTGTTCGTAATTGGAGCTAAAGTTACACCGAGAGTATACGCCTAGGACTAAACTTTTTTGCGCAAGGCGTAAGGCCTCAGCGCATTGGAGGCTTCGGTTCTTCGATGGGTACTCATTCCATTTCAACTGCTGCTGTTGTAAGACGATCGGCTAAGCCTTTGGTGCAGTTGGCGGGGTACACAAACCTTACAGAACAGTTACAACATCAGTTCCGACGTCGGGTGCCGGTTATGGGATACTTCGCAGCGCTTGCTGCATACTGGAGAGGTTTGAATGTTCACAATATGAATACGCAGGAATTGCTCAGTAAATTGGGGGATACACCAAAGTATGTCATTAGTGGTAGTGAAGATGACGCTATACCTCAAAAAATGGCTGAAACACTGGGGACAACTGCTAGAAAGCAGTGAGCTCTGGGTTATATCAAAGAATCCACGCATATTGATCATTCCGAGGTAGAGAAGGGCAGTTTATTTTCAGCGCATCGCGGCGTTCTGGCAGAAAACGCTCTTAACGGGACATTGAGCAAAGACAGAGTCGAGGCTTTTAGATTAAGTTGAGTTCGGTATATAGGACGACGATGGTTTCGGAACTAGCATTCCCGACACGTGACAGGTAATGAACGGATGGAACAAACGGTACGCGAACTGATAACCCGACTGGGTGTCCTTCAAGATAGTGATGCGCTTAGCATAGAAACAGACCTCTACGACGCAGGAATGTCCTCCCATGCTAGCGTAAAGCTGATGTTTGGGCTTGAAGATGCTTTTGACATTGAATTCCCGGATGAAGCGTTGGAGCGACAAACGTTCGCTAGTATCCAATCGATAGTTCAAACGATTCGAGGGGTACAGGAAAATGAATAAATCAGGCGTCAAGGCTTCCAGCGTTGTCGAGCAACAATGCCAACGATATGGCTCAAGTGAGGAACTGGCGGCTGCGGTGGCTAAGCTTTCAAGCGAAGTTGCCGGGCGTTTCGCAAGCGAAGTTGACCAGATGAGCCGGTTTCCGCAAGAGTCGATAGATGCGTTACGCGCCGTTGGGGCACTAGGTG
>JAADHW010000101.1 GCA_013151695.1 Gammaproteobacteria bacterium
TGTAACGATGCGAGATATGCTGGCGGCTGGAGTCCATTTTGGCCACCAGACCCGGTTTTGGAACCCAAAAATGGCACCCTATATCTTTGGTGCTAGAAACAAAATTCATATTATCAACCTGGAACGTACATTGCCGGCGTTTAATGAGGCGTTGAATCAAATCCAGGGCATGGGCCGGCGCAGTAAAAAAGTACTGTTCGTTGGCACTAAGCGTGCGGCGGCTAAAGTGATTGCAGAGCAAGCCTCTCGCGTCGGCATGCCTTATGTTGATCAGCGCTGGTTGGGTGGAATGTTGACCAATTACAAAACCATTCGCCAATCTATTCGCCGTCTGCAAGATCTCGAAAAACAAGCCGAAGATGGCACTTTCGAAATGTTGCCGAAAAAAGAAGCACTGCAAAAAACCCGCATGATGACCAAGCTCGATAGTAGCTTAGGTGGAATTAAAAATATGGGTGGCTTGCCAGATGCGCTGTTTGTGGTTGATGTGCAGCATGAACACATTGCGGTATGCGAGGCCAACAAGTTAGGCATTCCAGTATTTGGTATCGTTGACAGCAATAGCGATCCGGACGGTGTTGATTTTGTTATTCCAGGTAACGACGATGCTATCCGGGCAATTCGGCTTTATGTCACCGCGGTGGCCGATGCTGTAGCAGAAGGACAAAATCAAGCATCCATCAATGTCAGCCCTGATGAATTTGTCGAGGTAGACGAGGCCAATGCTCCCGTGACTGAAATTTCTGAAGGTGTGCAGGCGTCAGTAGATGAAGCGTTCGCCAAGCAGGACAAAGCTGCAGCTCTGGAAGCCGGTGCAAACACGGCAAGTGAAACTCTTGCACCAACACCAACACCAACACCAACACCAACATCAGTACCTGCCGCAGCACCGGTTACCGCTGACAAAGATACCAAGGAGTAGGTGGGTGGCTATAACGGCAGCTTTGGTTAAAGAACTCCGGGAGCGTACCGGTCTGGGCATGATGGACTGTAAAAAAGCCCTTGAAGCGACCGCTGGTGATCTTGAAAAAGCCATTGACGAGCTACGTAAAAACAGCTCATTGAAGGCCGCCAAAAAGGCCGGACGTACAACTGCTGATGGACTTCTCGCCATTAAAGTAGCAGATAATGGAAGCCGTGGCGCTATTGTAGAGGTGAATATCGAAACAGATTTTGCCGCCAAGAATGAAAAATTCATTGCCTTTGTCAACAAGACATTAGATTTGGTATTTGCATCCGAAAGTGGTGATGTAAAAGCAATTCTAGCTGCTGGCCTTGATGCTGAGCGAGAAACGTTGGTGCAATCGATAGGTGAGAATATCACTGTCCGCAGAGGCGCAATTTTAGTTTCCTCCCAGGGTGGTATTGGCAGCTATTTACACGGCGATTCACGTAAGGGAGCCCTGGTAGAACTGAGCACCCACAACGTAGAGTTAGGCAGAGACATTGCTATGCACGTGACCGCGCTTGCGCCACTGGTTGTGACCGGTGAGCAGGTTCCGGCAGACACTTTAGCCAAAGAACGTGAAATTTATCTCACCCAGGCCCAGAGTAGCGGCAAGCCGCCAGAGATTGTTGACAAAATGGTCGAAGGGCGAGTCAGAAAGTACCTGGCTGAGGTCAGCTTGGTTGATCAGGCGTTTGTCAAAGATCCGAACCAGAAAGTTGGCGCCTTGGCGAAGACAGCAAATGCTCAAGTTAACAGCTTTGTCCGTTTTGAGGTCGGAGAGGGCATTGAGGTGGGCGATGTTGATTTTGCCAGTGAAGTTGCAGCTCAAATTCAAGGTAGCGAGTAAACATTGACTCGTTTGCTGCTCAAGCTGAGTGGTGAAGCCTTAGGCGGCTCAACAGGTTTTGGTCTTGATGCCGATGTGTTGACACGGGTCGCTGCTGAGGTTGCAGCAGCAGTAAGCCAAGGTACCCAACTTGGTATTGTGTTGGGCGGCGGCAATCTATTTCGCGGCGGAGACCTCGCTGAGCGTGGCATGGACCGAGTTGTTGGCGACCGAATGGGTATGCTGGCTACCGTGATGAACGGTTTAGCCTTCGGCGATTTTCTGTCTCAAGCAGGGGTAACAAATCACGTCTATAGTGCCGCTGCAATTGCAGGGGTGGTTGCGGGTTACAACCGTGATGCCGCTAGCGCCGACATAGAAAGTGGGGTGGTGGCGATTCTCACCGGCGGTACCGGTAATCCATATTTTACGACGGATACAGCAGCCTGCCTTCGCGGCATCGAGTTAGGTGTTGATGCGATATTAAAAGCCACCAACGTGGACGGGATATATGACCAAGATCCTAAACTTAACCCACAAGCTACCCGCTACGATAAAATCACCTATGACGAAATTCTGGACAAACAGCTAGGTGTTATGGACCTGACCGCCATTGTGTTGTGTAAAGAACACAACATGCCCTTAGTGGTGTTTGATATGAGTGCCCAAGGGGCACTTGTAGAGATTGCAAACGGCGGTACTCTAGGCACCAGAGTCGCGGTCGATTGACTCAATTTTGACTATATAGATAGGAGTGCCTCGTATGATTGATGAAATTCTTGACGATGCTAATGCAAGAATGGGGAAAACTTTAGACTCGCTGCAGCAGGCATTTGCGAAAATCCGTACCGGCAGAGCCAATCCGTCTCTGTTGGATACCATCACGGTTGACTACTACGGTACAAAAACACCGTTAAACCAGGTTGCCTCGATCTCAGTTGAAGATGGCCGAACCCTGGCTGTTTCACCCTGGGAAAAACCGTTGGTGCCGGAAATTGAAAAGGCCATTTTACGCAGTGACCTGGGTATCACTCCAGTTTCAAATGGCGACATCATTCGTGTGCCTTTACCGCCTCTAACGGAGGAAAATCGCAGGGATTTGGCTAAACAGGCGAAACATGAGTCTGAAAATGGGCGTATCGCCATACGCAATATTCGCCGGGTTGCAATAGCTGATGTCCGGGAGTTGGTCAAAGAAAAAGAAGCAACTGAAGATGATGCGCACAAAGCTGAAGATCGGGTTCAAGTTTTTACCGATGCGCGTGTGGCAGAAATCGACGCCGCGCTGGCTAGTAAAGAGTCAGATTTGATGGAAATTTAGGGAACTTATGATTAAGTCTCCAAAGCTCAGAGGCTCCCTAGTTCAAACTCCTAAGTACTATGCGCACCCAATCTGACCTTAGAATACCTGTCACTGACTCAACCACAGTCGTTGCTGAGTCAGACACAACGGTTCCGGCACATATTTGCATTATCATGGACGGCAATCATCGTTGGGCTAAGCAGCGACACTTACCTGGTGCCGCTGGCCATCGTACTGGGGCGAAACGAATTCGCGAGATTGCTGAAGTGTGTGCTGACGTAGGCGTGGCGAATTTGACGTTATTTGCGTTCAGTACCGAGAATTGGCAGCGTCCGAAACGTGAAGTCAGTTTGCTCATGGATTTGATGCGCCACGTTATGGAAAATGATCTGGAGGAACTGCACCGCAGGGAAGTATGCCTTCGAATTATTGGTGATCGCGATCGGTTTGCGCCAGATATATTTGCCCAGATGGCACACTGCGAATCCCTGACTAAAAACAACACCAAGCTGCATCTGAATATAGCGGTTAACTTTGGCGGTAGATGGGACATCACCCAAGCAGCACGAGCGCTAGCAGCGCAAGTTCAAGCAGGGCAGATCAAGCCTGAAGAAATTGACGAGAACCTGTTTGCTGCACACACGTCATTGGCGGGCTCCAGACTTATTGATTCGTACAGGCGGCGAAAATCGTGTAAGCAATTTCTTGTTGTGGGATCTTGCTTACACAGAACTTTATTTTACGGAAACGTACTGGCCTGATTTTAGTGCTGAAACGTTACAACAAGCCCTGCAAGAGTTTGATGCTCGAAATAGACGCTTTGGGCGCCGTCAGTAAACATGTTAAGAAACCGAGTGATCACAGCGCTCATTCTCGCCCCGTTGGTATTAGCGGCTGTTTTCTACCTTCCGCCGCTGGGTTTTGCTATTTTCTTTTGGGTGGTTGCAGCCCTAGGGGTATATGAGTGGACGGGCTTGTTAAAAATAGAACAAGTTTGGAAACGTGTGTCATTCGTGGGTGTATATGCGGTATTGGCCCTGATGGTCTATCAAGTGCCACAACACTACGCAAACATACTTACCCTCACCTGCCTGTTGTGGGTGTTTGCTGCAATAGCTGTGTTGCGTTTCCCGCGCGACATAGAGTTGTTTAGGCAGCCATGGTTGGTGGCCATTGTCGGTTTAACTATTGCTACCGGGGCTTGGGTGAGTTTGATGGTTATTCGTGCCCATGATCAGGGCAGTTTGTGGTTGCTGTGGATACTTGTTTTGGTTTGGGGTGCAGATGTAGGCGCATACTTTGCCGGCAGAGCATTTGGGCGCCGTGCTTTGGCACCAGCCGTTAGCCCAGGCAAGACTTGGGAAGGTGTGATTGGTGGAGGTGTATTGGCAGGGTTGGTCTGCGGTGGTGCCATTATTCTGTGGCAGACAGGCTAACATTTGGTTCTGGCTAGGTTTGACAGTAGTGTTGATCGCAGTGTCGGTATTTGGTGATCTGTTTGAGAGTTTGCTCAAACGAACAACTGGCATTAAAGATTCAGGAACCCTGCTGCCAGGCCATGGTGGTGTGTTAGACCGAATAGACTCCATCTTAGCCGTGCTACCTGTTCTGGCGATCATACTCATCTGATGGGGCACATCTTAACCGGTTCAGCGGAAATTCAGCGGGGATTCAGCTACCTTCAGGCATAGGTGGTAGTTTAGTTGGTGGGTCGTAAGC
>JAADHW010000372.1 GCA_013151695.1 Gammaproteobacteria bacterium
GTATTGGTGGAGACTCAACATCATTTTGCCAGGACTCACGCAAACAACCCCATTGTGCTCTATTAATAACTGTGAACACTCAAAATAAACAGAACCACCTAAACCAGCGCAGCCACCATAAAGTACAACAACGAGGGTCCTAACAAACAGCCCACACCGGTGTAAAAGGTAGCAGTCATCGCGCCATAAGGGACAAGTTTAGGATCTGTCGCTGCAAGGCCTGCTGCCACCCCGCTGGTGGTGCCCATTAAGCCGCCATATATCAGCGCCGAGTGAGGGTTGTTCAAGCCAATGGTTTTGGCTACCAAGGGTGTGCCTATCATTACTAATATCGATTTGGTGAGACCTGCAGCAACACTCAACGCAATCACATCTGAACTCGCACCCAAGGCGGTGCCGGTGACTGGGCCAACAATGTAGGTGGCAGCGCCAGCGCCGATGGTGGTGATTGCTATGGCATCGGTATATCCAAATAGGACAGCAACCACAGCACCAATAACAAAAGAAAGCACCACCCCGATAAGGACAGACAAAGCGCCAACCCATCCGGCTTTTTTCAGTACTTCCAGCTCCGCCCCGTAGGCAGTGGCAACAATGGCAAAGTCACGAAACATTGCGCCACCCAACACACCCACCCCAGCGAACAGGCCGATATCTGCCAAACCCTTGGAACCACCGGTGGTACTGCCACCGATATAAGCGAGCACCAAACCCGCAGCGATGGCAATCGCAGAGCCGTGAATTTGGCCTCGGGTAAGCTTGGCAGAACACCAATTTGATACCGCCAGCACCAAGCCAACGAAAACGAATGCGGTAATCAGTCCATTTTTTGCGAGAATATCGACGATTGAGTCAAGCATCTAGGACACCTCATCCTGACCCAATTTTGATAACAAAGGTATCAGAGCAAAGCTCGCGACCACGGCGGCTACGCCTGCAATGATCGCCATCCAGCCGCTCGACATAGCAGCAAACACATTTTGTTTGGCCGCCATGGCAATAACGATGGGAATGTACATCGCACTCCAAAAAGTAATGCCAGTGGTGGTTGAGGCATTTAAATTCAGTTTGATTGAAGTTGTATTGGAAATGACGAGTAGAAGCAGCATGGCAATGCCTACGCCGCCGACATTGGCGTTTACGCCGATCAAACGACCCAGAAGGTCACCCAACACAACCCCGCACAGATAACAAAGTGACAGCAGTGCCACACCATATATGACCATATGAAACTCAACTCGCTCGTGGTTGCCTCATACTAGGACTAGGGCGTGGTACCTACAACATAAGCTACTAGCTTTGTTGAGCTTGGCGCTCTAAGGCTTCACGAATCGAGCGTTTGGCGTCTTCGGCGTCACCCCAACGATCAATCTCGACCCATTTATCTGCTTCTAGATCTTTGTAATGTGCAAAAAAATGACTGATCTGTTGCAGCGTGATGGCGGGTAGATCAGAACAGTTGTGGACGTTTTCATAACGACGAGTGAGACTGTTTGAAGGCACTGCAATCACTTTTTCATCGCCGCCTGCCTCGTCTTTCATCATCAGCACACCGATAGGTCGACAGTTAATCACCGCTCCCGGGGTTACCGCGCGTGTGTTCGCCACCAAAACATCGATGGGGTCGCCGTCGTCAGACAAGGTATGGGGTACGAAGCCATAATTGCCTGGATAACGCATTGAGGTATATAAAAAACGGTCAACAAATAAAGCGCCAGAGGCCTTATCCATTTCATACTTGATGGGCTCTCCTCCCACCGGTACCTCAATAATGACGTTGATATCGTCCGGCGCGTGATGTCCGGCAGGAATCGCTTCTAAGTTCAAATCCAGTTCCTCGTGATAAGCCAGTTGTTTGTATCCAGCAAGATGCGTGTTTCTAAAACTTACCGACCAAGTCTACAAACCAGCCTTGGTTGTCGTATTGGGCGTCGCGAATGTCATCACTAAAGTTGGTAAAATTGTAACCCAGACCCACTTTGAAATGATCACCCATGTGGCGATAAACACCCAACAAAACACCTTGGCGATCGTTCTCACCCTGTCTATCGCGCAGCAATCGATATTCAGCTACGCCGTCCCATGCCTTGGTCACATGATAGCGAGCACGTACCACCGCCAGCCCCACACCATAGTCTTGCCAGCTTCCGCTGTCGCGAAACATGCGTACTTCGCCCTCTTTCAACGCAAATTTTCCGCCGACTTCCCAACGCTCGCTAATTTGATACAACGCTTGCGTAGATAGAATGTGTACCCTTTGGTCTGGGCGAGAAGCACTTTGGCCAGTGCTCACCAGATCATAGAAATAGCCGTACTTAGTCAGCACATTCCAGCGATCATTGTCTGTGGGCCGGTAGGCGTGGCCTATATCAAATTCTACGAATCGAGCTTCTGCGCCACCGTTAAGCTCATCATTGGTCCACGAAATGTTCAGCTGCCCGAGCCAGCGCTGTGCTTCGTTAATAATTCGCGTGTAACTAGAACTCAGTAAGTACTGCTCGCTTTCAAATATCGGACTTTCGTCTTGGCGATATTCCATCTTGGCGCTGAATTTATAGTCGTCACGTTTCACCGAGGCGCCAATAGATATAGCCGTGCGTTCATGTGCGTTGAGTGTTGTTTGGTTGTCTGAAGCTTGCAACAAACTGGTTAACACCCAGTCTTGCTCCGTGGTGTAGTCGAGACCAAAGGCGTGGCTCACGCCAGAATAAGCATCGTCTTTACCAAACTGGCTCTCGGTGAATATGCCAAACTTGTTACCAAAATCTCGCCGTTGACCTACCGTGAGCAGATTGCGCTCGCCGAAGGTGCGATCAGGATCCACACTATAGCTACCATACAACTCGTGCCCTTCGGCAAGCCGATAGTTTCCAGAAAATTGGCTGATGGCACCTGGTCCAACCCCACCTTTCATATTGAGGTTGAGATTGTCTGCTGGTGAGTATTCGAAACCACCGGTCAGCGCCTGGCCACGATCACCATCACTGGCTTCAATGCTCATGGCCGTATGCTCACTGAGCTGGGTGTTAACACCCACAGCATATAAATTGTTGTCTTGGTAACTGCCTGTTTCGCTGACGCCGGCTTGCACCGCCGCATAGAGGGTTTGGCTGTCGTTCAAATCGAAGCCCAGTCGTAAGCCTGCCAACAAACCGTCACCAGCGCGTGTGGTGGCTGGCGTAACGCCCTGTCGCTCAAGGTCTTCATAACGCACCTCACCACCTAAGGTGATTTTACCTAGGCGTAGATCAGCTTGTATTCGAGCAACGCGGCTATGGGAAATGGTTTCCTCTTCGAGTTCTGCATACCCCCCCGACAGTTTCAGGTTATCTGCAGCTTGGTAGAAAAAATCTACACCCTGCTCTGTCACCTTGGTGCCTTGAGGGAGCCGGCCCGCAGAAAACTCCGCATCTCGTTCTTTCCACCAACCGCGCACATCACCGCGCAAGTCTTCATTCAGCTCTTGAAGATTAACGCGTCCCTCAATGGCAACTGCATCGCCGCGTTGTAAAGTACCGGGTAGGGTAGAGTTTTGTGATAAGAAGCTTAAGCCGCCGTCCGCCGAAGCAAAGTTGGCTTCGCTTTGACGCGCTTCACTTTGCGCGATTTCAGCACGCAAGTAGGTGCCACGACCTGCCTTAAGTGTGACATCAATACCCTGTAGATCGAAATCTGTACCCGCGCGTTCATCAACAACTTTACTTATTCCCACGCCTAGGT
>JAADHW010000099.1 GCA_013151695.1 Gammaproteobacteria bacterium
ATAGGTGGACATGGTATGATTGACTGCAGTGAATATGTCCTCTATTTCGCTTTTGGAGACCTGACACTCATTTGTCATCCCAAAGGACACGCGATAGTAGGTACCCATGGTTAGACCTTGCCACTGCTGATATTCAGTCCCACCACAACCCGCTATCAAAACCCAGATGCCGAACCACATCGCAAGGGCGTCAATTTTACGCCGCAGTGAAGTTGCAAAGGCTGAATAAGTCCCGTCTTTTCTCACGTTTTCTCACAAAACAATCTAAAACTAATTACGCTTGGGGTGGCATTGTGACGTGAGTCGGGCACAATTGGAAAAAACCACAATAAATTTCATTGATGAATCTGCTACCCATGCACAAACCCGCCAGACTTTTATCGCGACGATACGTCGCAACCCCTCGACATCATGGTGCTAACACGCGCCAACAACGCCACCGCTCCCAGTTAGGTAAGGCGGCTATCAGCCCGGGTCACATCATCAACTTATCGGTTTAGCGTACTGTGCAATCACGATGGTTCGCACCTATTTTAGTATTGGCAGCCTTGCTCGGTTGGCTGTTAGCAAGTTTATTCCCAGACCATTCAGTGTTGGCGCCACTTACCCGGGTCATTCAAACCAGCTTCTTAGCTGCGCTCAAGATGATCATAGCGCCGCTGATTTTTTTCTCCTTGCTGACCGGTGTCATGCAGTTGCGAAAATCTGGCAGCATGGGTCGTCTAGGTGGTATAACCGTATTGTACTATCTATGTACATCAGCGATCGCCATTTGCATTGGCTTGTTAGTAGTACTCTTTATCCATCCATGGACAGAATACCCCCCTCTTTTTGACACCCCTGGCGCAGCCTCAGTTGCCGCCCCTGCTGCCGCTCCTCTTGCCACCCCTCTTACCACCAAAGATGCTACAAACAGCGCACAATTCATAGACCTAAAAGGTGGCACGGTCGATCAAGTAATAGCCAACTTACTCAGCAAAATGCTGGCCAATCCATTTGCTGCATTGGCCGAACTCAACATATTGGGTATCTTAACCTTTGCAATATTGTTCGGTTTGGCCGCTGCTTGGGTGTTGCCTAAAGATTCGCCTTGGCCAGATCTACTTGATCAAGTGACGCAAGTAATCTATCAGTGCG
This sequence comes from Gammaproteobacteria bacterium, assembly GCA_013151695.1. Classification (GTDB taxonomy): domain Bacteria; phylum Pseudomonadota; class Gammaproteobacteria; order Pseudomonadales; family Azotimanducaceae; genus UBA4421. The sequence continues at coordinate 1,138 of JAADHW010000099.1, forward strand.
CCAACTGGGTGTTGCTGACATTACCCTTAGGGTTGTTTGCCATCACCTACCAACTGACCGAAAAAATTGAGTTACATACCATGGTCTCCCTAGGGCACTTTGCGTTGGTAGTGCTTGGCGCAACGGCACTACATGGTTTCATCATTCTGCCGTTAATTGGATGGTGGCTAACCAAAACCAATCCTGTCGCCTTCTTTCGTGCAGCCTCTCAACCACTCATCACTGCTTTCTTAACCTCCTCTAGTGCAGCTACTTTGCCGCTTTCCATGGCTGCAGCCGAAGGTAAACTGGGGGTCAGCCGTAATAAAGCAGCCTTTGTGTTGCCACTTGGTGCGACGGTGAATATGGATGGAACCGCTTTGTTCGAAGGCATGGCGATCATCTTTTTGGCCTACATGTTTGGCATACCTTTAGACACAATGTCCATTGTATTAGTCTTCTTAGTGACCATGCTCGCATCAGCTGGAGCGCCAGGCATTCCCTCTGCATCCATGGCCGGATTGCAGGTTGTGATGCTGGCAGTCGGAATTCCGCTGGAGGGCATCGCCCTTCTATTGCTTATCGAACGCCCCTTAGATACCTTCCGCACAGCAGTAAATGTCGAAGGCGACTTAATTGGAGCGATGATTGCGGAACGATGGAGCTAACATTAGAATTGGGTGGCGGGGTTAGTTGAGTGGGGGCTCGGTTCTTACTGTTGCGCCATGGCCAAATAAAGGCAAACGTACAGGGTCAATGGCATGGCTCCACGGATAGCCCTCTTAACTGGCGAGGGCGCCACCAAGCTAAGCGTACAGCTAAACATTTGCATGTTCGTAACCCACAACTCAGTGCGATTTACGCAAGCCCTCTCTTGCGTTGCAAAAACACCGCAGCCTTCACGAGTAGCTTATTTGGTTTAGAGGTTGATACCAATGAAGGCTTAGCCGAGATGTCCATAGGCGACTGGGAAGGCATGTCATTTAAGGCGCTGGAATCTGACCATCAATTGATTGCGCGACTAACTGCCGACGAAATGTTCGCGCCTCCCGGCGGCGAAAGCCTCTACCAAGTGGGCCAACGGGTGACCGCCGCTTTTTACGACATAGATGCGAAGCATTCCACCGGGGAAACCATTTTGTTAGTCAGCCATGGTGTCGCCTTGGCCGTCGCGATTGCACATTTCTTAGAAGGCAGCCCGACCAAATGGGTAAACTACCACTTCAACAATTGCAGCCTGACCGAATTCATGTTGTCACCGGCACCGGTGATACTCAATTTTAATCAACATGCACATTTATGATCGGCGCGCTACAGTGTTGTCGAATATTTATCGAGGAATAAAGGAATGACCGAATATTGTCTAGTTGAAAAAACTGACCACATCATGACCGTACGCATGAACCGACCAGACCGACTAAACGCACTACATTCATTGGCCAATGCGGAACTAGGCAAAGTGTTCGACGATTTTGCGGCAGATGATGACATGTGGGTAGCTATTATCACTGGCGAAGGACGCGCTTTCAGTGCAGGCAATGACCTTCGCCATCAAGCGGAAGGTGGTGAACGTATCCCCATGCCTAGAGGGTTTGGCGGCTTAACCTCTCGGTTTGATCTCACCAAGCCAGTTATTGCCGCAGTAAATGGTGTCTCCATGGGCGGCGGCTTCGAAATCGCCTTAGCTTGCGATCTCATTATCGCTTCTGAAAAGGCACTTTTTGCCCTACCAGAACCCAAGGTAGGATTGGCAGCCTTAGCTGGCGGTCTGAATAGATTACCGCGACAAATCGGTTCAAAACGCGCATTAGGGATGATCTTAACCGGCCGTCACGTAGGCGCCGAAGAAGCAGAACACCTAGGTTTTGTTAATCAGGTTGTACCCCATGAAGAGCTCATGGCAACCGCAGTAGAGTGGGCTAATCAAATTAAGGCCTGTTCGCCCCTTTCTATTCGAGCCAGCAAAGACGTTGTGTACCGCAGCTTAGATTGCGCTTCGTTGGAAGAATCCATGAAGGCTAAATATGAATCAGTAAAAGCCATGGCTAGTAGCGAAGACTTTGTAGAGGGTCCTATGGCGTTCGCTGAGAAGCGCGCACCTAATTGGAAGGGGCGTTAGCCGACAGTAAGGGCTTGCGCGCAACCGATAGCGTCTGCCACGACAGCAACGGCGAGACAGAGATCATTCAAGGTTTCCTGCTCGCCGCGTCTGACCATTTCATCAACAATTTCGCTTTGCCCAAGGGTCACATGTAACAAGTCTGGAGTCACTGCAAATTGGCCACTGTAGTATCGCATTTGATCTTTCATTTCCCTGTCTCTCAATTTACCGTGTAGATATCCATTACCCAGAAGGTTATTCAAATATGATGCCAATTTACGAAAGTATCGTAACCTATTAATATTTATACATTTTTACGGTAGAAACGAATTTCGGCCAGGCGTAAACATTTGACCTTACACGTCACCTTTTGCCATCTACCCAGACCTAAGGACCCGCTATATGATAAAAGTGACTCACAAAGACCTC
>JAADHW010000213.1 GCA_013151695.1 Gammaproteobacteria bacterium
CCCTGTATTTATTGACATAGACAAGCGATCATACAACTTAGACGCCGAAAAATTGTCAACCTGGTTTCATGACAATCCGGCTCAGGTCGGTAACGTCAAAGCCTGCATTCCGGTGCACTTGTACGGGCAGTGTGCGGATATGGAGGCGATCGTACGGATTTGCAGTGAATTTGGTGTGCCTATTATCGAAGATGCCGCGCAAGCAATAGGTTCAAGGATGGAAATAGACGGAGCCGTTAGGTCGGCTGGTTCGGTTGGGGCGATCGGTTGTTACTCGTTTTTTCCAAGTAAGAATTTAGGCGGGTTAGGTGATGGGGGCATGGTTGTCACCTCAGATGAAGAATTGGCGATAAAACTTCGAAAGCTTAAGAATCATGGATCACACCCAAAATATTATCACCAGATGGTTGGTGGGAACTTTAGGTTGGATGCGATTCAGGCGGCCGGATTACTGGCTAAGTTGCCACACTTACAGGGCTGGCATGAGGCTCGTCAAAGTAATGCGGATTATTATGACCAGTGTTTAGCAGATATCGCCAGCGTTCAAACCCCATCGCTTTGTTGGGATAGGTCGCATCACATATATAATCAATATGTACTGAGGGTTGAAGACAGAGATGGACTAAGAACTGCTTTATCAGATGCAAATATTGGTAACGAGATCTATTATCCGGTGCCTTTCCACTTGCAAGATTGTTTTAAGAGTTTGGGGTATTCGCAGGGTGATTTTCCGCAGTCGGAAGCCGCTGCGTTAGAAACGGTAGCGGTACCGATCTATCCGGAGTTGACGCGGGAAATGCAAGATTATGTAATTGAGAAGATAAGGGAATATTATGCCTAAAATTTGTGTAGTTGGCGGTGGCCGCTGGGGGCAGAATCATGTTCGGACACTCGATGGGCTCGATTTTTTGGGTGGCGTTTGTGATGTTAGCCAAGCAAGTTTGGAAAAGTATGCCGACCTTTACCCACATGTGCCCGGCTATTCGAGTTTGGATGACGCACTAGGAGCAGGGTTTGACGGCTTTACAGTAGCGACGCCTGCGCAAACACACTTCGATATTGCTTCAAAAATCATGCGTGCTGGGTTTCCAGTTTTGGTAGAAAAACCACTCGCCTTAAGTTCTGATGAGGCTCGCAAGTTGTACGCGATTTCCAAAGAATGTGAACAACAACTTATGGTCGGCCATTTGATGTTGTTCCACCCAGCTATTGAAAAAATAAAGCAGTTAGTCGATTCCGGAAAGATTGGTAAGGTCCAATACATTTATAGTAACCGCATTAACTTGGGCACGGTTCGAACCGAAGAAAATATTCTGTGGAGTTTTGCACCGCACGATATTTCTATCTTCCAGTACCTTCTTGGAACACGACCTTTGGAGGTTGTATCTCGTGGGGGAGCCCATCTACAACCTGGCGTCCACGACAGCACAATGACGATTTTGCGGTACCCGGGTAATGTAATGTGTCACAACTACGTTAGTTGGTTACACCCATTCAAAGAGCATCGCATAGTTGTTATGGGTAACAAAGGAATGCTGCGATTTGACGATTCCTCCGAAGACAAAGCCTTACTTTTCTACGAGAGAGGGATTGATTGGATAAATGGCGAGCCAATCAAGCGGGAGGGAGTTACAGAAACACTTGTTTACGGTGATGAGCAACCTCTTACTGCAGAGTTGAATTACTTTGTCGAAAACATGAACAAAAAGATTGAAAAAGCCGATGGCCAAAATGCCATTGAAGTTCTAGAGATTTTGGAGCTTGCTACCGCTCAAATCGAGGGTGCTGAGGAGCCAACTCTTTCAGCCAACGTGGCGGCAAACGCGATCATTGGGAAAGGCGTGAAGATTCACGAGTCAGCTTATGTGGATGATGGATGCGTTATCGGAGACAAGACGAAGGTTTGGCATTATTCCCACGTGCAGCAGAATGCATCCATTGGTACAAACTGTTCACTAGGACAGAGTGTTAACATCGGGTCAGGCGTCAAAATCGGCAATGACGTTCGTATTCAAAATAACGTATCTGTGTTTGAGGGTGTTGAGATAGAGGACTATGTGTTTTGTGGGCCGTCCATGACGTTTACGAATGTGCTTAACCCTCGGGCTAAGTATCCTGTTGGAGTCGAAAAGTATGGTAAAACGCTAGTTAAAGAAGGAGCGAGTATTGGCGCGAATGCTACGATTGTGTGCGGTAATACTATTGGTTGTTACGCTTTTATTGCCGCGGGTGCAGTTGTGACCAAAGACGTGCCAGACTATGCGTTTATGATCGGTGTTCCCGCTCGACAGCAGGGGTGGGTTACAGAAACAGGAGATCGATTTGACTTAGACGTTGGAGAGTTTGTTTGCGAAACAAGTGGTAAGAGGTACTCGGTCGAAGCTGGAGCTGTTGTTACTCGCTAATCCTCGTCGGATTCTTTGAGGTTTGAAATATTCTGAACCTATTTAAAAGTGATGGCCTCAATTTGCGAATTACAAATGAGACGAAGTGTGTAAATAATGCTGAAACCATCTGACTATGCGATATGCGCAAGGTGCGTGGCTGACACCATAGCCGACCCAGAGATAACATTTAATAGTGCTGGTGTTTGTCGATATTGCGCATTACACGATGCTCTGGCGTACGATAGAAAGGACGGACTCGTGTCTTTTGAGCAGGTGGCGCAACAGGTCAGAGCTTCAGGAGAGGGCAAAGAATATGATTGTCTCATCGGTCTGAGCGGAGGTGTCGACAGCTCTTACGTAACTCATCTGGCGCATATAAATAATTTGCGCCCTCTTGTTGTTCACTTTGACAACGGATGGAACAGTGAACTCGCAGTAGACAACATAAAGCGTATTTTGAACGTAACAAAGTTTGATCTGCATACTTTGGTGGTGAATTGGGCGGAATTTGTTGATATTCAACGATCTTTTTTTAAGGCGTCGGTCGTTGATATTGAAATAGTTACCGATCATGCGATCACAGCCACTATGATGAATTTGGCGCGAGAGTTCGATATAAAGTACATCCTCAGTGGCTCTAATCAGGCAACTGAATCAGGTATGCCGTCGTCGTGGAGCTGGCGCAAGCAAGATTGGGTTAATATTAGGGCGATACACTGCAAGTTCGGTTCGGAAAAAATCAAGACATTCCCTCAGTATGGTACGTTCCGGATGTTTTATGACCGGTTTTTCGGCCGGCGATTGATGTCAATCCCGATCCTCGACCATATTGAATATAGAAAGGATGAGGCGGTAAAAACTCTTGTAGAAAAATATGGTTGGCGAGCCTACGGTGGAAAGCACTATGAATCTGTGTTTACCAAATTCTATCAAGCGTATGTCTTACCGACTAAGTTTCACATTGATAAGCGTAAATCGCATCTTTCTTCTCTGATTAGAAATGGAGAAATGAGTCGCGAGGAAGCAATGGACGAGTTGAGAATACCGCTCTATTCGGAACAAGAGTTACAGCTGGAAAGAGCGTTTGTATTGAAAAAGCTCGAATTTGGAGAAGACGAGTTTGCACAGATAATGCGCGCTCCTTCCAAGTTGCACACTGATTTTCGGTCTGATGAGAGCTTGCTAAAACTTTTGCGCATTCTAAATAAGTGGGGTTTGAAGCGACTGTTGGCGCGACGTACTAGCC
>JAADHW010000009.1 GCA_013151695.1 Gammaproteobacteria bacterium
CGCTCGCGAATCAGTGGATGGTTGTAACACAGCGACTCACCCCAATAGGCCAGTGCAAAATCAGGGTCAATTTTTTGCGCGGCTTGAAACTCGACAATGGCCTGCTTCCAACCAAAACTATGCAGGGTCGCCACTCCACGTAAAAAATGCTCTTGGGCAGCGGCAGCACCGGAGGTTGGAAACGAGATAGAACCTAGATCATCAATATCTGAACTATTGGCCAAATTGGAAAGGGTGCAGAAAATGAACAGCAACAGCATGCGCATGAGGTAACTCCAACGATATCTTCTTTGAAACTTGATCACAGTATAAGTAGTTCTTGGATGATTCCTCAATTAGAAAGGAAGAATCGGAGTGTAGCTCAGCTTGGTAGAGTGGTACGTTCAGGACCTAGGGAGCAGAGATTCAAAGCCTCTCACTTCGACCAGAAATTCTTGAATAAATCCGATTCAGTTCGACAACCATAGGTGACCTACGACCCTGGCAGGTAAGAGCCCAACTTCGCCAATTGAGTGAACGCTTCGGTAAGCGCCTCGATACAAATAGGAGTAGATCTTGCGCGCCAGGTGCAACTCGTCGGTATGCCACACGAGTGTTAGGGGGTCCTCATGTGAGAAGAGGTTGTATAATTTGTTATATGGGCCACAATGTAGCACATTTGGTATTGGAGAGTTATTGTGGCTGCAAATGCTGTTGTTCGTGCCCGCATTGATGAGCACATTAAAGAAGAAGCTACCATCGTGCTTGCTAGCATGGGGCTAACCGTCTCAGATGCCTTCCGGATGATGCTGACCCGTATCGCCAAGGAAAAGGCGTTACCTTTTGAACCGCTGGTCCCCAACGCCGAGACCATTGCTGCAATGAAGGAATCGCGCCGTGGGAAATTGAAATCTTTCGATAGTGTGGACGCACTTCTGGAAGATTCGAATGAGGAAGATTGAACGAACCGGGCAGTTTAAACGGGACTACAAGCGAGAACTGAAAGGTCGTCATCAAGCCACGCTTGAAACTACCTTGGTGGATGTACTGAATGGGCTGATTAATGACCAGCCCTTACCAGAAAAGTACAAAGATCACGCACTGACTGGAGACTGGCAAGATCATCGAGATTGTCATATCAAGCCCGGTTTGGTGCTGATCGACCGCATGCCCGATAACCCTAAAGTGCGTATTCCACGAGGGGCCCCTTCACGCCGTTAAACGGGCACTACGATGGCAAGAGAGCGCGGGGCAGTGCTCCTGGATGATTGGCATACAACATGCGCAGTGGCCAGGGAAATAGTTCATGCCACCCATTTTGGTGTGGCAGATTGCTTGATGCGTTCGATGGAGATGCCGAGCCTGAGCCACCGACACCTACCGTGGCTTTTCCATCAACCAATTCAAATTCGCCTTCACGCTCGGCCACTCGGAAGCAATAATCGAATAGACGGCGGTGTCGCGCACCGTGCCGTTTTCCATCCTCATGTGGGCGCGCAGAATTCCATCGGGTTTTGCACCCAGGCGTTCTATCGCCTGGCGGCTTTGCAGGTTGATAACATGCGTCCTGAATTCAACTGCAATGCAGGTCAGTTCCTCGAATGCATGTTGCAGCAACAGCAATTTGCACTCTGTGTTGAGTGGCGACTTTTGAACGGACTTTCGATACCAGGTAGAGCCAATCTCCAGCCTTCTATTGGCTGCATCAATGTTCATATAGGTAGTCATCCCCACAGCCCTGCCGCTCGCCTGCTCAATCACTGCAAACGGCAACATCGAGCCGCTTTTGTGAAGCGCCAGCCGACGCTCAATTTCCGCGCCCACTTCTCCCGGCGCTGGAATATTCGTGTACCACAATCGATACAACTCGCCGTCTTTTACCGCCTCAACAAGATCATCGTGATGGGCTTGTAACAACGGCACAACCGAGGCAAATTTACCGCTCAATTTCACCGGTTCAGGCCATACACTCATGTTAAATTCTCAATCTGAAATTGCATGTTCAGTTCTCATCATTTGCACCCAACACCCGGCTGAGGGTCAGATTTATCCGCCCACCATTTTTTTGGCAACGTAGAAGTGTGAGAATAGTAATTGTAACAGCCCTGTTGAGTCTTGTGAAAACCAGGTTGACTTGACGTGCTTTCGACCCACCGAGTTAGGGGGTGGCAAGCTCAATTTTAAATTCCACCCCATCCACACTTTCTAATAGCGTGCCTGCCTCTTCATCGGTGAGTACGCTTCCAGATATTTTCATCTTTTCACGATCTGGCTCACCGTCAAACATATCGGATAATATCGGCTGGGCATCCAATCCCAGCGCCGCATCATCCATTTCATCTAGCACTCGATTCACTCCATCACGAGACAAATCCAGGTTTTGAGCCTTCTTGGCCACGTTGTTCACCGCGCTGGCATCTATCGGAGGGTTAATTTTCGGCTCAGACTCACACGCGCCCAGTAAAAGAAGCATGGGCAGTAGAAGTACTTTCTTATGATGCATCTCAAACCCTCAATACTTCAAACAAAGACAGATCTGTCGGAAGTCAGAATTTTACACTGTCCCAAGCTATAATAATCCGCTTTTATGGGGAGGCCCAAAGCATGCAAATACAAGAGGTGTCCGTGGAGAACAAATACCTCAGGGAAGACGAAGACGTGGGTAACGTGCAATTGTTGGAGCACGTCAATCTCACCGTGCCCGACCAAAGTATCGCGTCAATGTTTTATGTGACCGGCTTGGGCTTCACACGCGACCCATATATCGATTTTGGCACGTTTAACATGTGGATCAACCTAGGTGATCAACAGTTTCACTTACCGACCAACAAAGCCCAGATACTACGCGGGCACATTGGCCTGGTGGTCCCAGATCTCGATGAATTGCTCAAGCGGTTAAACTTTGCCTCTAAGGGACTACAGAACACACAATTTTCCTACGCCGCAGAAAATGACTTTTTAGCGCTAACCTGTCCATATGGAAATAAATTCAAAGTACATGCGCCAAGCAGTTATCCACGCATGGATATTGGCATCGCCTATATACAATTCGACGTGCCAACCGCCACCACCGCTGGCATCGCACGGTTCTATGAACAGGTGTTAGGTTGCCCCGCGCAACATAGCGGTGACATCGCTACCGTCGCAATGGGACACAATCAGCAACTCATCTTTTGCGAAACCCAAACCGAACTCACCTCGTATGATGGCCACCATATTGCGATATACATCTCCAACTTCTCAGCACCTCACAGTTGGCTTAGCCAACGAGGGTTAATATCAGAAGAATCAGATCAATATCAATATCGTTTTCAGAATATCGTCGAGCCTGAAAGCGGCGAGTTGTTGTATGAACTCGAGCACGAGGTTCGTTCACTCAGCCATCCCATGTATCGACGGTGCTTGGTGAATCGAAATGCGTCCACCAACTTTTTTACTTACCGCAAAGGTAATGAACAATTTACTCCGGCACCAAGGAACTAAGACTGTCATGACCGAAGCTGCAAACTTTTTTTTCGCCGAGACTGAACCCTACTATTTACCCCTCAACGATGAGGTCGAGATTTTTCGAGCCGCATACAGTGCTCGTTTGCCTGTGCTGTTAAAGGGCCCCACGGGGTGTGGCAAAACTCGGTTTGTCGAGCACATGACCTGGCGTTTGTATCGAGAAACTGCCAATCCGCTAGAGGTTCCCCTGGTCACTATTTCATGCCACGAAGACTTAACTGCAACCGATATGGTGGGGCGCTATTTGCTCAAAGGCGACGAAACAATTTGGGCAGACGGACCACTCACCCGCGCCGTGCGGACAGGTGCCATTTGCTATTTGGATGAAATCGTCGAAGCACGCAAAGACACTACCGTATTGATTCATTCCCTCACTGACCATCGTCGCATTCTACCTATCGATAAAACCGGCGAATTGGTGTCAGCTCACCCAGAGTTTCTCCTGGTGATCTCGTACAACCCAGGCTATCAAAGTGTGCTGAAAGATCTGAAACCTAGCACTCGACAGCGCTTCGTCAGTCTAGAATTCGACTACCCTTCGGTTGCAACAGAAGCCGCCATCATTACTCACGAATCGGGAATTGACCTGGCCACAGCAGAACATCTCGCCATTATCGGCGAACGCGTGCGCAACTTAAAGCAGCACGGATTTGAAGAAGGGGTGAGCACCCGTTTGCTTATTTACACCGGCGAGTTAATGGCAGCCGGAATATCGCCAAGGCGAGCGGCAGATGTTGCTATCATCACAGCCATCTCTGACGATGCCATTGTGCAGCAGGCTGTTGCCGATATTGTTGATGTCATTCTACCCTGAATTAAAGTGTTAGACCTCTCCAACATTGAAGATACACTCACTCTTTTCACAGAAGGTATCGCCGGTAGGTATTTCCACCTCAAAACGTCAGATGAATTCTCCAGCCACCGACGAATCGCCTTGGGCGACGATGGCGTAGGGCAAACCAGCGATACGCTATATCTTCCTCAGCAACTTGACGCCCCAGATCGAGGCAGTTATCGCGTTCTCATTATGGAGCAGCTCGGATTACGCGAATGTGGCACCTTTGGTTTCAGGATGCAGCGGGCGTTACAAACAGTGCCTGCACTTAACCAGCTCTATCAGCCCGCAAAGAGCACCACACCCCGAACTGGCGATTATCAATTGTTATTCAGCAGCTTCGCACAGCCACCCCTGGCCGCAGACATTTTTAATCTCCTAGAAAAAAGCAGGGTATTGGGACATCTGCACCGCACTTACCCAGGTCTACGCAAACACATTTCCAGCTATCACCAGCATTTACTGCTTACCAGTGAGGTTTCATCAGACCCCATGGTGACAGGTATACGCCACCTGTGGCGTACTCAAAGCAGTTCACTCGTTCACCTGCCGATTCAACTACTTGAAGAAGAATGGCACCATCTGTGCCAGGCGTTAGATACCCTGCGCCGCGACCAAACCACTGTGTACGACAGCGTGGAAGCACTTTGCCGACTGTACCAGCCGATTGAAGACAGCTATGTATTCACCTCGGCAAACCGCTATGCACAACCCGAAGACTCTCTACCTGATTGGCTGAATCGTGAACAGCGGATCGACGAGTGGGAGGAAAAACTTGAACAACTGAGCATGTCGATGGCGGTGGAAATGTTGCAGGCCGAAGAATTAGATGCTGGACGAGGTGACACCGATGACGGCACAGTGCGAGAAGCCGAAGTAGACATCAAATCTTTAACCGACGAACGCGACGCCTTGAAACGTCGAATCGACATGGAGAAATCTGCAGTTCAACATGCACTTGGTGCGGATAGATCCAACGCCCGTAGTTATCGATATGATGAATGGAATCACCTCACAGGCCAGTACCTTCCCCATTGGTGTCGCGTTTTTGAAGAACAGCTCTGCGCCGGTGATGAAGAAGATGTTGAGCCACTGCGACAAGCGATTAGAAACTTTCGAGCCAGGGTACAAAAACAACTACAACAAATTCGTCCAACTGGTCTACAGCGAGTTTCGCGGGTACAAGATGGCGACGAATTAGACCTCAATGCCATCATCGAAGCACGTCAGGATATTCGTGCCGGCCACTCCCCATCTGAGCGATTCTACTCGCGCAAAGAACGTATGCACCGAGATGTCTGCGCAATATTCTTAGTCGACCTGTCTGCCTCTACAGATGACCCCATCGATCCACCACAACCTCAAGACTGGTCAGACTTCGACGAAAACGGCGCACCAAACACAGAACTTGCGAGATCCTTGGGACACCCCATTAGATGATGAAAATGTTGATGAAGAGCCCAAACGAAAGATCATCGATATTCAACGAGAAGCCATGGTGGTGATGGCTACTGCCTTAGACGCATTAGGCGATAGCTACGGTATCTACGGCTTTTCTGGATACGGCAAAGACTGTGTTGAAGTTTTTGTTGCGAAAGAGCCTGGCCAAGCGTTTTCTAACAAAACCTTACAAGCAGTTGCCGCCATGAAACCAAAACGCTCCACTCGTATGGGACCAGCGATTCGTCACAGCGTTCACAAGCTCATGCAATCTGGTCACGCCATGAAGGTTCTGATTGTCATCAGCGATGGTTTCCCACAAGATTCGGATTATGGACCACAGCGCGGCAATCATGAGTATGGGGTTGAAGATACCGCCAAAGCACTGCGTGAGGCACAACAAAAAGGCGTCGAGACTTTCTGTGTCACGGTGGATCGCTCTGGACAAGATTACCTAAAACATATGTGCCCCGATTCCCGTTATCTGGTCATTGAAGAAATGCAAGACCTACCCGATCAACTGTCAAAAGTATACGCAGCCCTCACCGGCCGCTAAGGCTCAGCTATGGACTCAAAAGTAACTTACCGAGACGCCGACAGCGGATATTTCGAAAAGCGCGGATTGAAACGTTACGCGGGCGTGTTTTCACTTTGGGCCTTAGGCGTAGGGGCTGTGATATCAGGCGATTTCTCTGGCTGGAATTTAGGTGTTGGGCAAGCTGGCTTCGGCGGCTTTCTAATCGCTGCAGTGATCATCACCATCATGTACTCGGGCTTGTGCCTTTCTATTGCGGAAATGTCACCGGCATTACCCCACACTGGCGGTGCTTATTCTTTTGCGCGCACCGCGATAGGACCTTGGGGTGGATACATCACCGGGCTTGCCGAAAACATGGAATATGTCATCACCACTGCCGTGGTGTGCTATTTCACCGCGGCATATTTACAAAATATTTTTTCCACCCCAGACGCCGCCCAACCTTTTTGGTGGCTCGGCTTGTACGTTACTTTCGTGGGCATGAATATTTACGGCGTGGAGGCATCTTTTCGCTTCATCGTGCTGATTACCTTGGTCGCGCTGGCCATTCTTGCGGTGTTTTTTGTCAGTGCGGTGCCGATGTTTGAGTGGGAAAATCTGTGGAATATCAAACCCGACCCAGGCAACAGCAAATATCTACCGTTTGGCTTTGGAGCGGTAGGTGCTGCGTTACCTTTCGCAATTTGGTTATACCTTGCCATCGAGCAGCTACCGCTGGCCGCAGAGGAAGCCGTCGACGTTAAACGCGATATGCCACGGGCAATAGTTTGGGGATTAATCACCTTGATCATTACTGGTTTCTCAGTGGCTTTTCTGAACATGGGAATTGGCGGTGGCGCTGCCTACTTTGGCTCTCAAACCGAAGAGCCTTTGTTAGAAGGTCTCACCTTGACTCTGGGCGTCACCGGTGGCAAAGCACTAGGACTTGTCGCGGTAGCCGGTTTAATCGCCAGCTTCCATGCCATCATCTATGCCTACGGTCGCAACATTTACTCGCTAAGTCGCGCTGGCTATTTCCCGAGTTGGTTGTCTGTCACTCATCCAACCCGCAAAACTCCACATGTAGCGCTAATATCTGGGGCGGCACTAGGTTATTTGGTGTTGTTGATACTGCATTTTGCAGATACAAGTGGTGCATTTGGTGGGGTCATTTTGAACATGGCTGTATTTGGTGCGGTGATTGCGTATGCCATGCAAATGGTCTCTTACTTGATATTAAAGAAACAATTCCCTGACATCGAACGCCCCTATGTCAGCCCCTTAGGTGCGACTGGCGCATGGATCGCATTACTTATTTCTATAGGCGTGCTGATCACACTATTTCTCCACGCAGACTTTCGACCGGGGATTATCGGTGTGGCTGTGTGGTTTTTTGCGGGGCTTGCATATTTCGCTTTTTACGCTCGTCACCACCTGGTCCGTTCTCCGGAAGAGGCTTTCGCTGAACAGTTTCGGCGTGTGCGCTCATAGGGTGATTGAAACCACCGCATAGAAGGTTCAAAGTAGCAAGGTTGAGACGGAGAACTATTCGCACTGAACCGGGGGAAATAAAAATGAGCGAGTCAATACAACAGACCGAAACTTCGTGGTTAACAGGTTTGAATCCTGCCGACCCAAAGCGTTTTTCTGCCGATAGTATTCTACCTGTATTTGAGCGAATGCGTGCAGAACAGCCCGTTCACTATTGTGCGGAAAGTGACTACGGACCCTATTGGTCATTGACCCGCTACAAAAACATCATGGCGGTGGACAAAGATCACCAGTCATTTTCTTCAGATGCTCATCTGGGTGGTATCATTATTGATGACGCCGTAGTGGGAGACAAAGATTCAGACTTCTTTGTGAAAAGTTTCATCACCATGGACCCACCAGAACATGGGCCGCAGCGCAAGGCAGTTAACAAAATTGTTAGCCCAGCCAGCCTGGCTAATTTCGAATCCTTAATTCGCGAACGCACCCGCACCCTACTCGATACGCTACCTGTTGGTGAAGAGTTTGACTGGGTCGATAACGTGTCTATCGAGCTAACCACCATGATGCTAGCCTCCCTTTTCGACTTTCCCTACGAAGATCGAAGAAAGTTGACCCGTTGGTCTGATGTCACCACCGCAGAAGCAGGCTCACCCATTGTGGCCACCCAAGAACAACGCGTAGCAGAACTGATGGAATGTCTTGAATATTTCACCCGACTTAAAAAAGAACGTAAACATGGGCCGTTCAAATTCGACCTAGTCACCATGCTGGCTCAAGACGCAGCCACCGCAGAACAACCTGACTCTGAGTTTCTCGGCAACCTGATGCTGCTCATTGTCGGCGGCAATGACACCACGCGCAACACGATGAGTGGCAGTGTGAACGCCTTCAACCTATTCCCCGATCAGCTCGACAAACTAAAAGCACAACCCGACCTGATTAACAATATGGTCTCTGAAGTAATACGTTGGCAGACGCCGCTAGCGCACATGCGTCGCACAGCAGTTACCGACGTTGAAGTGGAAGGTCAGCTCATTCGCAAAGGCGATAAAGTGATCATGTGGTACTACTCTGCTAATCGCGATGAGGACGTGTTCGATAACGCCAACAACTTTGACATCTCCCGCTCGAACGCAAGACAAACTATCTCTTTTGGTTTTGGCATTCACCGCTGCATGGGAATGCGTCTCGCAGAAGTCCAAATGCGTATTCTTTGGGAAGAAATATTAGCGCGCTGGCAGCGCATAGAAATCACCGGCGAAGTGCAACGCGTAGAGTCAAACTTCGTGAATGGTTACGCACACATGCCAGTGAAAATCATCGCGTAACTCTTGCACAAATGGATGCACAAATAGACGTGCAAATAGAAAAGCGCTCTTTCGAGCGCTTCTAAATCAGAACAGTCTTAGTCTTAGTTAGTCATCAAATGCCATGAACAAATGCAGTAATGCAGTGAACATGTTATAGACCGACATGTACAACATAGCCGTCGCACGTATGTAGTTGGTTTCACCGCCGTTCAAGATCGAGCTCGTTTGCCACAAGATGGTGGCACTCATGAGCAAAACCACACCCGCGCTGATGACGGTATAAAAAGCAGAAAAATCAAACACTAAACTCAATACCGCTGTGGCCAGCAAAACCATCCAACCGACGTGCACAAAGCTGGTCATGAAACTGAGGTCTTTCTTAGAAATCAGCACCACACTACTGAGGCCAATGAAAGCCACTGCGGTGGTCGTAAGCGCGGAACCAACAATTTCCCCACCATTAGGCAGTTGTAGATACAAGCTAAGAATTGGGCCTAGGATGTAGCCCAGAAAACCGGTGAAAAGGAAGCTCATAACCAAACCCATGCCACTGTCTGCAGTTTTATGCACCAGATAACTGAGCCCTAAAACACCCACCAAACACAGCCACATAGGCGGTCTTGGTGCACCTAAAGCCATGGCAGCATAGGCAACCAAGGCACTAAAGGCGATGGTTATACCTAAAAGCAGGTAGGTGTTTCTCAAAACCTTGTTGGTTTCAAGCGCAGACAAACCCGCAATGTTAACCGCAGGTTTAGCTTGAGATAGGGAACGATCATCCATTGTAAAAACCACCTAATTCGATGTACTAAACCTTAATATTGGGCCATTTAGCCACAATTGCAAGTCACCACTTAGCCTACTAACGTGTCGGATATCACGAATAGGTCTATGGAGTGCCCTTGATCGTTGTTTTTACCGCAGACAGCAAACCTGTTGTCACAGATGCAGCTCTGGTGCTAAGCGCAATTGATATCGACAACCAGGTTATCAGCATGGCAACGGGTTGGTCGCTATTGGTGCAGGAGCACGACCAACAGCGCGCGCACACTGAACTACAACTGTATTGGCAAGAAAACCAACCTTCGAAAATTACCCCCGTAGAAGCCACCATTGTCGACAGCGGTTGGCCCGGGGTGATCGGCTATCTGTGCTTGATATGGTTCATACCTGCCACTCAGACCTTTACCACCTTAGACCTACTGGCGCTCGGACGTCTTGACGCAGGATTGGTTACCACCGGTGAGTGGTGGCGGGTGGTGACCGCTTTAACACTACATGGCGACATCGCGCACATTGTTGCAAATTCACTATTCGGTGCGGTTTTTGGGCTGTTCGTAGGGCGTTATCTTGGTTCCGGATTCGGATGGATGTTGGTGTTGATATGTGGTGGGCTCGCCAACCTAACCAACGCCTTCGTGCAACCAGATAGCTTTCGCGCCATCGGGGCATCTACCGCCACATTTGCAGCTTTGGGTATCGTTCCTGCCTTTGGTTGGCGCCGAGGCTTTTTTCGCGGTAAAGGGTTTAAACGAGGCTTCGCGCCTATATTTGCTGCCATCGCCTTATTGGTGTTTACCGGATTTGGTGGCGAAAATGTAGATGCATTAGGACACGTGTTTGGCTTCATCGCCGGAATTGTTATGGGCTTAGTGGTCGCCAACACAAACTTCGACAAAATGAGCAAGGCTGATCACCAACGCGCTGGAGTATTTGCTGTAGGCGTAGTGCTTAGTGCATGGCTATTTGCACTTTAAAGAAACTAGGTTACCGGCCCAACAAGCTCGCGCACAACTTTCTCCCGCACACCAATCCAAGCCCACACTATAAGGTACGCAGCCAGGCCTAACATGAGTGCCCCCGCCGTACCAACGGCGTCTGCAAGTGAACCAATCAGCAAAGCCCCCAGAGGCATGAGGCTATAGGTGATACCGTGTATACCCATCACGCGACCACGTAGAGTATCGGGTACCGCTACCTGTAAGGCCGTGTTCGACAATACTAAGAAAACAGAAATACCAGCCGCGGCAGCCAAGGCAAACAGTAAACTCAAAGCATAGCTCGGCATCAATGCGACCAAGGCGAAGCCGAACAACATGGCAACGGCAAACGCTGCAGCTGCCAGCATAACCTTGCCGTAGGCAGAATTGGCTCTAACGATGCCAACCAGCATCGTCCCCATAATCGAGCCTGCTCCGGTAGCGGACATGAGAACACCAAATCCGGCCGGCCCTGCTTGTAACATTTTTGCAAACGCTGGCATGAGTTGCATATATGAACCCAGAAATAGCATTGTTGCATAACAAAGCAATATCAAGTTGCGAAACAATGAGTGGCCCAAAATAAAACGAACACCTTCTAAGGTTTGCTGTATAGGTGAGGCACTTTTTTCACCGGGTAACTTTATGGCGATTCGTGATATCACCAACAACATAACAAGATATCCCACACTTGCTAAGGCAAATATTAACGAGGGGGCGTACCAAGCCAATAGAATGCCGCCCAAGGCAGGTAGAACCATGCGGGTCACCTGCCAAAGTACGGAATTCAGGGCCACCGCTGACAACAACGCTGGGCGATCAATCAGGTGAGGAAAGAAAGACTGGCGAGTTGGCCAATCGATACCACTGACAACAGAAATTGCAGCCGCTACAACCCAAATTTGCCACACACTAATCACGCCTGTCATATCCAGAACTGCTAGCAACATCAGCAACGCACTGTTCAGCATAGTGGTGCACATGAGCACGAGCCGCTTGTCGAAACGATCTGCAATAACACCCCCAACAAGGGTCAGCGCAATCGCGGGCAAGGCCGTTGCTGCGCCCAATATACCCAGGTCCAAAGTAGAACCAGATAAATCGAAAACCAACCAACCCATGGTTAACGAGGCAATTTGCCAGCCGCCAACAGATGCTAACGAAGCAAGCCAATATCGCCGATAAAAACTAAAGCCCAAGGCTGGATAACGTTCTACAATTCGCATCTACTAATGGCTCCTACGACGGCTCGAATATGATTTACAGCGACGCATCTGCAATCAACTTCCAAGACCCGTTGCCCAGTGCTGTTGATGTGGTGATTATTGGTGCGGGTATCATCGGCATCTCAACTGCGTGGTACCTCTCTAACAACGGCATTTCAGTACTAGTTTGCGATAAGGGTCGAGTTGCTGGGGAGCAGTCCAGCCGAAACTGGGGATGGATTCGCCAGCAAGGACGAGACCCTGCCGAGCTGCCCATCGCAATCGACAGTATCAACACCTGGCAATCACTGTCCCAAGATCTCGATGAAGACATTGGTTTTACCCGCCAAGGTGTCCTCTTCCTAGCTACAAACGAATCCCAACTGGCACAGTACGAAAACTGGCTAGGTCACGCTGCTCAACACCAACTCGACACAAGAATGTTAACTCGCAATGAAGTTAACACGCTTTTTAAAGATAAGCCCCTTGACTGTGTTGGCGGCATATACACGCCAAGTGATGGTCGGGCAGAACCTTTCAAGGCGGTTCCTGCTCTTGCCAGAACAGTGCGTAAGCAGGGCGGTTTAATTCGCGAAAACTGCGCGGTTCGCAGTCTCGACATGCAAGGCGGAAAAATATACGGGGTGGTGACCGAAAGCGGTAGGGTCCGCACCAGTAGTGTGGTGTGTGCTGGCGGTGCGTGGGCAAACCTATTTATGGCGAATCTTGGGATAAACTTGCCACAGCTCACCGTGCGCGCGACTGTAGCTCGTACTGTACCGGCAGAAAACGTATTTAATGGTGCTGCGAGTTTAGGAGAGGTGACCATTAGACGCCGTCAAGATGGCGGTTATACAGTGGCTTCCAGTGGCACCAATGAGCACTACATAGGCGCAGATAGCTTCCGCCACATGATGAAGTTCATGCCCGCCCTCAAAGCCAGCTCACGTTTCATCAAGCTACGTCTTGGCGGTGATATCGTTACGCGCCTGCTGCCTACCCGACATTGGCAAGACGGCGAAATAACCCCTTTCGAAAAGACTCGCATCCTCAATCCTGCGCCTTCTAAAGCCGCAATGGCTAAGATGCGAAAGGATCTCGATATACGTTTGCCTAAGCTTGCCAGCGCCCCATTTGCACAAGCCTGGGCAGGCATGATTGATGTCATGCCGGACGTTGTGCCGGTGATGGACGAAGTAGCCGAGTATCCTGGCTTCTATCTAGCGACCGGGTTCAGTGGCCACGGTTTCGGTATCGGTCCTGGCGCAGGACGAGTGATGGCCGACATGGTGATGGGCAAACCAAGTGCCCACGATCTTTACCGATTCCGCCTATCACGTTTTTTCGATGGTACTAAGATGAGACCCGGACCAGGGCTTTGAAGCACTCGTTCATTGACGATGGATGCTACTACAACTTCAAATCGCTCAACTGCAACTCTATATGCAAGTGTAGAGCATCAATCCGAGCTAAATGAGCGTTAAGCTTGAGTTCAGGTAATGTAGGCTAATGTGTCAAATAGAGGCAATAGAGTATTTCATTACAGCCGGGGGAAACGCTTATGCATTTCCAAGTCAAACAGTTTAATAGCGACGCTTTCAGTAACAAGTTCATAGCGCTCATCACGTTGGTGGCTACATTATGCTTTATTCCCGCAACTACACTGGCCGCCGCAGCTGATGTGGTTACGGTAGAACCGGCGCCACTGCTTGACCAAACACAGCTGGCAGAATTGGTCTCCCCGGTTGCTCTTTATCCGGATGACCTTCTAGCCATTGTCCTTCCCGCATCCACCTACCCTTTACAAATTGTAGCTGCAGCGCGCTTCCGCGAAAACGTCGCTAACGACGGCCAAGAGCCTAATGAAGATTGGGATGAATCTGTGGTGGCTTTGCTCAATTACCCAGAAGCTCTCGCCTTGTTGAACGACGACATTGATTGGACGTGGGAATTAGGCCAAGCGGTTCTTGCTCAACAGTCAGACATCATGATCGCAGTGAAGGATTTTCGCCAAGAGGTCTACGCCAAAGGAAACCTCGAAACCGACGACAAGCAAATTGTTTCCATCGAAGATGACACGGTGATCATTACACCCGTCGACCCTGAAGTAGTGTATGTACCTTACTACGAGCCACGACAAGTCGTGGTATACCAATCTGAGCCTGTGTATCGCTACTACCCCACCGCGTACCCAGTTTACTATTATCCCTATCCCAGCAGTCACCATTTCTATAATGATGGTTTCTGGGGCATCAGCTCTATCTTCTCGCTGAATTGGGGCCAGTACAACGTCAACCACTACTTTCATCAAAACCGCCGCCATCGATATTACGGTCGCTCTTATAATCGCAGCCATTTTCGCTACACCAATCGCTACTATCAGCCCCACGCATACCAGCGGCGCTTGTCCCATCGTTCGCTCGCCCAGCACGGCTACGCCAACACAGACCAGTGGCGCCCTGATCGACGTCACGTAGGTTCTCACCAACGATATCAAGATCGTCGCCACAATCGGCACAGCTATCGTGACCAGGGTAGAAAACATAACAAGTACAAACGACATACACAGCGAAATGCGCAACATCAATACGCCGGCTACGCCGAAAATCGTAGACAACGTAGCATCAACCCGCGTTCTAGCGTGCATAGACAGCGCACGGCTTCGCGCATCAACACAGGCAAGCGTCTAGAGCTAGGGCGCGCCCACAATGATCGAAAGATCATGCGTAACAATCAAGCAAACCAGCGAACTGTGAACGGTATGTTGTCGCTAGACAATCAGCGCAAGCAAACCCTCCAAAGAAAGCAACACAACCCCGTGCGCGCACAAAAACACGATCGTGTAGCCAAGCAACAACACCCTGCCGAACAACAAAGACGTCAAATCCGCAAACAGCAACGCCAACGTTCCGTGCACTCACAACCAAGGAACGTACAATCACAGCACCAATCGGATCGGCCTGTGCGAAAGCAACGGCGCGTAGAGCGAAGAAGCGAAGGGCGAATAACACGCAACATACAACAACGGCCTAAAGTGCAACGCAAGAGTGCACATGAATCAAAACGCGTGAGCAACGGCCGCCATGAGCAAAGTCACGCTAGACGGGCGGGTCATAAAAACCACTCCGGAGTCCAGCGAAAGCAACGCGCCCACTAAAATTTGACGTTAAAAGGGTGTCGATTTGTTAGTGGCGTCCAACTACCCCACACCAGTCTGGTGGGGTTCGCTCAATCAGTAAGACGGTGGTCACCATGGCTATACCAGACAGTGGACACCAATAGAAAAAGGCAACGCCACTACTGGTTAGGCCCACCACCACAGCACATGCAACCGCAAAACCAATGAGAAAACTGCGGAACTGGCCAACGCCAATGCGTGCTAAAACAATACTGCCAAATATGGCCCCATAAATGTAACTGGGTAGTTTGAAAGTGAGGTCCAAAAGACCTTCACCTTCAAATCGACCAAAAAACAATGCGACAGCTAGGAATACGAAACCCCAGAAAATCATCATCAGCCGAGATACCAGCACATAATGTTGCTCATCAGCATCAGTTCGAATAAAGCGCGAATAGATGTGGGTGACAGTGAGATCCGAGCTTTCTGTTAGCGCAGAGTCCAAAGTGGAAATAGCCGCTGCGAATATCGCAGCAATAAACAAGCCAGACAACCCAACCGGAATCTCGGTCATTATAAAGTAGGGGAAGATTCTGTCTGGTGAGGTTTCAAGCTGGTTAGCAATGGAATCGTTTAGGCCGTGCTCCGAGTAAAATACTGCCAAACCCAAACCAACGCCGAGTATGACCAAATGCATGACATAGAAAATGGCTGCATAGTTATACGCCTTGATCGCATCCCCCACACTGCGGCAGGCTTTTACTCGTTGCCAAGTACCTTGGGTACTACCTTGCGCTACGTTAAGCGCAATACCACCTATCACACCAGCCCAGATGGTATAGCGTTTACCAGGGTCTACTGAAAAGTCAAACAACACCAGCTTGGCTTGTCCATCGAGCCAAATCAATGCTTCGGCAAAACTCTGCTGAATATTCAACACCATGAACACAAGTGCAAACACAGCACCTGCACTGAACAAAAGAAACAGCAGAAAGTCTGTCCAGATGACTGTCTTTATCCCAGCAAGAGCACTCCACACAATACTAACGACGACAACAAACAGAGCACATCCTGGTAAACCCCAAGCCGTAATGACATCGAGTACCAAACTGGCTGTGAGCAACTTTACGGCTGAATTGATAATGTTGAGTAACAAGCCCATCGCCATGGAAAACTCGCCCGTGGCGCGATCCAATCGTGCACCTATATACTCATAGCTAGTATTCACATGGGTAGATTGGTAAAAAGGTCTGGCGAGCATCATGCCAACGGCTATTTTGCCTAAGGCTAAGCCAACGATAACTTGAAAGTACTTTAAGTCTCCACCCTGCGCGAACACTGCTGCAGGTACAGATATAAAAGTAACCGCGCTGACTAGGGTTGCGATGATGCTCGCTGAAACAGCCCACCACGGTAGGGTACCGTCGGCTTGAAAAAAGGCTTTGCGGCTGTTGACGCTACCACTAAGCACATGACCCATCCAGGTTACCGCCAGCATCACAGCAACAACCACACCCAGATCAACGACGCCCAAACCTACCCCTCCAGACTAGGCCTTGGTCAAGTGCTTGAGCATTACACTCGAACCACGCGCGTACCAATATTGCCACCGCCCAACAAGTCAACAAAAGCATCCGGAGCTGCTTCTAATCCCTCTACTTCATCCGTTAAGCTTTTAAGTTGTCCTGATTGTAGCCAGGCATGAATGTTTTTTCGGGCTTCGGCATATCGATCGGCATAATCGAACAACAGAAAGCCGCGCATGGTGAGCCGTTTATTGATCAACAGCCCAGGAATGCCTTTAGGGCCTGGCTCGGGACGGTCGGTATCGTATTGGGACACCACCCCGCAACAAGCTATCCGCCCGCCTATATTGAGGCGAAATAGTGCAGAGCCTAAAATCATACCGCCGGTGTTATCAAAATAGACATCTACGCCATCAGGGGTCGCGGCCTTCAGTGCATCACGAAAGCCGTTGTCATGGTAATTTAGGCTGGCATCAAAGCCCAAATTTTGGGTCAAGACCAAGCCTTTAGCCTCGCTTCCGCATACACCCACTACTCGGGTGTCTTTGATTTTTGCCATTTGACCCACCATGTGGCCAACTGACCCAGCTGCAGCTGAAACCAACACGGTCTCTCCTGCCTTAGGCTGCCCTACATCGAGCAATCCAAAATAGGCGGTCAGGCCATTCACCCCTAGCGGTCCTAAATAGTGGATAGGATCGTGTTCAGATGGAATAGGTGTGACATTCTTAGCGGCATGAATGGAATACTGCTGCCAGCCCGTAGGTGCCATAACAAACGTCCCAACAGAAATATCGGCACTATTACTGGCCACCACTTCACCTACTCCTGTGCCGTTCATGACCACACCTGACTTAGGTGCGCCGGCATAACTCGCACTGCCTTGCAATCCCGCTCGCGTTCCTGCGGTTATGGCAAATGCCATGGTTTTCACCAGCACCTCGCCTACGCTTGGTTCGAGTATCGGACCAGATTCAAGCCGATAATGTGA
The DNA here is from genome assembly GCA_013151695.1 of Gammaproteobacteria bacterium. GTDB lineage: Bacteria > Pseudomonadota > Gammaproteobacteria > Pseudomonadales > Azotimanducaceae > UBA4421. The sequence goes on from JAADHW010000009.1 coordinate 17,683, forward strand.
TGCTTGCAGTTTACCTCGGGGAAGACTATCAATGAGTATTTGTTGGTTTTGTTGCATGGCTTGCCTTCCTAGACTGATGTGATCGTTATTGTTTGCGAGCTGAAACAATCCAAGCCGCAGCACCCAAATTTATCCCTGTTGAAGATTGGTGTTCGCCCAGGGCCATTCTCGCAGCCGCAATCGCTTCACCTTTCTTATCCTCTTGCAGTTCTGCAATGACTCTTGCGACAGGACCTATCTGGGCCTGCAAACGCATGGCTTCGTCCAAATCTTGTCCCATTGTGAGGTTAGGAGTCACGCTGGTGATATCGATATCGGCATAACCCGACTGATTCAATATGCTGTGTATGCGATCAGAATCGGCGAAGGCAAAAGGACCTGGGGCGTTCGGATCTATCGCATCGGATGCATCTGACACACTCAAGAAGGGTTGCACTGCGCGCCCAGCAACCATGATCCAGTCATTTTTTATCGCCGCCTGCCAGCACACAAATAGCAGGCGACCTTCATCAGTTAGGCCTTGGCGTAGATTAACAAACGCAGCCACAGGATCCGCAAAGAACATAACGCCAAAGCGCGAGAATATCAATTGATGGTCGGCGCTATAGTGTTGTGTTGCTGCATCTGTTTCCGAAAAAGTAACATTAGACAAACCAGACGCTCGCTCCTTGGCCTTGGCTAACATGGGCGCAGAAACATCTATACCCCACACGCGCGCACCTCTTTGGGCCATGGCAATGGCGGTACTGCCACAGCCGCAGCCTACGTCTATCACACGCTCACCCTCGACAATATTTGCAGCTTCAATCGCCAGTTCTGACAGCGGTGCTAAGCTAGAATCCAACTGTACTTGTGCAGTAACCCACACATCACCCGCAGCACCATTCCAATATTCTACTTGTTGTTGATTACCTGACACAAAATTTCTCCCACTCAGTTCGATTCAATAAACACTGCCCATAAGAAGCACAATAAACTAGTTAGTGTCTATCCCAAATGTGCCATCGAGACACTAACTAATTCCTATCCAGAATTTCATTTGTTGAAATAACAAATGTTTGGAACGTAAGAATGGCAACGTGCTCCGATGTTTTCTAGAAAATTAAATTTCTACACAAAGCCCAACAAAACACCAGAAACGGTCATGCGCGAAACCCGCATAACACAACAAAGTGTATTCCAATCAAGCAAAAATTACGAGATCGCACATGAACTAAAGCGGATGTCAGATTAGCATGACCATCGATTCGATCTTACGCTATTCGCCTCTCAAGGCGGTAGTAATTGGAATCCGCACAGCTCTGATGGCCGGGAATAAACCCCCAATCAAACCGAGCGTGAGTGCCCATGTTAAACCCAACTTAAGTAATTCAGGGGTAACCGCAAAGTCGAAGGCGACTTGAGAAAACGAAGCATTGTTTAGGGTAGAAGCCGTATACCCATCAAACGCAAGCCAGACCAGCAACCCACCCAGCACGCCTCCGATGAAGGCCAATACAATAGCCTCAATCATCACCGAGACCACCACAGGTAAACCACCAAAACCTAGTGCTCGTAGCGTGGCTATTTCTACCGTGCGCGCACCCACCGCGCAGTACATTGTGTTTAACGCCGCAAACACAGCACCTATCGCCATGATAACGCCTACCACCATACCAAAATTGTTGATCAAATCAGCCCGTTGTTTAGCTTGCGATGCATAGTGCTCAACTTCGGAACGTGCAATCAAATCAAACCTCGGGTCATCTTTTAAACGTAGATTTAGTGCTGCTATAGCTTCAGGCGAGCGCATCTTCACGCGCATAGTGCTGCTGGTACCACCGCGTCGGTAGGCAGATTGGACATTGGCCAAGTCTGCCCAAATCTCAGATTCATAGGCTGTACCATTTGCCTCAAAGTGACCAACTACCTGCCAGATTTGATCACGAACTGGCAAGCTGGCACCAACCTCCAAGCCTGCAAACTGCGCAGCAGCCTTTACGCCCACTAAGATTTCGGCGCGGCCAGTTTCAAATCGCCTCCCTACTACCACTTTAACTTCGGGGCGGATGTCAAAGCTCTCCGCCTCCACCCCCCTCACAACCACGTTTGAGCTGATATCAGTACCTTTTTTGACTATTGCAGCGACCACATACAACTCACCACTGCCTAACTCGACACCTTCCATCGCCCGTACAGTCGCTCGGTCACCTGCCGACATAGCGCCATTCAATTCACTAGTAGTTCCATCGCGCATGATAATCGCACGATCTGCCTTAGCAGTACTTTCAAGTGCTGCACTAAACCCAGCGCCCATTGATAACAACCCCACCAATACCGCCACTACACCGGCAATGCCAACAACAATAACCGAGGACGATCCTGCCCTAGAGGGCAGGTTGAACAAGTTCATCAACGTTATGGCTCGTATTTGATTCAACATGTTAACTTCTCAGTGCATCGACAATAGTCAAACGTTGCGCAGATATAGCAGGCGCCAGACCAATCACAACCCCGATGACAAGACTACAGACGAGAGCCTCTAGCGCAGTTACCGGCACCACTTCAAAGCTACCAAACACCCCCGACAACCCTGCGGACAAACCCGGGCCGATGACAAAACCACCAGCAATTCCTAACAAAGCACCCACCACACACAACAAGACAGCCTCCCCCAGTACCACTAAAAAAATTGTTTGGTCTGTAAAACCAAGCGTCTTCAAGACAGCAAGTTCAGGAATTCTCTCCCGCAACGCTTGAGCCATGGTATTTCCAGTAAGTAAAACGATGGTGAAAAAAACAGCCGACATGATCATCGTCGTAATGAACCCCATGTCTCCTAACTGTCGCGCAAACTGACGATTGAACTCATCTTCCGAAGCCGTCTTTGTTGGATCAGGGGAGTTTTCAAATAAGGCATCAACTAATTGGGCGATTTCGTCCGCTCGATCAGGTTGATTCAGACGCAACTGCCAATTGCTGACCTGATCTCGACCAAATGCGACGGACTCATTAAAATATTCGTAGTGAAACAGAAACAGAGGGAAGTTTTGGCTCTCTCCGTTCTCAGAAAACGTGCCCACCAGTTCAAACTCCCACGCACGAGAGCCATCGTTTCTCAGATATATGTCACTGATAATGGGAATGACGTCGCCGATAGACCAACCGTATTCCTCTGCAAGGCCAATATCTACAACCGCCGCAGTTCGCTCCTGAGAAAAACGCTGTAATGCATTGCTTGGCACAAGCGTTAGCTCGGGATGCAGATCAAAATAGCTCAATGGATCAACCGGGAATTTTGCAAAGAAATTCTTCGGCTCTTGATAGATGCCGCCAAACCAAGTGGTGTGGGTAATACCATCTACCCCTTCAATGCTAAGAATTTGCTGTTTCTGACTGAAGGGAAGGCGATCGATTTGAGAGTACTTAGCCACCACTACCAATCGTTCTGTCGCAGAGACGTCTAACCCAGAGTCGAACGCAGCCGAGATCGATCGCAACAAGATAAACAGCAGAAAGGCAATAGCTACCGACAACAGTGTTAAAATGGTACGAGTAGGTTTGCGAAACAAATTTGCCCACACCAGGCCAAACAGCTTCATACAGCCACCCCCGAACCAGAAACAAGTTTACCCTTGTCCATATACAGTATGTGCTCAGCACGGTCTGCGGCGCGGGGATCATGGGTAACCATAATGATGGTTTTTCCGTGATCTTTGTTGAGTGTCTGCAATAACCCCAATATTTGGTCCGCTGTTTCTCGGTCGAGATCGCCAGTAGGCTCATCACAAACTAACAAACTCGGATCAGCCACAATAGCACGAGCGATGGCAACCCGTTGTTGTTGCCCGCCTGACAACTCCGACGGTTTGTGTTTGGCACGGTCTTGCAGCCCAACAATTTCAAGCGCCGTAGCTGCATTCTTCTGCCGCTGCTTACGGCTAAGATTTGTTAGCAACAAAGGTAATTCAACGTTTCTCTGAGCCGTGAGCACGGGCAACAGATTGTAGAATTGGAAAACAAAACCCACATTTTCAGAACGCCACTTGGCCAATGCTTTGGCCTTCATTTCGGTTAAGTTCTTGCCACTGACAAAGATGCTACCGGCACTGGGTTGGTCTAATCCACCGATCAAATTGAGCAATGTGGTCTTACCAGATCCTGAAGGCCCCATCAGTGCTAGAAATTCTCCGTGCTCGATAGACAAATCGATTCCCGCTAGAACTTCGACAATTTCCTTACCCTTAGTGTACTGCTTCTCTACCTTCTCACACGCTACTGCTGCCACCACAACCTACTCTCCTTCGGACTAATTCGTAACCGTGACCGTTTGGCCTTCTGCTAAGACTTCTAGTACGTCTTGACTCAGCCGTGCGACAATTCGTTCACCATTGGCAAGCCCAGTGAGCACTCTAGTGCGACCCCCTTCTGCCTCACCCACCCGTATCGCGCGGCGTGAAACCACATCGTTGCGTATGACCAACACAAAGTTGCCTTCGGCATCTCGACTTATCCCTTCGCTAGGAATCAAAACTCCTTGAGGCGCATCAATGGGTGCAACTTGAATCTGCTCATTAAGAAAAGCCACACGCACTCCCATGTCTGGAAATACCCGCTGGTCTTTTTCCAACAACTCTATCCTAACGCGAACGGTCGCTTTGGTTCGATCCGCAGTGGGAATAATGGCGATAACTTGCGCAGGAATATGGTAATCGGGATAGGCATTGAGCGTGACCTGTACGGGTTGCTTAGCTTGCACTCTGTTAATGTAAGACTCATTCACGTCCACTTCTATTTCCAATGAATCCATGTCAACTATGGTACAAATACCCGTGCGCGTGAAACCACCCCCCGCAGAAACAGGGGAAATCATCTCTCCTGGCTGAGCTGACTTAGCAATAACGACGCCAGCAAAGGGTGCGCGAATTTGCATGTCGTCTAATATTCGACTCTGCACCGCCATTCCACGCTGAGCCACCACGATGTCTTTCCTAGCACGCGCCAGTCTGGCCATCAGCGCTTGAACGGAGAGGTCAGCGCGATCGAGCTCCGCTTGGCTGGCCAAATTTCGCTTGGCTAAGCCATCTGTTCGATTAAAGTCGAGTTGCGCTTGCTGGATTGAGATATGCAGTTCATCTAGACCTGCTTCAGAGGATCGAAGTTGGGATTCAGCAAGTTCAAACTGAGCACGAGGAATGCTGTCATCGAGAGTGGCCAGCAGTTGGCCTTCACTGACCACTAAGCCCTCTTCGATAAATACCTCAACAACTTTACCAGTAGCCTTAGAGCTGACGGTTGCTTGGCGACGAGCAACCACATAACCCGTTGCATCTAATACACTCGAACCCAACGGCTGAGCTGATGGGGCCCTGGCTATCGCTGAATTCACTGCTACAACTTGTCCAGCACCGGGTAAGCCAAAGAAAAAAAACATCAAGCCCACACCCGCTACCAGGGCTAGCATAAGAAACCATTTAGTCGGCCGGACGTTACTGGTAGCCGCTGTAGAACGATCAAGCTTCAACTCGTTAAGAAGGGCCGTCTTATCCGAAGACTGTTGCGTCACTTTAGCCGTATCTCCTCGCCAAGTACCGTATGGCATTGCAGTCTAGCAAAGCTCACCCAGGAATAGTCCTTATTATCAGATTCTGTGACAAACCAGACTATCAATGTCTCAAACGGTATATACGCAGATAAAATGGCGGTGGCAACACCAAGGCAGCCTAACGAGCTGTTACCGAAGCTTAAAGCTAGCCAAGGTTGAAATGCGGCGCAGAACCAACGGTTTAAGCACGCTGCTATTCTCACCCACACTACTCACAACAAAACGTTGGTAAGCCTTCAAGGCTTCCTCATACTCACCCGAATGCTCATAACTATAAGCCCTGTTTAAGTGAATTTCGCCTGTGTTTGGTGCCAGTTGATTGGCAATAGACAAATATTGCAAAGCCCCCGCATGATTTGACACCTCTTGTTCTAACACCGCCAACTGTACCCATACATCTGCCTGGGCACTATTTTTTGACAATGCCACTTCGAGATAGTCTCTTGCTGCGTCGATTTCACCCATTGCCAGACGTGCTGTACCTGCCCAAAACCAAGGCTGCCAATCTGGATGGCTGCGTTTTGCACCAGCGTTTAACAAAGGAACAAGCGTATCTAACGCTTCATCCGGAAGGTCACGAAGCAACTGCAACCTAGCCAACATTAACCGTGCTCCGCGATGACCGGAATGATTGCCAACAAAGGTCATCACATTGCGATAGGCAAATGATGAACCTTCACGCGCCTCAATCTTGAGTTGTTCAAAGGTATGAGGCACAGCCTGCGCACCATCTTGCGCATGAGATTGTATCGGCTGCACAGCAAGAACACACAATACCACTAACACCTTAGAGCCTTTGCGTATATTCATGCTAACTCCCCACCGGCACGATGGTGGGAGTCAAGATCATGATCAATTCTTTACGCACCTGGTTTTTGTACTCACCACCCAACACACGTCTTAAGGGGCCAAGCCGCCTTAAACCTGGCAAACTACGTACCGTACGACTCTCCTGGGTCTGTATGAGCCCACCCATCACTATGGTGTCGCCGCTGCGTGCTCTAATGACTGATGACACCTGGGCGACATCCAAATTTGGCGCTGAACTTAAAATTTGTCCATTTGGCCCCTCAACCACACTGACGCTAGATACCCTGGTTACCACGGGAGATACATCCATCATTATCCATCCGCGTTC
>JAADHW010000146.1 GCA_013151695.1 Gammaproteobacteria bacterium
CTTGTTTGCGAGGTTTTGCCACTCACCAGCCATTGTGTAATGTTGGCGAGGCGGTGGTGGCTCCGGGTTATGTTGCGTTGATGTTAGGTGTGCGCTTTCTAACTGATCATCTGTCGGGTGATGTCTATTTTCGGGTGAGCGAACATGGTGAGAATTTGCATCGCGCACAACAGCAGTTTGTGTTGTTTGCGGAATTTTTACGGTTCAACTCTGAGTTCTGCGAGGTGGCCGAACAAATTCTGGTATAGGTGTTGGGTCGTATGTTGTTGTGTTGCCAGCTGCGGCTAGGTGATGTTTAGTATCAGACTGACTAAGCCGGCCATGAGCAGCACAAAAACGGCGGTGAAACCAACACCCATCATAATAAAGTGGCTCGCCTTTCCTTGGCTAAAGTCACGTTCCCTATTCTTGCTCGATTGCACGCCAAAAGCAGCTGCAAGGGTGCTGCCAAGCACCTGCCAAAAGCTTAAGGGTTTGTCATCTTGGGGGGTCGAAGAATCGTCTATATCACTCATAGTCCTAGATATTTTCCTAAACATAATCATTCTCTATGCGGGTAAGCCAATAGTCTGCGTCGAAATTTTTATCGCCGCTGATGTAACGCCAGAATTTTACTCTATTTATGTATTCTAAACGCCCAGTATCTGCCTCATACCAGGGCTCGGGGTTAGTGAGAATTGCATGTAGATTGTCTGGTTGGTTACTGCCGTCAGTCCAAAAAATGGGTCTTGAGCTCTGCGCATGTTCTGTTTCATTCATGTCCCACAGTTGTACTTGCCGTTCGCTGGGACACAGCCTGATCTTAAACATGTAACGAAGTTGGTCGGACTTGTTGAGCCCACCTCCATGCCACAGTCCCATATGGAAAATAATTACTGTGCCCGCTGTGCAGACAACATGCTGTTGTCCTTTAATGTTTTGATATCGAGCTATCGCTGCTTCGGAAACACGTCGATATTGCGAACCCGGTATGAAGCGTGTTCCCCCCATGTTGGCCGTCACGTCGTGAGGGAAATAGAACAGCTGGATGTCGAATGCCGCTCTTGGGTCGATGGTGGAATCTTGATGAGTGTGTTGCGATCGTTGGGCAGGTGCATCTTCAGGCCAATAACTCGGCGGAAATGCGATATGTAAAAAGTGATGGTCAAGGGCGGGGTCTGCGCCGACCAGGGAACTGATTGCGCCTTTGACCTGCGGTACCTGGATAAGTCTGTTGAGCGCGCTGGATGGCGGGTACGCTTGGCTTAATTTTACTCCGGGCGACACCAGCGGTACCACACTAGAGCGCATGATATTTGCATAGTGTCCTTTGACCGTGTCCGGCTGCGGAGACGCATCACCAATGTCGTTGAGAAACTGTTGGTTTATTTCGTCCGCAACGACAGCGTCGAAGCGTAAGAAGCCGCGTGCAGCAAAGGTCGCCATTTGGGTGTTGTTTAAGGCCATGTTCATTGTTGAGGGACCCATTTTTCAAAGAAAAACTCGTACTTTAGGTAGGCGGTTTGAAATTCGTCACCAGCATTGTGCGGGTTGAGTTGGCTTGCTTGAAACAGTCGCCAGCCTTGTTTGAGTGCATGCAGGCCAGTGGTGTAGGGCGGTTCGTCACTGTCGCCTGCCATAAATAGCTTCTCTGTGGTGCCATCGTACTGGCTCCAAGCAACAACAGGGCTGTCTAAACTGGATGTTTGTAAATACAACACCAACACTTGCTGGCGCATATTGGAATCAGAGGCTGTCATAAACTACTCCGTCCTTGACCTGGCCTGGTGATAAGATTTGTCTATGACAAACAAGCTTATCACCAAAACTAAAGTTTGCGTGGGTTGGGGCCTGCGGGCTGCGGTGATTATTTTAGTAGGAAATTTAGCATTGGCAGGGTGTTCTGCCAGTGCTAATCGCCCTTTGCAACTGCTGTCTGGACAAGGCCCCATATACCCGGCTGCGGCTCGTGATAAAGGCGTAGAGGGGGTTGTTACTGTCCGTTATGACGTTACCGTTGATGGGCACGTGATCAACGCTCGCACGGTATCGGCCCGCAGTATTTTCGATGAGGCGGCATTGGTCGCCGTGCGTAGCTGGAGATTTAATGCGCCGCGAGTTAATGGTGAAGTCCAAGCGACGACCAACAGAGAAAGTACGGTGACTTTTAAGCTAGAAGGTGCAGATAGATATGACCAATATTAGTGCGGGCGGCCAATGTTTCGTTTCAAGCGTTAACCCTTTACCATTTATCCCAGTGGGTTATTTCTGCCACCGGTGGTCGTTTTGCACGTTTGAAATCTGTACCTAGGGTGTAGGCGACAGGCAGCAGGGCAACTTGTAGTACATCGTCAGGTAAGCCAAGAATGTCAGCGGCTTCTGCCTGGTGGAATAAATGCAGGGTGGTTAACGCCGTGCCTAATCCGCGTGCTCGGGCTGCAAGTTGGAAACTCCATATGGCGGGGTAGATGGAGCCGTACATGCCTGATGCCATGGCTAAAGGGATTGGATCTGCAGGCTTACCTTGAACACATGGAATCAAGTGAATGGGAACCTCATGTAGATGTTCCATGAGATACACGGCTGATGAGAACACGCGTTTGGTTTGATCGTCAGCGCCAGATTGTGCGCTGGCATCTGTTAGATAGCCTGCAGCACCCTTGCGGTATAAGTCTGCCAGTGCAGCGCGTTGTTTGGCGTCTTCAACCACCAACCATCGCCACGTTTGCGAGTTCGATCCTGTGGGCGCCTGCACGGCGAGTTCCAGACACTCGTTGATGAGTTCTCGTGGAACCTCGCGGGTGAGATCGAGACGTTTGCGTACTGCTCGTGTGGTGGCAAGGAGTTTGTCGGTTACCGATAAATCAAAGGTCATGGTGTCTCCCAAAAGGTATAGGTAGGTAAAATTTTAGCAGCCAAGTGTACTCTAATAGCGCAGACGATTAAGCTTGGTTCTTTCATCTGGGATGTGCGTGATGAGTAATCGTCGACTTTGGGCTGCAACTTTTGTGTTATTTGGTTGGCTTGTCACTACACCTGTGGCGGCTCAATATGAACAGCACATTGCTGCCCAAGCCAGCAAAATTGAGGCGCAAGTTATTGCATGGCGTCGCGACGTACACGAACACCCTGAGTTGTCCAATCGAGAATTTCGAACCAGTAAGCTGGTTGCCAAGCACCTACGGACGCTGGGCATCGAAGTACAAACTGAAGTAGCCCATACCGGCGTGGTGGGTGTTTTGAGGGGGGGTAAGGCTGGCGGTGTTGTAGCGTTACGTGCAGACATGGACGGTTTGCCAGTGATCGAAAGAACTAATTTACCCTACGCTTCCAAAGTTATGGGCGAATATGAGGGTACGGAAGTAGGGGTCATGCATGCCTGTGGCCACGACAATCACGTTGCTATCTTGATGGGTGCGGCGCAAGTACTGTCGTCTATGCGCGAAGAAATAGCCGGTACTGTTAAGTTTATTTTTCAACCGGCAGAAGAAGGCGCGCCCAAGGGTGAGGAAGGTGGCGCCAAGATGATGATCGAACAGGGGGTCCTAAAGAACCCCGATGTTGCGGCGATATTTGGGCTTCACATTGGTCAAAACGGCTTGGCTGGAACAGTGAGCTATCGCGAGCGAGGGTTCATGGCCAGTGCGCAACG
>JAADHW010000251.1:0-563 GCA_013151695.1 Gammaproteobacteria bacterium
ATCGGAAGTCTGTTGTGGCCCGGCTAAGCCGCCAGCACAACCTCTACAGGCTCTGCGTATAGAGGAGGTAGCTGGCCCCCGCTACCAAATAAAGGGCTATTTATACGCAGCCCGTCGAGAGGCCTTACTTCGGTAGGGCCTTTTGCGTTTGGGCAGCGTCACAGTGCCCAATAGATTGCCCAAATTAGCCCGTGCCGCCTCGATGTCCTCTAACGTGGCCCGCCGGTTGTCCGTGAGTGATTCAATCGACATCAAGAGTTCCCGCCAGTTCCGAACAAGGGCAGGAAGCACGTCAGGCAAAAACCCAACTGCCAGCAAACTCCAGTTTTAGCCTGTGTCACGGAAGGGGGAATCTGACGATACCTGCGGCAACTGCTACCAGCATGATCCCATAAATCGCCTTAGACCAAGTTCTAGCCCAAGCTGCGCAAGCCCCTTGGGTCTGGATACATCGGACAGCCAAAATTAGAGCCATGGGTCCAACCACCAAAAATATCAACCAAAAATAAGTGTTATTAAGAATGTCGATAAGTCTAGCGTCAAACAAAGGAACAATAGCCACA
>JAADHW010000251.1:606-4227 GCA_013151695.1 Gammaproteobacteria bacterium
GCCAGCGTATTGACGTTGTTAAAACTGTCTCCCGGCAGATCTTCAATATCTTTGATGATTTCTCTGGAAACGTTCCCTAAGAAAATAAAGGTCACCAAAGGCCAGATGTTGTCAATGTTGCCTACGGCCACGCCCCCATACACAAAAGTCATTGCCAGCATAAACGCGGTTGTAACGTTGCCCAGCAACGGTATATTTTGTAGGACAAAGCTGTAAAGATTTACCAACACAACCCATAAAAGTGCAATCCATACTGCTGGATAATTTAACCATAGACTTAAAATAAAACCTAACATCTGCAAAATGAAGGCCAGTAGTAAAGCTTGTGATTTGCTAATCCGGCCGGACGGGATCGGTCTTTGGGGTTTGTTTATTTGATCGACTTTTTCATCGCACCAATCATTGATGGTGTAGCCTCCCGCCGCAATGAGTCCGGCACTCAACGCCGCAATAAACTGATCAACTCTCAATACCCCGGCCCCAAAGTAGCCGCCCACCACAACTGCTCCACCGATGAGGATCACATCAATAATCCGGACAATTTCTGCAATAGTTCGTAGTTTTATCATCTTGGCCTGAATCAGTAACGAATCAATAAATGATGAATCCCTTGGTTACTCTGGATGAGCTCACTTGAACCGACAGAAGGCGTCAACTGAAGAATTAAATCAGTCAAGGCTTTAGCTGTTTCTTCTGTCAGCAAGCCATCTTCCACAGAAAAAGCGTAGTGATCAGTAATAGCACCCTCTATTTTCGATTTTGCCCATTGATATCCGGAGTTGACCATTTTGTCGTAATGGATTCAGTTATAGTTATTGTCTTTTGATTTTCCGGGGAACCTACGGAATTAATACTAACAATTTGAACCGACTCAACCTGACCGACTTTGTATGGATTGCGGTTTTGTCAGTGCTTGTCAGCGGTTTAATCTGGCTTAACTATCTCAGCGATGGTTCTCTGGGCACACCCTGGATGTTGGGACATATAGAGATCGGACCGTTTGGGGTGTTTGTAGCCCTTGACGTCATGTTTGCATTTTATCTGCTTGAACGGTGGATCAAAGTGTTTACGTTGCCTACTCCAGACATACTGTGGTGCGCCATCATTGCGGTGCTTGCGAGTCTGATCGGATCACATTTGTTTTCTGTCCTGCTCTATTACCCAGGTTCTGCTGAAGATTGGGCGGTCTTATTGGATGGGCGCAGGGGTATGTCATCGTTTGGTGGGATATTGGCCGGCAGTATCGCCGCCATTTTCACCATGCGTCGGTTCCGGATTCCCATCTTTCGAGGTCTTGACGCTATCACCTATGCGTTTGTTGGTGGATATGTGTTCGGACGGGCAGGTTGCTTTGCCATCCACGACCACCCGGGTTGGCTGACAAACAGTTTCCTGGGCGTCCTGATAAATGGCGAAAGGCGCCATGATCTGGGCTTTTATGAGATGTGGCTTATGCTGATTATCCTGCTGCTGATACACGGGTACTTGCGAAAAGGAGCGCGCGCGCCAGGTAGTACATTGGTGCTGTTCATGCTGGTTTATGCTCCCGTTCGATTTCTTCTCGACTTCCTGCGAGTTGAAGACATACGTTACGTAAGTCTGACACCAGGTCAGTGGTCGTCCATTATAATGTTTGTCATAGCAATTATCCTGATGGCGGTTTTGCGAAATCGTAACAAGCGTGTTATTAACGTGTAGTCGGTCTGTGCGTTACACCTAATCCTGAACAGGGCTGGAGCTTACCCATGACCTATCGAGCGGGCGCATCCCAAATCACCAGTCGGTTTATGGTGGCGTTGTTGACTGTGTTACTGCTGTCTGCGTGCGGGAATGATTCCTCCAAAGCTCAGCATTTGAGTCCAATCAAAGGACTGTTCCAGGGCACGACCGAAGATGGACAGGAAGTCGTCGTATCGCTCGAAGAAGTCAACGGCAATGTTCGGTTGGAAGGCCAAATTGGCGGCGCCCATTTTGTCGCGACAGCATCACGGACAGTCGCTGCCAACGGCATTTTGCTTGACAGTAATGGCATGCGCACTCCCTTAAGGATTCAGTTGTCCGGGTCAGGGCAACGACTGTCCATTCGCACGACCAGTTTCGGTGATCTGACGTTGGCACCATCTCCCGGCAAATTCGAAAACCCCGGATCAGGTCCATTCACAGGCAAGTATTCCGCAAATTCGAGTGATGGCGGCCTTGCAGAGTTAGTGATCTATCAATCTGGAGACTTAATTTCCGGCACCGGCACGGTACTGGGTGATCGAGTGGGTGTCGCTGGTCGAATTGTTACGCCTGACAGCGCTGTAGGCCATGTCGTGTACTCTGACGGCACACAGGTGCAAATCAGGATGAGTCTAGATTCAGCCAATCAAATCACCGTGTTTGGGTTCGGTGGTCACTTCGCCATGGATCGACAATGATGCGCTTCCCACCACAAGTTATTTATAGGCTGCTGCTCCCCGGCATTCTTGTTTTCACCATGTCCTGTAGCTTGATTTTCGAAGCTGCTTCATCGGCAGAGAGCGACGCCAACCTTAAATTCGCTGGTTGTCGAACATATGATGATCCAGCAACCAATGGTGGAGACTTCTGGATTCGATTGAATCCGCAGATGCCCAATGATGATGCTGAGCGTCCGTTTGTGCTTACGGGTTGTATTGCAACACGCAGGCCCAACTCCAACCTCGTCGCCTACGTCACGCTGTCAGGCTCGGTCGTCGAAGACAATCTCGATCAGGCGATACTTATGGCGCGTGATAGAGAAGGTGGCGCCGGCAGCACGCTCCAATCAATAGTGGCGCAGTTGGTACCGGGTCCGGATGGCGTGGTGGACGAACCCAATCCGCTCATCAGGTTTTCAAGTTCACACGATCCTTTTAATATCGATGAACCACTGAGCCTGGCTCCCGTACAGTGCACCTGTGCCTCACTGGAAGCGCTTTTCGAAGGGCCGCAACAAGTGGCACCACCGAGTTCGGCGGGGGGCATCGTCGCAGCCGTAGCCAACATGCAGAATTTTCCTGAGCAACTGGCTCTCGCCGACTATTCGAGAATCGCCGCTCCGCGAAGAGATCCCCGCTTTTTTGGTCGCTATTGCCAACTAGATCCTGTGGAGGTCTGCAAAAGGGTCAGAGTTAAGTTGCTTGGTGTGGGATTGTTTAACAAAACAGTGTGCAGGGACATAACCAATACCACCGTTTCTATCGATCACCTTGACGGTCGATTAAACGGTTCGTTGTTTGGTCTGGGCGGTTTTAAGCTTGGTAAGCAGTCATCATCAATGGCCATATCCGGCACAGTTGTCGGCCGCGGAATTGCCAGCGTTTCCCTGCAACTTCCGGGACCGGACAATCGTTCTGAAGGGTTGAATAACGCCCGACTGACTTCAATGATGATTCCTGGTCGCGGCATTGACCATCGCTTGACTATTGATGCTTATGACCAGACCCTGGTACTGGGAAAACAGGCTTGTGGCAATCGGGTGCCTCAGGTGACTATCGCATCTGCCTCCGGAAGCAACCTCAATTGGGGCCACAATCATTGCTTCACCGGTACCGTCACTCAGGATGATGATAGTGCTTTCCCCCGATCACGCTTGACCATCGCGTCGTCGATTGACGG
>JAADHW010000129.1 GCA_013151695.1 Gammaproteobacteria bacterium
GTTGACTGGGCAAAATAAGAAGTGACCATTTTGCCAATCAGTTAACCCCATTGGGGTAAAGCGCAGATACCCTCGGTTGCGGAAAGAGCGCCATCGAATATTGGTTTTATGGGTTCTAGAAACAAATGCGATGGTGAAGTCATCGTCGTCAATTTCTCTGTTGTGATTTTTGTCGACGAAGGCGACCGTGCCTTGGTGCCAACGATTACGTCCTGCGCAGCCTGTTTGCCCACCTGGACAAAGCACCACGTTGGCGTTATGGATAATGGCGGCATGTCGTGCGGTGTAGATCATGCGGGCAAATACATCACGATAGCTGTCGGCCTCAATTCGTGTTGCAAGGCTTTGCAAGCTAGGTAATGCGTAACCCAATAAAATCATCACAATCAGTAAGGTAGCCAATAACTCTACCAAGGTAATTCCCACCGGTTTGTTCACCATACATCGATGTTGGGCAAATCAATGGTTTGTGTCTGTAGGATTGTCGGCTTGTGCGCTGTGGGTTTATTCCATGTCTAGCTTTTTCAGTTTGTAACGAAGGGCGCGAAAGGTGATGCCGAGTTCCTTTGCGGCGGCGGTTTTGTTCCACCGAGTTTTATCCAATGCTTGGGTGATGAGTTCTCGCTCGATGCCCTCGAGGAAATCTTCCAGGCTTTGACCCGGCGGTAAATTCCAACTGTGGGTTTGGGCGCGTGGTGTATCTTGCAGTTTGTCTGTAACGGGTGGCGTGACGGGTGGCGCAACGGCAGTGGGTTCATCAAAGTGCATTTGTAATTGTAAGTCTTCGGCTTTGATGTTGTTGTCTTCACACAGTGTGAAGGCTCTTTCTAAGATGTTTTCGAGCTCTCGCACATTACCCGGAAAGTCATATTGCTGCAGAGTTGTGAGTGCATCCGAACTGATACTCGGCACTGCTTGGGCGTACTCGTTGGCGAGTCGATTGAGGCATGCTGCCGCAAGTTCATTGATGTCTTCTAAATGTTCTCTTAATGCGGGGATGTGCAATTCTATGACATTGATTCGGTAGTAGAGGTCTTGTCGAAACCGGCCAGCGTTGACTTCTTCAGCTAGATCTTTGTGGGTGGCACAAAGTACCCGTATGTCCGTTGTGTCCTCGGATTGAGAACCCACCGGTCGCACCGCCTTTTCTTGTATTGCTCGTAGCAGTTTTACTTGCATCGACAGGGGTAAATCTGCTACTTCGTCAAGGAACAGGGTGCCTCCAGCGGCGGCTTGGAATAGGCCTAACTTATCAGCTACTGCACCGGTAAATGAACCTTTTACATGGCCAAAAAATTCGCTTTCCATTAACTCCGAGGGAATCGCTCCGCAGTTGACTGCGATAAATTCGCCGCCAGCGCGAGGACCCAAAGAATGAATTAAACGCGCGGCAACCTCCTTTCCTGAGCCGGATTCACCTGCGATGTAGATGGGTGCTTGGCTGCGCGCTAGCTTGGCAATTTTGCCCCGAAGATTGTCCATGGTTTGAGATGTACCCAGGAGTTTTGCTGTCACATCAACAATTTCGTTGGCTTGGTTCACTTTTAGAGCCGTTTCTACCAAGCTACGCAATTGGTCTAGATCGACGGGTTTTTGTAAAAAATCAAAGGCACCTGCCTTGAGAGCAAAAATGGCAGTGTCCATGGAACCAAATGCAGTGATCATTGCCACGGGAAGTTCAGGACAGTACTGATTGATATGAGCAACCAATTGTAATCCGTCGCCGTCGGGTAATTGCATGTCAGTCAGGCACAAATCAAATGACTGATTTTTCAGTAGATCGAGTGCCTCCGACAAGTCTGCGGCGGCGGCGGTTTCTATATTCATGCGTCCCAGAGTGATTTCTAACAACTCACGTATGTCTGGCTCGTCATCTACAATAAGGGCGCGTTTTTTTGTCATGAGGATATCCGGTCAGGGTGGGCGAATAATATTCTGAAACAACTGCCGCCCGCTTCATGTTTAAAGTAGGTCAATTGTGCCTGATTGGCTTCACATAGTTCTTTGCTGATATACAAGCCTAAGCCAGTGCCAGTTGTGGCAGTGGTATTAAACGGTTGGAATAAGGAGCTGACTTGCCCTGGGTCAACTCCTGCACCATAGTCGATCACGTTAAGATAAGGCCGTTCTGAGTTGCTATCAATGCCACCTTCCAAATGTGCGATTGGACCAGCGTCGTTGTCGTTTGAATATCTAATGGCGTTGTCCACGAGATTTGTAATGGCTTGATTGAGGTGGGCTGGGTCGACTCGAATAACTGTTTCACTCGGTTCTACTGAGATACTTAACTGAGCATCTGGAAAGGCGCTACTAGATTGCTGTAAAAATTCTGCCAGATGCTCTTGTAAGGTAATACGCTGAGGCTGTGGAACACGCCGACGAGACATCTCTAACACGTTTTCTACCACACCATTCATGCGAGAACAGTGGTTGATAATGATGTCGGTGAGCCGTTGATCTGCCGGTTGCAGGTCTTCACTTTCATTGAGCAACTGGGCAGCATGACTGATCGCCCCAAGCGGGTTTCTAATTTCATGGGCAATGCTTGCAGATAGTCTACCCAGTTCTGCGAGTTTGAGTTGTTGGGCTTGTTGCTGAACTTCTACGGTGTCCTCAAGGTAAATGGTTACATCACCATCTGGATCGCTGCTATGCAGGGCGGAAAAATTTGCTCGAATTTCTGGTAATTGTGCACCAACCTGAAATGGTGTAGATCGATGACTGGTATTAGAACGCCACTGAGTTAGCGCTTGGAGCAAATTCTCTGGTAGAGAGTCCAGATCAGAGTGGTTAGGGCGCCCGCAAAGTGTGCGTGCCGATTGGTTGTACATGCGAATTTGATCGTCCTTGTCGATGACAATAATACCAGTGCGCAAGCGTTGAATAATCTGTTTGTTGAGTCGTTCTAGATCAGCAAGTTCTGCTGCTTGAGTGAGGGCTCGAATGTCATTTTCTCGAATACGTATGGACAAACGTTGAATGCTTAGCGCCGCGGCAAAATAGATGGCGCCAAATACCCCGGCCTGAAAGAAATCGTATTGCGCACCCGCAACACTGATGGCTAGGTAAAATTCTTCATAGAGCAGGGCAATGGTTGCACTGGCTGCAATGAACAGAGCAATGCGTCCGGTCACAATGATTGAACCCGTCGCAACCGTGATCAGTATCAGTGCCGCTAGGCCGCTGGCAATACCGCCGGAAAAGTACATCAGTAGCGCCAGGGTGGCGATGTCATATAGGACCAACACAACCCTGAGTCGTTGGCGGTTGAGCCAACTTTTAGGCAGCACGTGAATGAGCGCTGCAGATAGGAGATTAACTAAGGTATAACCCACACACGTCCAAAGAAAAAGGTCGGCGTTGAGTGAACCTAGCTTGGTAGCAAAAGCACCTTGTAGGAAGATAGACAGCAGCGCGAAACCGACCAGGGCCCGATAGTAGTTAAAAATTCGCAGTAAACTGAGACTCAATGACTGTCGTCGTCTTTCTATTTCGGCGATTATCTCAGCGCGATGCGCGATCATTTTGGTAGCGGACCGATTAGCCTACGAAGGGCAACCAACTGAACCAACCTCCCTTTTGCTTTTCGCGTGCGGGTTGTTCTTCGTCCGT
>JAADHW010000223.1 GCA_013151695.1 Gammaproteobacteria bacterium
ACTGAGGTACCACCTTAATCAGCAATATACCTGAGACGATGACTGCGATTATGAGGACGGCGATAGGATAGGTCATGGCTTTACGAACTTTTGCCTTTAGAGATTCGGTTTTCTCTTTGTAGTCTGCGACACGTTCGAGCATTTGTTCTAGCGCACCTGATTGTTCACCGGCATCAACTAAGTTGCAAAATAGATCATCAAATTCGTTGGGGTGCTTACGCAAAGATGAAGCAAAAGAATTACCGCTGGCGACATCATTACGTACGGATTTTATCAGTTCAGCAAGCTTAGGTTTATCGACGCCTTCGGCGACAATGTCGAAGGCTTGTACCAGTGGCACACCCGCACGCATCATGGTGGCCATTTGGCGAGTGAAAAGAGCCACGTCCGCCGGTTTGACCTTACCGCCACTCCCTAGAGAGATACCTGCACTCTTCTTGCGGACTTTGGTGGCACGAATGCCTTGACGACGTAACTCGGCCTTGGCAATCGCCGGTGTAGACGAATTTATTTCGCCCTTACTCTTTCGGCCCTGCTTGTCGGTACCTTCCCAAACAAAAACTGCGCTTTCAGCCATGGCTTTGCTTACCCGTCAATAAAATTGCTAATGCCCGGTGGTGACCCTATTGGTCTCCGCCAAGCTGGTTACACCCTGCATCACCTTCATCAAGCCTGAACGTCGCAGGTCGTTAAACCCGTGTACTCTGGCTTGCTCTGCTAGTTGCAGGCTGTTTCCATCTTCCATGATAATACGAGATAGCTCTGGAGTTATTTTAACTACTTCATATATTCCGACACGGCCTTTATATCCAGCATTGCATTTACTGCATCCGTCTGGGCTGGGTTCATATACCTGAAAGCCTTTTTTAATGTCGTCTTCGGTAAAACCTTCTTCTAACAGCGACTCTTTAGGCACATCCAAAGCCTGCTTGCATTCCGCGCACAGACGCCTCGCCAAACGCTGGGCGATGATGAGATTCACCGAAGTTGCCAAGTTAAATGACGGAACCCCCATATTCCTAAGGCGAGTCAGGGTTTCTGCGGCGGAATTGGTGTGTAGGGTGGACAACACCATGTGACCGGTCTGGGCTGCCTTGATGGAGATCTCTGCAGTTTCTAGGTCGCGAATCTCACCAACCATGACTATATCTGGGTCTTGTCGCAAGAAAGAGCGCAACGCGGTAGCAAAGTCGAGGCCTACTCTGTGGTTGACGTTGACCTGGTTAATACCTTCCAGGTTAATTTCAACCGGGTCTTCTGCCGTTGCAATATTCGTCTCCGGCGTATTTAGAATGTTGAGACCGGTATAAAGAGACACTGTTTTGCCGCTACCCGTAGGTCCGGTCACTAAAACCATGCCTTGGGGTCTGTGCAGGCATTCAAGGAACAGCTCTTGTTGAAAATCTTCGAAGCCGAGCGCTTCGATACCCATCTTCGCGCTGGAGGGGTCAAGAATTCGCAGCACAACCTTTTCACCCCATAGGGTGGGTAGCGTGTTCACCCGAAAATCGATGGCCTTAGTCTTAGACAGCTTCATCTTAATACGGCCATCTTGAGGCACGCGCCGTTCAGAGATGTCCATTTCTGACATGACCTTTAACCTGGCGGCCAATCGGGTACCCAAATTCTGCGGTGGGGTAGCAATGATGCTAAGAATACCGTCGGTACGGAATCGAACTCGGTAGGTTTTTTCATAAGGCTCAAAATGGATGTCCGAAGCACCGGTTTTGATCGCATCCAGGAGCATCTTGTTGACGAACCGTACGATAGGGGTGTCATCGGTGGCCGACCCAACGTCTTCTTCCTCAGCCGAATCATTGGTGTCGAAGACGTCCATGTCGAGATCTTCAAGATCATCGCCATCGAGATCACCTAAGCCACTGTCCTCCTGGGAATTGATGAACAGGTCAATTAAGGCAGAAAGTTTGTCTTCTTCCACCAGTACAGGCTCAGTGTTCACTCCGGTGTGGAAT
This sequence comes from Gammaproteobacteria bacterium, assembly GCA_013151695.1. Taxonomy (GTDB): domain Bacteria; phylum Pseudomonadota; class Gammaproteobacteria; order Pseudomonadales; family Azotimanducaceae; genus UBA4421. The sequence continues at coordinate 1,974 of JAADHW010000223.1, forward strand.
TTTATCTCATCTAAGGCTTGTAAGTTGGTTGGGTCTGAAACAGCTACGAATAAGCGCACACCGCGGCGCACTAACGGTAGTGCGTTGTGTTGTTGAATCAGGCTTTCTTTAACCAGGTCTTTGGGAATGCTCTCGAGGTCGAAAACCGACAGATCCATGAGCGGCACACCAAATTCTTCAGCGGCGCTGGCGGCGATAATTTTTGCGTCAGCCAGACCGTTTTGCACCAGGTAACTGACGAATGGCGTGGCGGAATTGCGCGCCTGCTCGGTGGCATCGAGGGCAGCTTGAGCGTCCACGACGCCTTCGTCAACCAAACGCCGTGCTAAGCCACTTAAAGGTATTATATCGGTTGCCATACCGTGTGTGAAATCCTTATCAACCGACCGGTTATCCGGTACTGACCGAGTACCATACTCAGTCTAAGCGCGGGAAGTGTATGCTTGTGTCTCTAGAGTGTCGATACAGCCATCACAATTTTACACTAAGCTCGGCACGCTACAATTTGTAGGACTTATACTGATTCTAGGATTGGTGTGGACAATTTCACCCACTGGTGACCTACAGGGTCAGCATGTGACAGGCTCAGCTAGGGCCGATTGCTGACAACAAGTTGCGCAGACTGCTGACGAATATTCTTAGCTTGAAGGATAGACTACATAAGTAATTGAAATTTAAACATAAAATAGCTAGTAGGCTGGTGCCAAGGAAAACTGGCACGAGGCTTGCTTTACTATTCACCTGACGGACGTAGCCTGAGGCAAACTGGTTTTTGGCTGCCCACTTTTGACACATTGAGTAACGGAGTTTGTTTACAAATGAAAAATGCTATGCAAAAGGGTTTTACCCTTATCGAATTAATGATCGTGGTCGCCATCATCGGCATCTTAGCCGCTGTAGCGCTGCCTGCGTATCAGTCTTATATTGCCACTGCTAATACCTCTAAGGTAAATACGCATTACGAAGCGGCGGTTGATTTGGTGAATGCAGAGATGCAACGCACTCGAACTTCCATCCAAATGGGTTCTGAGCAAAGACAAGTAGCGAGCGACCGATTAGATGCTTGGGATGATAATTGGGAAACTGTTTTTAACACTGAAATTGGCACTCAGAGAGTTCTCACAGGATCTCCTGAAGGCGGGCCTGCCTACGCAGCGGCCGTTGATGCTGTCGCGGGCACGGTTGGGGTTGCAGTTGCGAACACTATCGCGTTAGGCACCTTGCAGGTCACAGTTACGCGTCCAGCGTATGGTGACTTTGTAGGTCTGGTGAGTACTGTCTCTGAGCAAATAGATTGGTAATCACCGAGAAATTTGTTTGATTAGGAAGGGCAGCCCTGCTGCCCTTTTGCCATTTCTTAGAATATATACTAACCGGCAATTTGCGAGGTAGATCATGAACAAGCGGGCTAACGGCTTTACCATAACAGAACTGATGATCACGCTGGTCATATTGGGTATACTCGCTTCTTTCGCGCTACCTGCCTATAGAGGTTATGTCGACGCGACAGAACAAGGCGTGTTACGCAGTAACATGCAAGGGATAGAAATATTCCAAGAAGACTTAAGGATGCGAACGGGAAGTTATGGCAATGACTTGGCTGATCTTGGTGAAATAACAGCGGCAACCGGATGGGAC
>JAADHW010000037.1 GCA_013151695.1 Gammaproteobacteria bacterium
CCTCTACTTAGATTATCGTATCTCTCACTTGCTGATTGATGAATTTCAAGATACTTCTCGATCACAGCTTGAACTGTTCCAGCTGGTGATTCGAGCCTGGCAAGACGATGGCAACACCACGTTTTTTTGTGTTGGTGACCCTATGCAATCTATTTACAAATTCCGCGATGCTGATGTCGCAGTCTTTACAGAGTGTCGCGAGCACGGCATCGGTGATGTGTCGTTAGTGGCAAACTATCTCTCAGCGAATTTTCGTTCAGACCCAAAGCTAGTGGATTGGTGCAACGAGACCTTTGCTCACTTGTTTGAGCCGTCCGCATCCATGCAATTAGGTGGTGTTTCGTACAATCCCTCCCAGGCGGTGAATAAGACCGTGTCTAGCGCAGCGGTATCTCTTACTTCATTTGAAGATGAACGGATAGAAACAAATGAAACCGTTGCTCGAATCCAACATTTACTAAAACAAGATGATTGTTCTACCATTGCTATTTTATGTCGAGCACGTACCCATGTAGCTGCTTTGATCAAACTTCTAGATGCTAAAAACATTGATTGGCAAGCAACCGATATGGATTCGCTCGCCACTAAACCCATAATCTTGGATCTTCTCAGCTTGCATAGCACCCTACTTGACCGGGGTGCGAGGTTGGCCTGGTTTAGTATTTTGCGTTCGCCGATGTTTGGCTTTACCTTAACCCAGTTGAGCGAATATGCCGAAGATCAGAATTTGCTCCAGGTTATCACCCAACACCAGGTCGAAGATCCTCGTTTATCAAGACTTTGCCAAGCACACACCTGGGCAACCCAACACTTGCACGAGCTGACCCTACGCGAGGTACTTGAAGGGTATTGGTTTCGCTGCGGAGGCATCGCAGCTTATCCTGGTCAAGCCCAACAACACGCACAGAGTTTCATGGATTTACTTGATGACATGGGTGATGCCGCCCACAATAAAGCGGATTTAGAATTCGCATTAACAAAATTGTTCGGCGATGCCCAGACGGAAGCCAGGGTTGAAATCATGACCATACATAAGTCTAAAGGGCTTGAGTTTAACCACGTGTTAGTTCCCTATTTACATAAGCGCTCGAGATCCGATGATGCCCAATTGCTATTGTGGCGAGAAAATCGGGATGGCTTCCTAATGGGGGTACGCGAGGATCCCATTCATAGCTGGCTAAAATTTGCAGATCGAACGCGCAACGAAAACGAGGAAAAACGACTTCTTTATGTCGCCTGCACGCGAGCCAAAACCAGCTTGCGGCTGAGCTTCACACAACAAGGGTCACGAAAAGTAGGTGGCATCGCTCGTTTTATTCAAACCATAGCCTCACCCTATGATGATCATGCCACACCACTGCAAGTGACACCCAAACTTGAACAAGCAGATATATTTGCAGCCCACGGCTTGACGCGACTGCCCAAGAGCTATGTCTGGTCGGCACCGGCAGTGGCTGAACTGCCGCCTTCACAAGCAGATCGAATAGCTGTTGCCGATGTGATCGGCAGTCGTCGTGAGGTGGCATTGGGAATCATTGTGCATCAGGCACTTGCCTGGCGAGCTCACCAGCAGTGTGATGAGGCTGAGGTTATGGGTAGATTACCTTCGTGGTTGCGACAACAACAAATTGATGAGGCAGACATCGAGCCCATACTAGAAAGAGCGAGAGATCATCTCAACCAAACATTCACAGATCCCACGGGGCGGTGGATACTAGAACCCCATCCGCAGCACGAATGTGAAGTAGCATTAAGCGGGGTTGTCGACCACACAGTCATTCATGTTGTGTTGGATCGAATGTTTCTCAGCGAAGGAATTCGTTGGATAGTCGACTACAAAACCACTGATCTCAGCAATCACAATATTGATGCTGCAGTGGCACGTTATCGACCTCAACTCCAACAATATGTCCAAGTTGTAGCAGATTTATTCCCGGAGCCTGTTCGTACCGGATTGTATTTCACTCATAGTTCGCAGTTTATTGAACTATAGCGGCAACTTACGTTTTTCGTTCTAAACAGTTGCAATTTTTGTAAGTGACGTTAACATCCCCGCCATGAACACTTCTCAACCATGTAATACGCAGACGCCTGCAAACACTTCGTGTAGCGAAGCGCAGGATCTTATGCTTACGCGGCTGAGTATTGGCTGGCCAGGCTTTTTTTATATGTTTGCCTAATCCAGCCTTCAAAAATTAGTAGAAGGCGGTGAGCTGCCTTCTTCGGAAACCCCGTCAGGCAGTGCGCCTAGCGGGGTTTTTTCGTTTAGACCCCCCTTTATAGATGGACGATAGAAAGAAGTTGGATAGAAAATAGATAGGTATGAGAGGAGGAAAAATTGAAGTTAGAAAATTTAAATGTGGAGAAACATGAGGTGCTTATCACGCCGGAACACTTAAAAGCTCGTCTTCCCGCAGCAGAAAGTGTGCGAGAATTTGTTAACACTGCACGTCAAACCGTACGCGACATTGTTGCAGGCAACGATCGCCGCCTTATAGTTGTGGTTGGGCCCTGCTCAATCCACGATCCAGAGGCGGCATTGGATTATGCCCGGCGCTTAAAAGAACTCGCCAAACACCTGCGTGACGACCTGTTCTGTGTAATGCGGGCCTATTTCGAAAAACCCCGAAGTACGGTTGGTTGGAAGGGGTTGATTAACGATCCACATTTGGACGATAGCTTTGCGGTAGCCACTGGCCTGGAGATCGCGCGAAAATTACTGCTGGATATTTCAGAACTGAAGTTAGCCATAGCCACCGAAGCTTTGGACCCTATTACCCCCCAATATATGCAAGATCTCATTTCTTGGTCGGCCATAGGTGCGAGGACCACAGAGTCCCAAACCCATCGAGAAATGGCGTCGGGTTTAAGTTGCCCCGTTGGCTTCAAAAATGGCACCGACGGATCTCTTAGTGTGGCCATTAATGCTTTGCAATCTGCAACCAGTCCACATAGCTTTCTGGGTATCAGCCCAGCAGGACAAGTCAGTGTAATTCACACGCGAGGCAATCGGCACGCGCATGTGGTGTTACGCGGGGGCTCCAACGGTCCCAACTACTCCACTAGCCACGTTACGCAAACCGAAAATGCGCTTAAGGCCATCGGATTACGCCCCTCCATTATGATTGATTGTTCGCATGCTAATTCCAACAAAGACCATCGCAACCAAGGTGTTGTTCTGGGCGATGTAGCGCAGCAAATAATTAAAGGTAACTCCTCTATTACCGGGGTCATGGTCGAAAGCAATATTCACCCCGGCAGTCAGAACCTAGACAATCCTAAAGACTTGAAATATGGCGTATCAGTGACCGATGCTTGCATCGGCTGGGAGGAAACTGGCGAGGTGCTGAGGAAACTAGCCAGCGCGGTCAGCAAGGGTCGATAGTACCTTTGGACCCCTATCGATAATAGGCATTGTCGGTAACGCTGTGGTCTGTTTGATCCAATATTGCAGTCAGCTCCGGGATACGTTCCAACAGTGTAACTTCAACACTGTTCTTAAGAGTAATATCGACGGCGGCACAACCTTGGCAGCCGCCACCAAACTGCAGTACTGCTGCACTTTCCGGGGTTATTTCAACCAGGCTAACCAAGCCACCATGG
>JAADHW010000207.1:0-1149 GCA_013151695.1 Gammaproteobacteria bacterium
ATCGCGAGCCGTCATCATCTATCTCTAGCGGAACACCCACCAACTCTCGCAAAGCCATAGCATCCGCATGATCCGCGAAATACATGAGCAATTCTTCAACATCTGCGGTGGCATTGTCGTCGACATAAGCGACAATTTCGCCCACCACAGAATGCCCATCAAGTGCCTGCCTCAGTCGATGTCGCACTTCTTCATCTACTGTATGCCATAAGTTTGGACGCTGTAGTAGGATAGTCAGTAAGCGCTCACTTACTCCTTTAACTCTTCCTGCTCCCCTCTTTCTATTCGTATTGGCTCTTTCGGCTGGTATATTAGAGCGCCGAAGGCCCGTCATCTGTGCCACTTTTTGCTGCAACAATGCTTTCAAAACCCCATCTGGAACTTTCTCAACGTAGGGTTGTACCAATCCGGCAAAACGAGCCCTACCGTCAATGCTGTTCAAATCTAACCCTTGGCTCAATCGAGCCAGCAAGAACTCCAGTCCAGGCACGGCATTGTCGATAAAACTCTGCAACCCGGCTTTCCCTTTTAACCGAATAATAGAATCTGGGTCTTGGCCATCGGGCAAAAAGGCGAACTTCAACTGGCGGTACTCATTCAAAGTAGGCAAGGCATTCTCTAACGCTTTCCAAGCCGCTTGTCGCCCGGCATTGTCACCATCAAAACAGCAAATCACCTCATCACTGTGACGAAACAGTTTTTGGAAGTGAGCCTCCCCTGAAGCGGTGCCTAATGTAGCAACCGCATTGGCAACACCATACTGAGCCAGAGCAACCACATCCATATACCCTTCGACGACCAATAACCGGTCAAGTTGGCGCAAGGCTTTGCGCGCTTCATACAAGCCATAAAGCTCAGCACCTTTGTGAAATACTGGCGTTTCTGGCGAATTTAGATATTTTGGTCCGTCGTCTGAGCCCATGATTCTGCCACCAAAGCCAATAACGCGACCGCGGGTATCTCTGATTGGAAAGATGATCCTGTGGCGGAATCGATCATAGCTTCGACCGCTATCGCTGGTGGTCAACAAGCCCGCTTCCAACAGTGTCTTGGGGGGCACATCTGGCATCGCTTGTTCTAAGTTCTGCCAGCCTTCCGGGGCATAGCCAATGCCAAAATCTCGAGCAACCTCGCCGGTAAGACCCCGGC
>JAADHW010000207.1:1175-4755 GCA_013151695.1 Gammaproteobacteria bacterium
GTAAAGACTGCCGATAGAATTTCTCTGCCTGCGCAAGCACAGCGTATATGTCGGGATCGATCTTCGCGCGATATGATCGACCTTGTTCTCGGGGCACCTCTACACCCAGTTGTTGGGCCAGCGATTCCACTGCTTCGACAAAATCCAAGCGATCAAAGTTCATGATGAAGGTCAGTGCCGTACCACTTTCTTGGCAACCAAAACAGTGGAAAAATTGTTTGTCGGGGCTAACCGAGAACGACGGTGTCTTTTCGTCGTGAAAGGGGCACAGGCCAGAGTAGTTTTTACCACTCTTTTTAAGCGTCATCCGACGATCTATCACGTCTACGATATCAACGCGATCCAGTAGATCGTTAATGAAAGACTGCGGAATGCGTCCAGCCACGGGGCCCAGCTAAAATGATAAACGGCTTAGGAGATTACCACAGCTAGTCGGCCAACAAGGCTGTCACAAACTTCATCGGCCATAAACATCATCAAAACGTTCGATATCGTCCTCTCCCAAATAAGGACCCACCTGTACTTCAATGAGTTCAAGCGGTAGTTTACCGGGGTTTTCCAGCCGATGTTTTATGCCACGAGGAATGTAGGTGCTCTCGTTTTCACCCAAGGTGAAAACTTTATCGTCACGAGTGACTCTGGCGGTACCGCGAACAACAATCCAGTGCTCAGAACGGTGATGGTGTAATTGCATACTGAGCGAGGCGCCTGGGTTAACCCGGATACATTTCACTTGATATCGGTCACCTTCATCGACACCTTCGTAGCTACCCCATGGGCGAAACACCTCGCGGTGATACAGGCGTTCACAACGATTTTCTGATTCCAATTTGCTAACGATCATCTTCACATCATGCACGCGGTCACGATCGGCAATCAATATCGCATCAGACGTTTCGACTACAACCAGGTTTTCCACCCCAAGCGTACTGATGAGCCTCTGTCCTGCCATCACAAAAGAATTTTTGGTATCAACCGCCAGCACATCACCGCGCAGATGATTGCCGTCTTGGTCGAGCTCGGATTCTGCAAGCACGGCTTCCCATGAGCCTATGTCATTCCAACCAAAATCCACCGGCACCACCTGGGCACGGCTGGTTTTTTCCATCACTGCGTAGTCAATAGAATCTGCCGGGGAGTCCAAAAACTCGGGTCCCGGGCGTAAGAAGTCCATATCTTTACTGGCGGATTGCATCGCCCTTTGCGTAGCTTGGGCCATTGCAGGGTTGTGGGTAGTAAGTTCTTCGATGTAGACCTTCGCGCCCAGGACAAACATGCCACTGTTCCACAAATAATTTCCCGACTGGAAATACTCTTGAGCAACCTCCTTGCTAGGTTTCTCAACAAAGGCTTGCGCTTTCTGTAACCCACCCTCTTGATTGGAAAATCGGATGTAACCGTAGCCAATTTCAGCCCGATCAGGTTTGACACCAAAAGTGACCAATCCGCCGTCAACGGCGCCGACTACTGCCAATTCTACCGCCTTGGCAAACGCCTCTTCGTCTGCCACGAGATGATCAGATGGCAACACCAGCATGACTGCGTCGTCCTGGGTCACCCTGGCCTGCAATGCTGCCAATGCGATAGCAGGAGCGCTGTTTCGACCTTGGGGCTCTAATATTAGTTGATCCCAAGCAATGTCGATTTCGCGACATTGTTCTGCTACCAAGAATCTATGTTCTTCATTACAAACAATGATCGGTGGCACTTCGGTGACCTGGTGTGCGCGTAACAAAGTATTTTGAAGAAAAGAATGTTCACCTAACAGCTTGTGAAATTGTTTCGGAAAGAAATTTCTCGAAAGTGGCCACAAACGACTGCCTACGCCACCCGCCAACACCACTGGGATAACAAGTGGGGTGGACATTATATTGGCATCTGAGGTGTCACATTGATTTCCTTGCTGGAATCTCGTACTTAGGCCAGTTTTTCCTTAACCAGTGCGCTCGCCTTGCCCATGTCAATCTGACCGGGATTCGTTTGCTTAAGTTTGGCCATGACTTTGCCCATATCTTGCATGCTGCTGGCACCTGTCTGTGTAATCAGTTGAGTAACAAGTTCATCAACCTCTTCATCACTCAACGCCGCAGGCAAAAATTCTTGAATGAGGTCAATCTCAAACCTTTCTTGCTGGGCTAGATCGTCTCTACCGGCATTTTGAAATTGACTCAGCGAGTCGTGGCGCTGCTTTAGCATTTTATTCAGAATGCTTAGTATATCTGCATCAGACAATTCACGACGATCATCCACTTCAACCCGCTTAATCTCTGCATTGACCATACGCAACGCCGCAACACGCTCTTTCTGCCGAGCCTTCATCGCGGTTATGGTAGTTTCGCCTATGAGTTGCTTTAGTTCTGACATCACACTATCTCCCATTTGTTTGCACGGCATGCTTGGTACCGGCTTGCTTTGCACTAAGCACGAGCAACGAAACGAGGTTGCGGAAGTAAATGTAATCGAAAGACAGCTGCGGCTAAAATGCCTTTTCGTACTTACGGGCTTCGCGCTGCAACTTCTTGATGTGTCGCTTTACCGCCGCGGCTGCCTTGCGCTTACGCACTGCAGTAGGCTTTTCGTAAAATTCACGACGTCGAACCTCTGACAATACACCGGCTTTTTCGCAAGAACGTTTGAAGCGTCGTAGAGCAACATCAAACGGCTCGTTTTCTCTGACTTTTACCTGAGGCATATTGGCCTTGTGTTCATTGAAGGGCGCGGATTTTACACATACAAATGTGTTGCTTCAAGTGCGAATTGACTGCAGGAATCACGGATTATCGAGTAATTGTCGCAAATAATGCCCATAACCACTTGACTGTAACTCACTACCCAGTTGTTCAAGCGCTTCGCTAGATATCCAGCCCTGGCGCCAAGCAATTTCCTCCGGACAACCCACCCGCAAGCCTTGGCGCTTTTCCAGGGTTTGAATAAAGTGCGCGGCTTCCAACAATGAATCATGGGTGCCGGTATCAAGCCAAGCCATACCTCGACCCATTTGCTCGACGCGCAGTTCGCCACTGTCGAGGTATTGTTGATTGACATCGGTTATCTCTAGTTCGCCTCGAGCCGACGGCTTGACTTGCTTAGCAAACTCTACAACCTGCTGATCGTAGAAATACAGCCCTGTCACTGCAAACTTGCTTTTAGGTCTCTGCGGTTTCTCTTCAACTGAAATCGCCCCGCCACTTTGATCAAACTCAACCACACCAAACTGTTCAGGATTGTTGACTTGATAGGCAAATATGGTGGCACCGCGCTGATTTTGAGCTGCGCGGGAAAGCAACCCAGTAAACCCAGCACCAAAAAATAGATTATCACCCAGCACCAATGTGCACGGGTTGTCGGCAATGAATTTCTCACCAATTAGAAAGGCCTGGGCCAACCCGTCAGGGGATGCTTGCGCGACATAACTCAACTCCATACCCCAGCGGCTACCGTCTCCTAAAAGGCTGCGAAAGAGAGTCAGATCTGCCGGGGTTGTGATCACTAAAACTTCGCGTATACCCGCCAGCATGAGGGTACTTAATGGGTAATACACCATGGGTTTGTCGTAGATAGGTAGAAGCTGCTTACAAAC
>JAADHW010000253.1 GCA_013151695.1 Gammaproteobacteria bacterium
TTATTATTCCGACACGAACTATCAACTGCTTGGCGCCATACTGGAAATGTTATTAGAAAAGAGTCTTGGTCAGATATTCGATGAATTCTTTTTTACTCCGCTAGACCTACCAAATACGTATATTTTTGGAGACGACGTGTCAGCTTCTAGCCGAGAAACGCCCGCTACAATTCACCATAAGAAAACCCCGTTATATATGCCAAAAGCGATGCGTTCTTTCTGGTCTGATGGCGCAATAGTGTCCACAACAAAAGAACAGATTTTGTTTTTAAAAGCATTGTTTGGCGGCAAATTATTTAAAGAAGAGAGAACGTTTGAATGGATGAAACAATGGAATAAGATATTTTTTCCGCTAGATTATGGTGGTGGGTTGATGAGATACAAATTGCCGTGGATTTTCTCTCCATTTAACCCAGCACCCGAATTTGTAGGTCATTCGGGAGCATCTGGCTCATTCGCATTCTACTGTCCCAAACAAGATTTTTATGTATCAGGAACAATCAATCAACTGCAGGCAAGAAGCATACCGTTTAGATTAATGCCAGAAATAGCTACTATTCTAAAATTGAATGAGAAATACACCTAACAATACAATCAACGGAACCTAACTGTTCCTACGCTTTAGTGGGCACTCTCAATACCTGATCGAGACAGTGGACAGAGCTACTTACCGAATGAAGGTGGTTATAATCAAAACGAATTGAAAATTTTGTGCCGATTTCTGGTACTTTCCTAGGAACTCGTTTCACAAGAATGTCTCATGCCTGCTGAAGAAAATAAAATTACCCCGTCTTTCTTTGCCCATGCCGTGCTCAAAACCAGCCGATTCGAGGAAATGGTTACTCATTGGCAGACGCTACTAAACGCCGACATAGCCCACCAAGATCCCATGTTTTGTTTCATGACCTATGATGACGAGCACCATCGTCTGGCGATTGTGGGTATCCCCGGCTTAAAGGATAAAGATGCACAGTCATCAGGCCTGGATCATCTTGCTTACACTTACGGTTCTATCGACGACTTGATGGCAACCTATGAGCGATTGAAAGCAGCGGGCATCAACCCGGGATGGTGTGTTAACCATGGTCCTACACTGTCGCTCTATTACAACGATCCGGATGGTAATAGGGCTGAATTGCAAATCGATTTGTTTGCGCGTGCGGAAGAGGCTAACGCATTTATTCAGTCTGAAGCTTTTGCAGAAAACCCTATCGGCATTAAGTTTGACCCCGATGATTTCTTTTCGCGTTACCGTGCGGGAGAATCCATTGAAGCGCTCTCTATCCGTCGCCGCCTGAAGGAGGGTGAATCCTTTTTTGATCATCTTAACGCTTAGCTTGTGACGCAAAAAACCCATACTGTTGACTCACCTGATTGAGCAACACCGCTTGTGAATACCCATGAAAACACAGGCGAGCACTACCCTGTCTTGATTGTTGGAGCCGGTCCTGCAGGGTTGCTCGCATCTATACTATTGTCACGACTCGATATTGAGCATCTGGTTATAGAGCAACGAAATGGGCCGCAACCTGCGCCTGCAGCGCATGTAATAAATACACGTACAATGGAAATACTGCGCGCAGCCGGAATTGATACAGAAGAGTTTTACCAGCTCAATAAACACCCAGACGCAGAGTTTGTCAGTTGGGTACCTGGTCCTCGAGAAAAAGCCATTGGCAAATTTTCTTTTCAAAGCAGTGAAACCCATACGGCCAGGCGAATATCGGCTTCCCCCGAGCATGTCACCAATATTTCGCAAAACCTGTTTGAGCGCGCACTGACTGATAGAACTTCAGAAGGATGTGTGCGTTATGGCCATAGCTGGCAGGGTTTCATCAAAAAGGATACTCGCCGATCTCGAATAGTGGACAAATCCGGCCAGGCCTATGAAATTACTGCAGACCATGTGCTTGCTGCGGATGGTGCCGCCAGCGGTATTGCTCGTGTTTTGGGGGTTACTAAATCGGGCCCCGAATCTCTAGCCACATTTCTAAACATCAGTTGTGAGGTTGACCTTGCAAAAGTCGCGGTGGAACAACGCTCGCTATTATATTGGTGCCTCAGCCCGGCTACACCCGGCATTCTAATTGTGCATGATCCCCGCCGGCTTACGGTATATATGCGCCCGCTGTTTGAGCCTTATGAATCCATAGACGACTACGATGAAACACGTTGTGAGGCGCTGCTAAAAGAGCTGTTTGGTCCCAACGTACCTTTTAAGGTGGCGTTCAAAGGAGTATGGCAGATGACTGCACAGGTGGCTGAGCAATTTGCTATCGACAATGTCTTTCTAGTTGGAGACTCTGCGCATCGCTTGCCGCCGACCGGAGGGTTAGGGCTTAACTCAGGTGCAGGTGATGTCCATAACCTAATCTGGAAACTTGCAGCGTGTATTAAGCACAATGCACCGTTAGAACTGTTAGCCAGCTACGAGGCTGAACGTAAACCTGTGGCGCAATTCTATTGCGATACAAGTGTCCAAAATTTTCTGAAGATGACCGAGGTGACCGATGTCTTGGGTCTTGATGCGAGTAAGGCGCATATCCCTGCCCGCTTGAGATCGTCATTACTGTTCCGGTTTCTACCAACTACTGCGGTCGATGCGCTAGTTGGGCTATTGTCTCGTCCTGTTGAGAAAAAGGTGAAAGCAGCATACGCGCAAACGCCTGCCGGGGTCAGGTTGCGCGAAAAAGTGCAGGCAGCAATTGATAATCAGGCAGAGCATTTTGACATGTTAGGTGCGGAGCTGGGTTATGTGTACCGGGCCGGCTGCGCTATAGATGATGCGGCTTCAATGACGCTGCATAATACGGTTCGTGACTACACTCCAACTGCCGCAACGGGTGCCCGGCTGCCTCATATTGAATTTACCGTTGACGGTCAAACACGATCAACCCTGGACCTTGTGTCCTATGGCTCCTACACACTGATCGTAAATGGCACGACAGACTATGAACCCACGCGCCAGGAGACCTTTGGCTTGCCGAACGCCACTTTTGATATTCAGACCAGTGAGAATGCAGCCCCCCTCGCGGCTGCTCTCGAGCTGGAACCAGGCGGCTGGATCTTGGTTCGGCCCGACGGGCATGTGGCTAAACGCAGATAAAACTTGATGACTTTGTAGAAGAGTATTGATGCGTCAATTTCACAACAAACAAACGAGGTGCAACAGCGGTGGACAAAACCAAGGTGTACTGGCAGCAGAACGAATAATGTAGCCTAGGGAGTTGGCCAATCCACGCGCACAATCCGTCCGCGCAACTCGTCACGGCTGATCACCGTCTCCGCCATGTAGGTGTGCACACCGAATAGCTTTGCCGTCCAGAACTCGACCTTCACCTGCTCTGCCAGATTAGAGACGGGAATGGAGATTAAGTTTGTGCCCCTTTGCATGCCGCTGGTGACAACATTGTATGGGCCCGTTCCATGCTCCCGTTCGATGCGGTAAGGCGATCCATTCGCACGGTGTATGCGAATGCCTGTCCACCAGGCCATCGATGTTGTTAGTTCGAATACGGCAGCGTCCCCGTTCGTGCCGTCCCTCGACCTCAGGGTGACATTACTGCCATCAATCCTG
>JAADHW010000389.1:0-18529 GCA_013151695.1 Gammaproteobacteria bacterium
GTCGCACCACTGAGCACCCACAACAGTTCACTCACCCAGCCAAGAGTGGCCGGGCTAACAATTTCGACACCGACACAAAATACCAAACACTGCGCGGCTGCAATGCCATCAATACCATCCATGAAGTTATACAGGTTGATGAACCACACCAAACCAAATAAACAAATCAACAAAAGCCAAAACGGTGCCGAAAGTGCCATGCTCCATATCACCAAGGCAGCGGCCAATATATGCACCACAATACGAAATTTCGCGCTGACATGACGCACATCATCCCACAGTCCAACGCCCGCCAGCACACCACACCCAAACAACAAACCCCAACCCAACCGACCGATTTCGAAGCTCATATACCCCAGATAAACCAACACAACCAACACTATGGCGATGCCACCCATGGTTGGCGTAGGTGCGGTATGTGAACTGCGTGCATTTGGAGTGACCAACCAAACCGGGCGCAGTGCCACTTGCAGCACCAACCACTGCAACATCAGCCCTGCAAGTAAGGCGATGACCATGGTAGAAATACTTACTGTTGTTGCTGAAACCATTTCACAACCTTGTCAATTTCATTTTTTTGCACGTAGGCAGGTGTCCAGGCCAATTCATCTACGCAGTTTTGCATGTCAACTTGCAATGGCTGAAAGAGTCTTTCTCCCGCACTGCCAAACCCAAGTAACTTTGTAACCATCAACGCAAGCTCAGGTTTAACGTGCCACAACCTCAATGGTTGACCGGCAGCGGCTGCCAGCAGGCTGAGCATTTGTGCAACATTCGATTGCTCATCATCACGTGCATGAACGATAGTTGGTGGTTGTAGATCGCTATCAGCAATGTGCAGCAACAAGTGCACAAGATTATTAACTGAAAGCCAAGCCCGAGGTTCTATCGCTCCTTTTAGAGGCAACGGCCAAGGACTCAAAGCCATGCTAATCATACGTAGAAAGTTGGCTTTAACGCCGACACCATAAACCAGTGGTGGCCTGACCATGCACAATTGTGTTGACTCGCCGACACGTTTGGTTAGTTGGCCTTCAGCTTGCGCCTTACTGCGCGCATAGGCATCACCTGGTTGCAAAGGGTCGGTTGTGCTCAACGGGTGATCACTTCGATCGCCCAAAACTTTGATACTAGACAGCCAAATAAAGCGTGAAACGCCAGCTTTTTGGGCTGCTTGGAATAGGCTGACTGTCTGATCACAATTGACCGACAGCAGTTGCGCTTCGTTCGAACCTTGTGCCGCGTTGTGAGCTAGGCCAGCAAGATGAAATACAGTGTCAAAACCGCGTAGAGCCGATACGCCGCTAGGTAAGGTAGTATGAGTTTGTGCCAAACCAGGAACACTCCCGCTACGCACCACCCCTTCGACATGCCAACCCGTCTCGACCAGCCGGTTAACCAAATGCCTGCCGATAAAACCCGTAGCACCGGTGACGTAGGCTCGCTTCACGAAGACTCACTTAATTGGGGAAGTAATTCGTCATAAACTCGAAAGGTATGCGCAACAACATCTTCTACCGAAAAAACCGCCTCAGCTTTTTGCCGCGCGGCTCGCGCACAACGGTGTCGCAGCTTCTCATTCTCTCCCATCTCTAACATCGCTTCCGCCAAAGGAGTGATTTGGCGCGGCGGGACGAGTAACCCGGTGACGCCATGTGTTACCACTTCACGACACCCTGCAATGTTTGTCGCTATCATTGCACGTTGAGTGGCGCTTGCTTCCAGCAAAGTCTTAGGTAAACCCTCACGATACGTGGGCAAGCAAACCACATGACTGTCGCGTATCACTGCAGCCACATCGTTGCAATGCCCCAACCATTCCACACCGTAGTCTCGCTCTAAACCATGCAACCTACTCTGAGATAGCCCGGTAGGATTACCTGTATCAACTCCGCCAGCGAGCAAGAAGCGCCACTCAGGGTGGGTTTTACGTACTTCTGCTGATGCCTGGGCAAACTCGTGCACTCCCTTGTCTCGCAACATACGCGCGACCAACACGAAGACTATCGGTCCCTGCGGTTCGTCGCTGGGCTTAAACACATTAAGATCCACACCAGAGCCACGAATTAGAACGGTATGACTTTTTCGAACAATAGCGTGACCGATGAAACCGCGAAGATCTTCTCCGTTTTGGAAAATCACCCGCATGTTTTTGTGGGCGAAGGCCACTCTGTACAACATATTTACAAAGGTGCGAAGGATGGCTGCTTTCACCCCACGACGAGTGAATATGAAACCCATGCCTGGCACCGCATTAACCACGGCGGCTACGCGGCAGCTCTGGGCGGCAAAAGAACCGTACAGCACAGGTTTGATGGTGACGTGATGAACAAGGTCGGGCTTTTCTAGCCGATAAATGTTCTTTAACTCGCGGTAAGTGCGAAGTTCTTGTCGCGGATTGAAACCGCTGCGTGACATGGACACAGCAACGTGTCTGAAATTGCACTCGGCTAGTTGCTCTTCACCGGTATTTGCCGCAGAGACCACTACCACTTCATAGCCACGCGCCTGAGCTTGTAACCCAAGTGCTAGACGATGAGATATAAAAAATTTAGCTTCGTTGACAACGTAGAGTAGCTTCAATGAAGTTGTCCCTGCTCGCTAACCCACTAGGGTTTGATAATACTGCACATAGGTTTGTGCACACTGCTCGATACCATATCGAGTGATGACTACGTCTCGCCGTTGCTGCATGTTTTGATCAACTTGGTTAATGGCATATTCAATACAGTTGGCCAAACCCACTTCGTCTCCCGGCTCACACAAACAGGCGTCATCTACAACAATTTCAGCCACATCACCTACCTTGGTGGCCACCACGTTGACCCCGCAGGCCATCGCTTCCAGAACAATGTTGGGCGTAGCTTCAACCAACGAAGCCAGCACCAGCACATCAACTGCTGGCAATAAGTCAGCCATGTCAGCTCGCGGACCGAGTAGCTGCACGGCATCTATTGGAAGCTTCACTTGCTCAAAAATGCGGACTAGAGTGGGCTCACTTGCCTGCATGCCTGGCCCTACCAACTTAAAGCGCAAATTGCTAATCACATCGTGCGGCAGCCGCTTTCGAAGTTCGCATATCGCTCCCAAATAATATTCAACCCCTTTGTGCGGGTGTAAGCGCCCTGCAAGAATCACCAATTTTTGCTGCGGTGCGACGGCCAACTTCACACGTGTTGTCTGCCGCTTGCTTTCATCAATACGAAAAAGATCAGTGTCGATACCATTCGCAATCACAACACAATACCCCTCATGGGGACTCATATTATAACCGAAGCGTTCGTGAGATTTTCGACCTGCGTGAGAATTATAAATGATGAGGTCTGGCCTTAGCCAATGTAGGCGACCCATTTGCAGGGCTAAGCGAATGCGGTATTTCTCGGCTGTGTACTGAGCAGCACTATGGCGAATGTTCCAGGCCACCTTTAGATTTAGAGTTGGCAGGTGCCGCCCCGGTAGAACCGAAAAACTGCGGGCTAACAGAGAAGCCAACAAATTTCCGTAGTACATCCAGCCTTGCAAAATATCGACCGGTTGCCCACCCAGAATTTTTCTGATTTTACCCAATTGCAGAAACCAAGTTCTGCGTGGGAGCCAGTGAACGATTACGCCTAAGGTCTCAATACGACGACCTATGGGTGACGGAGGACCAATGCATATCACCGTGTGTTTAATAGATTGGTGGGTGTGCTGTAGAAGACGCAGCAGGCTTTGCTCCGCGCCACCCGTGTTTAATCCAACAATGATGTGGACAATGCGTAAGGGGGATGTCATGGGGTATATTGTCCGGTACCCGTTTAGAAAGAGCCACCTCTTATTTTGATTCTGCCAGAAAAACCTTCACGCTGAGCGCGCGCCCTCATTGGCTACGCGCTCCGTCGCCATGCTTGTTAAGCCCGCTACGGCCCTTAGTCTTCGAAGGCGATCTTATCCCGATTGGTTTCTATCACATGATCACCAATGCCACGCACGCCAAGCAGATCAGTTACTGAGGCATAATCGCCATGTTGTTGACGATACTCAACAATAGCCTGAGCACGAGCTGCCCCAACCCCCACCAACGTCTCAGCCAATTGGGTGGCGGTGGCAGTATTAACGTTGACTTGAGAGCCTGGCAGCGCAAAGGCGCCAGGGCTATTCAGCATGAGTAGAACAAGAATTGAAGCCAGAATATTTTTCACGATGCGATCCTTTTGTTTTGGGGGACCAAGCTTATCGACATGTCTGAGTATTGGCCTGCAGACAAGGCCGTCATCATGCGTATGCTCGGAGCGAGTTAAAGGGGCAGACTTCGCTGCAAAAACCAGGATGGTTGCCAGTTGAAACTGGCCTCGGCCGCAGGCATTGTCTTAGCTTAGAGATTCCGTTTCACTCAAACATAAAGAATGTATCCAATCTAATGAATCTAGCTGTAAAAATTATCTGCTCACTGCTATTACTCACCACAATCGGCTTATTAGTATGGCGAGGACCCGCGCATTGGCAGATTCGCCAAGTGGCACCAGACTTACCCACAGATACACAATTACTTGCACTGTTGGAGGTTACTGATGGACCGGTTAAGGCTAGTTTTATCGCCACGTCATCACAAAACACCCCAGAAGGCGTGCTTGCACACACCACGTTTCTTATTGAATGGGCCGATGGTCGCATTTTCATGATAGACAGTGGTATGGACAACAACACCGCTGTTGAATTTGGTGAATTTCTCACCTCGTTAACCGGCGCAGGCGAAGTACAACTCACGGGTACCGCTGCGGAACAATTGGCGGATATTGGCGATCAAATAGAAGGTATTGGCTTTACCCACTTACACATCGACCACGTTCAAGGGGTCGAAGACGCATGCCCAACCTTTGCAAACATTCAAGTATTCCAGCTTAAGGCGCAGTACCAACTGCATAATGCCAACACCAAAGAGGGTGCTGAGTTAATTGCACAGTCTTGTCCACCTGCGACGTTGGTCGATGGCACCGTATTAAGCTCGCCTAAGGAATTTCCAGGTCTAGCCATGTACTCTCTAGGTGGCCATACGCCAGGCTCGACGTTGTTTGCCGTCGCGGTCAATGGAACCGTATTGCTGTTTTCAGGAGACACCACCAACACTAAGTCTGCGCTAATTGACAACCAAGGTAAGGGCTTTCTGTATAGCTATATTTTGGTACCAGAGCACACCGATCGAACGGCAGAATTACGCCGTTGGCTCGCAGATCTCGATTCCCAAGAAAACATGCAAGTCATTGTTTCTCATGATTTGAATGACGTGGCCAAGGTGCTGCCTGCACTTAAGTAGACTCTAGAAGCCCAGGCTCTCTAGTGACCAAAAGTTCCCCAGCCCTTGCAGGTTGGACAATGCCAGATGTGATGATGGCTAGTGAACCCACAATTACCACACTGGTGCCGCTCTTCTTCTTGCACAATTTCCTGCAACTGTTGAATCGCTCGATCTACATCGTCGCCTTGCCCACACTGCACCATCTCTAACAGCATGGGGATGTGACGTTGTGAGGGTGCCACTTGCACACCCTCCAGCAACTGCGCATTACTCCATGGCATACCATTCTTACGCCGAAACTCGACCAAAGACTTGAGCACGCGAGGCTCGGGATGACGTTGCACAGCTTGGCTAAGGTAACGCTCATATTCGGCATCAGCTTCTAAATTTTCATAGGCGTTACGCAATAGCGGTAGGAATTCAGCAAGCAAAGCCGGCTGTAATTCGGTTGCACGAGCCAAATGCCGAACCACGCGCCTATATTTTTTCTGCTCACTGTCGGCGCGAGCTGCGAGCCAATGCCCTCGAGGTTGGCTGTTATCAAGTTCAAACGCTTTGCGAATGTGTTTTTTAGCTTCATCAACACTATCGTTACTTAGATGATTGTCAGCCAGTTCGCAATGCAAGTGGCAAACTCGTTGGCGTATGCTTTGGCTTGTTTTGGTCAGTCTTTTACTCACATCAATCGCTTTTTGCCATTCTTTTTCTTGCTCGTACAAATCTAACAACAACTCAACTGCGGGTGTTTGTTGTGCGTCACGGCGGGCTACGATTTCAACCAATAGACCTTCCGCTCTACCCAGCAGCCCAGCTACATGGTAGTCACGCGCAAGCTCAAATTCCACAAGCTGCTTGTTAGCTGAGCTCAATACCGGGTTAGCCATTAGATTTTGATGGATGCGGATGGCTTTATCTACCTCGCCACGACGACGCACTACACTGGCCAACGCCAAATGCACGTCAATGGTTTCATCAGTAACAGCCATAACTTCAATGAAGCGATCTACGCCCAGTTCTGGACGTTCCCCCAAAAGAAAATTGAGCCCTTGGTAGTAGTCTTTAATGACAACAGATTGGGGCCGAGGTCGCTCTCGTTCTTTGCGACCAAACAAATAGCCTATGGCGAGAGCGATCAGCAGGAATATATAGAGGAGTATGTTATGCGGCAAATCCATTGCGCAACTTCACTAGCCTTGAATGGAAGTTATGCGCAATCTCTCAACTTCTGCACTACTCTGAGCCAAGCTTTGGCGTAACTTTCGATTTTCTAAACGGTACTTGATACTCATCCACCCGGCATTTAGCAACCCAAAGAAAAGCCCAACTAAGAACGCTGCCAACAACCACCAAAACATACTGAGTGTAAAGGGCGTTTGCCAATACGCAAACGTCAGTGCCAGCTCTTCTTGATTAGCCGCCAGTGCCGCGACTGCGAAGGCCAGCAACATGGCAATGACCAAGGTAAGAGATTTCAGCCATTTCATTGGAGATCTGTAGAAGCCTCTTGCTGGGCATTTTGTGAATTTTCGTTCTTAGCTTCTTTCGCGAGGGCCTGATTGACTCGATCGCGAAGTTCTTTGCCAGGTTTGAAGTGGGGAACGTATTTCCCCGCCAAACCCACCGATTCACCGGTTTTTGGATTACGACCGATACGCGGTGCCCGGTAGTGGAGTGAAAAACTACCGAAGCCACGTATTTCAATTCGCTCACCACTGGCTAGGGTAGACGACATCTGCTCTATCATGGTTTTCACAGCCAACTCAATATCCTTACTGGTTAGCTGTGATCCAGACTGTTGCGATTGCGCAGCGACAATTCGCTCGATTAGCTCCGACTTGGTCATGCTTACTTCTGTCATTGCTAAACTGCTCATATTGCTTACTCGTCGTTCTTATCCATTTGCGCTTTGATCAAGTCACCCAAGGTTGCAGCACCTGGGCGATCTGTCTCTACACGCTTGTGCTCACGAACGGCCTGACGCTCGTCGTCTACGTCTTTTGCCTTAATGGATAAGCCAATGGTGCGATTCTTGCGGTCAACACTAACGATCTTAACTTCGATGGCTTCACCTACAGTGAGCACGTTACGCGCGTCTTCAACTCGATCAATACTGATTTCAGATGCCTTCAGTATTCCGTTCACCTCTTCAGCCAGCTCAATCACCGCTTCCTTAGGTTCAACTTCTATGATCTTACCGTTAACGATACTTCCACGATCATTCACCCCTGTATAGTCAGAGAAAGGATCTTGATCAAGCTGTTTAATCCCTAGAGAAATGCGCTCACGCTCAGGGTCCACAGAAAGAATCAAAGTCTCAATTTCCTCTCCCTTAGAATAACGTCTTACCGCTGTTTCACCCGGCTCGTTCCAAGAAATATCTGAAAGGTGCACCAAACCATCAATGCCACCTTCAAGACCAATGAAGATGCCAAAATCGGTAATAGATTTGATATTTCCGGTGATCTTGTCGCTCTTAGCATTGTTGATGCTGAACTCTTCCCATGGGTTCGGACGACACTGCTTAATTCCCAGCGAGATGCGGCGGCGATCTTCGTCAATGTCCAAGACCATAACTTCAACTTCATCACCCACCCCAACCACTTTGGAAGGATGAATATTTTTGTTGGTCCAATCCATTTCCGATACGTGCACCAAACCTTCAACGCCTGATTCAATTTCGGCAAAACAACCATAGTCGGTAAGGTTAGTAACATGCGCCAAGACACGTGAGCCTTCAGGATAGCGACGAATGATGTTCAACCAAGGATCATCACCCAATTGTTTCATACCCAAACTGACACGGTTTTTCTCCCGGTCAAATTTCAATATACGTACATCAACTTCATCACCAACGTTAACCATCTCGCTTGGATGACGGATGCGTTTCCACGCCATGTCGGTGATGTGTAACAAACCGTCAACCCCACCTAGGTCAACAAACGCACCGTAATCGGTGAGATTCTTGACGATACCTTTGACATCTTGGCCTTCCTGCAAGGAACCCAGCAATGCTTCACGTTCATGGCTATTCTCTTCTTCAAGCACTGCGCGCCGCGAAACCACCACGTTGTTACGTTTCTGGTCTAGTTTGATGACCTTAAACTCTAGCGGTTTGCCTTCGAGATGTGCAGTTTCACGTAAGGGTCGAATGTCGACTAATGAACCAGGCAAGAATGCGCGGATGTCGTTGATATCAACGGTGAAACCACCTTTAACCTTACCGTTGATAATACCAGTAACCACTTCAGCCTTTTCATGGGCGGCTTCAAGTAACTGCCAAGATTCAGCGCGCCGGGCTTTTTCACGAGACAGGCGGGTTTCACCCCAACCGTCGTCCACAACTTCCATCGCCACCTTAACCTGGTCGCCGATGGCGAGGATAAACTCCCCTTGTTCATTCAAAAACTGGCTTTTGGGTATAACCCCTTCAGATTTCAGACCGGCGTGTACCACCACCCAATCATCATCTATATCTACCACCGTGCCGGTAACGATAGACCCAGGGGCCATCTCGATGGTTAATAAACTCTCTTCAAATAATTCGGCAAAAGATTCACTCATAAATTTCGCACTGCACTTAAGTTGGAATTCAGCTGGGATCATGCCAACGACATTGGCAAGAAGAGCTTGTGTGACTTACAGCGCGCTCCGTTGGTTGATTAATTAAAAAACACAATCACCATATCTGCTTTAAACCGTTTGGCGAGCCTACAATCCGCACTCTCGGATGTGTGACATGACAAATTCGAATACTGCTTCTATCGACATCGATGTACTGTCGATCATCACGGCATCGTCAGCTGGTCTCAGCGGGGCAATTGCACGTCCTCGATCTCGGGCGTCCCGTTCTAGGATCTGCTCGAGAAGGTCGCGCAAATTAACACTTAAGCCTTTGTTTTTCAACTGTTTATAGCGGCGCTCTGCACGCTTGTCCGGACTGGCCTCAAGGAAGAATTTTAACTGCGCATCTGGGAAAACAACCGTACCCATGTCTCTACCATCCGCCACCAGGCCGGGTGATTTACGCAGGGCGTGCTGCAATTCGAGCACTGCCTCGCGAACCAGGGGTAACGCAGCGACTTTAGAGGCATGTGTACCCGCATCTTCGGTACGAATCTCATCGGTTACGTCGAGATTATCAACAACCACCCTGTCACCGCAAAATTGAATACTCAGCCCTTCAGCAATCTCAGCCGCGATGGGATCTAATACGCCGGCAAGCGTATCGAGATCAACCCCTGCGCGTACACACATGCAGCCGATGATGCGATAAAGGGCACCAGAATCTAGTAGATGCCAACCCAACTCATCTGCAACGGCCTTGGCTAAGGTTCCCTTACCAGAGCCACTAGGACCATCAATGGTGATGACGGAAACCAACATGACGTTGTCTCTAACCAAGTACCTCGCCCAATACCTCACGGAAGGCGAGCAAGAAACGTTCATTTTCCTCGGCTAAACCGATGCTCACACGCAAATGTTGGGGCAAATTATATTCCGAGATAGGTCTAACGATGACACCCTTATGTAACAAAGCTTGAAAGAGCGGTTCTGCCGATTGGCCACAATCTACACTGAGGAAATTACCCAACGAAGGGATGTATTCGAGCCCTAGCTTGTTAAATCCGTCGATGAGTTGCTGCTTACCCTGGCTGTTGAGGGCAATACTTTGCTGGACAAAACTGCGATCTGCCAATGCGGTTTCGGCGGCACATAAGGCCAAGCTATTCACATTAAAAGGCAGTCGTGCTCTGTTCAGTAAATCTGCAAAGTACGGACTGCAAATACCATAACCTATCCGCAGTGCAGCTAGACCATATACCTTAGAAAAGGTCCGTGTGACAATGAGATTCTCATAACGTTCAAGCATAGCGAGCGTGTTAGGATAAGCCTCCTCGCCGCTAAACTCAAAATAGGCTTCATCCACCACCACCCATATATGCGCGGGCAAAGCGTCTAGAAATTTTACCAATTCAGCTTCTGCTATCCAGGTGCCTGTGGGGTTATTCGGGTTGGCGATGAACACAGTTCGAGTTTTCTCATTGACCGCTGCAATAAAACCGTCCAAATCAGTACCATATTGAAACGCTGGAACGCTCACCAAAGTACCGCCCGAACAAGCAACCGACAATCGGTAGGCGACAAAACTATGCTCGGCCACGATGGCTTCGTAGCCCGGCTCAACGGTGACTCGAGTAATTAGATCAATAACGTCGTTAGAACCATTACCCAACGTAATTTGGTTTTCATCTACACCAAGATATTTAGCCAAAGATTGCTTCAGTGCATAGCCGCTGCCATCGGGATAACGCGACAGCGTCTCTATTGCCTCACGAACGACGGCTCGTACGGCGTCACTCGGTCCCCGCGGATTTTCATTACTGGCGAGTTTAACGATGTCACTGATGCCTAGCTCCCGCGCCAATTCATCGATAGGTTTTCCCGGCGCATAGGCTCGTAGGTTAGCAATTCCATGGTGTACGTTTGTCATATTCGCCTCTACAAAACTGCGCGGGGGTATGATCCTAAGACACGCACTTCAAAGGCTACATCTCGCACGGCGGCGAGGGCCTTGGTCGCATTGTCCTCGGTTTGATGTCCGTCAAAATCAATAAAAAATACATACGACCAATCTCCAGTGCGTGCTGGCCGCGTTTCAATCCTTGTTAGACTAATGTCGAAACGCTCGAAAGGTTCCAACACCCGCAACAAAGCACCGGGTTCGTTGCGAACGGAAACCAATAAAGATGTCTTGTCACAGCCGCTGGGCGCCACCTCTTGCTGGCCTAAGACTAAGAATCTAGTTTTGTTGTCCGCCTGGTCTTCAATGCGTGCTGAGAGGATGCGCAAACCATACTCGTCAGCGGCCATTTCTCCTGCTATCGCGGCTACCTCGCCGCGTTGGCTAGCCTGTCGAGCTGCTTCGGCATTGCTCGACACACTCGTACGCGGAACCCCTGGATAGCGGCGATCAAGCCAACTCCGACATTGAGCCAAACTTTGTGCGTGGGAAAAAATTTCTTCGATTTCACCGTCAGCATCTTCTTTGCGCAGTAACGCATGATGTATGGGTAACTCTACCTCGGCGCAAACCTTCAACCGAGACGAAAGGAAACAATCTAACGTATGGTTAACCATGCCCTCGGTCGAATTTTCTACCGGAACCACACCATAGTGGGCGGCCTGCGCCTCAACTTCTCGAAAGACATCATCTATAGAGGTAAGCGGCTTGGTGGTTGCAAAATGCCCAAACTGTTTAATTGCAGCAGCTTGAGTATAAGTGCCTCGAGGGCCAAAATAAGCCACGGTGAGTGGCATTTCCAGATTTAGACAGCTCGAAATGATCTCTCGAAACAAACCCGCAACATCTTTGTCTGCCATCGGCCCAGGATTTTGTGCCATCAGCCGGGTGAGTATTTGTGCTTCACGTTCGGGCCGATAAAACACCGGAGGCTCATCACCTTCTTGACCATGCTTGATCGCACCCACTTCGAGTGCGCATTGTGCACGCTCATTCAACAACACAAGTAGTTGCTGATCTAACGCGTCAATGCGTTTGCGTAGAGGTTCTAGCTTTTTGTCATCCGCGCTCATTCTCAAACTCGTGCATAAATTCAACTAAGGCATCTATCGCCGCTTGGGGTACTGCATTATATATACTTGCTCGCATCCCGCCGACACTTCTATGCCCCTTTAAGTTGACCAAACCACGGGCTGTGGCCTGGGTAACAAAGTCTTTGTCCAATTGGGCGTCTGGCGATGTAAAGGTCACATTCATCACCGAGCGATCCTGCGTCTGCACAGGTGAACTAAAGAAGTTGCTGCTGCTAATGGCATTGTAGAGAGTACTGGCCTTGACTGTGTTTTGCGCCTCAATGGCAGCAAGACCACCTTGGCGTTGCAACCAACTAAACACCAGACCAGCCAAGTACCAGGCATAGGTAGGAGGTGTATTTGACATAGAATCCGCATCCGCCTGCACCGCATAGTCTAGGGTTAAGGGGGTGTCTGCCCGAGCCTGCCCACATAAATCTTTACGCACCACGACAACGGTCAAACCGGCTGGACCAATATTTTTTTGCGCACCAGCATAGATCAAACCAAATTGATTGATGTCTATAGGTCGCGATAATATGTCTGACGACATATCGGCGACCAACGGCACGCTAGAGTTTGGTAACTGCTTATATTGGATTCCACCAATGGTTTCGTTAGTACAAATATGCAAATACTTAGCATTGTCGCTTAGCCGCCACCCATCAACATTAGGAATTCTGTCGTAGTTACTTTCTTTACTGCTGGCAACCACGTTAACCGAACAATATTTGTTCGCTTCTTTGATGGCTTTTTGTGACCAAGCACCGGTATCCACATAGTCCACAACTTGGTTGGTTGCAGTTAAATTTAACGGGATGGCTGCCCATTGCAACGAGGCGCCACCCTGTAAAAACAACACATGATAGTTGTCTCCCACGTTCATAAGATCGCGGAAATCTGCCTCCGCTTGAGCGGCCATATCGACAAATTCTTTGCTGCGATGACTCATCTCCATCACCGACATGCCCGTACCTTGATAGTCGAGCATTTCTTCTTGCGCTTTTTGCAGTACCGCTTCAGGAAGCGCGGCAGGGCCTGCAGAAAAGTTAAACTTCCTCAATGACTGAGTTCTCCGTATGTTAGAAAAATGAAGGCAGACTAGTCGTCGTGGGGCGAATCGCCTGGAACATTGCTCTCGGCATCATGGCCCTCGGGATCATGGTCCTCGCCTGTGTCGCTTTGATTGTTACTCACCTCTTCTGCGATGCGCTCGACACTGTTCAGTAACTCGCCAGCCTTTAAGTTGATTAACTTAACGCCTTGGGTATTGCGACCCAACACAGAAACTCCATCGCTGGCAGTACGCACTAGCGTTCCAAGGTTGCTGATGAGCATCAACTCGTCGCCTAAAAAGACTTGTGCAGCACCCACCAAACGACCATTTCGATCTGAGGTTTGCATGGCGATGACACCCTGACCACCACGACCTTTCACCGGAAATTCTGAGACTTCAGTACGTTTGCCAAAGCCATTTTCGCTGGCACTTAGGAGGAACCCACCAGTTTGCGGAATAATCAGCGAAATCACCTGTTGATCGCCGCGTAATCGAATCCCTCGAACCCCTTTGGCAGAGCGCCCCATGGCGCGCACATCAGATTCTTTGAAGCGAACAGCCTTACCGGCACTGCTGACTAACATCACGTCACTGGTACCTGTGGTAATCGCCACACCCACCAAAGTATTACCTTCTTCTAGATCTAGTGCGATCAAGCCACTAGGTCGCGGGCGTGAAAATTGTTCGAGGGGTGTTTTCTTAACCGTACCATTAGCCGTGGCCATAAACACAAAATGATCTTTCGCAAATTCTTGTATGGGCATGATTGCGGTAATGCGCTCTTGCGCACCCAATGGCAGAATGTTGATCATTGGCCGACCTTTAGCGCCACGACTGCCTTGGGGTATCTGGAACACTTTTAGCCAATATACTTTGCCGATATTGGAAAAGCACAACAACGTATCGTGCGAATTGGCGATAACAAGATGCTCAACAAAATCGTCATCTTTAACACTGGTCGCCGCCTTGCCACGCCCACCCCGCCGTTGAGCTTGATAGATGTCCAGAGGCTGGGTTTTTCCGTATCCCTGATGAGAAATGGTCACCACCAGATCCTCTTCGGTAATCAGGTCTTCGACGGAAAGATCTTCTTGAGTGGCGACAATCTCTGTGCGGCGCTCATCACCGTAAGTTGATTTAATTTCATCCAACTCATTGCGTATTACAGACAGCAATCTTTCATTAGACCCCAAGATATCAAGTAGGTCTGCTATTTCATCGAGCACCCCTTGGTAGTCTTGCATGAGTTTGTCTTGTTCCATGGCCGTGAGGCGATGCAAACGAATCTCTAATATAGCTTGCGCTTGTTCTTCGGTAAGTCGATATAAACCGTCGGTGAAACCATATTCTTGTGCTAA
The DNA here is from genome assembly GCA_013151695.1 of Gammaproteobacteria bacterium. Classification (GTDB taxonomy): domain Bacteria; phylum Pseudomonadota; class Gammaproteobacteria; order Pseudomonadales; family Azotimanducaceae; genus UBA4421. The sequence continues at coordinate 14,285 of JAADHW010000389.1, forward strand.
GCCTTCGGGCCGACAAGCATCGGAACCTACTCTTTCCAATAATTCGAACAAAGCTTGCGCTTGCCAGCGACGCTCGATGAGTGCCGCACGCGCAACCGCCGCGGATGCAGAATCCTTGATCAGCTGAATCACTGCGTCGATGTTTGCTAGAGCAATCGCTTGGCCTTCTAGAATATGACCCCGCTGTCGAGCCCGACGCAGTAGATACAACGTTCGACGCGTAACCACTTCCCTGCGATGTTGGAGAAAAGCATCTAACATCTGCTTGAGATTGAGAATTTTTGGCTGCCCGTCAACCAAGGCAACACAATTGATCCCAAATACCGTTTGCAATTGGGTTTGGGAGTAAAGGTTGTTCAAAATGACTTCGCCGGAATCACCACGTCGAATTTCGATCACTACACGCATGCCGTCCTTGTCAGACTCATCACGCAGCTCAGTGATGCCCTCGATTTTTTTGTTCTTGACCAGCTCAGCAATTTTCTCAATCAGACGCGCTTTGTTAAGCTGATAGGGCAGTTCGTGGATGAGTATTCGTTCCCGACCATTGCTTTGTTCAACAACTTCAGCGCGCGCACGAACATATATGCGACCACGCCCAGTACGATAAGCTTGCACGATACCTGCGCGACCATTAATGATGGCTGCAGTAGGGAAATCTGGTCCCTTAATAAACTCCATCAACTCATCAATAGTCATGTTTGGGTTGTCTAACAACTGCAGACAGGCGTCGATGACCTCATTGAGGTTATGCGGCGGAATATTGGTGGCCATGCCTACTGCTATACCAGAACTGCCATTGACCAACAGATTCGGTACCCGGGTGGGTAATACTTCTGGCATGGTCAGGGTTTCGTCATAGTTAGCGACAAAATCTACAGTGTCTTTGTCTAGATCTGCGAGCAGTTCACTGGCAATCTTGGACATCCGCACTTCTGTATAACGCATGGCTGCAGGCGGGTCTGCATCAACGGAACCGAAATTACCCTGCCCGTCGATCAACATATAACGCAACGAAAAATCCTGCGCCATTCTCACCACGGTGTCATATACCGCCGAATCGCCATGGGGGTGATACTTACCAATGACCTCACCGACAATTCGAGCAGATTTCACATAAGGCCGATTATAGGTGTTGTTTAGCTCGTTCATGGCGAACAAAACACGCTTATGAACAGGTTTCAGGCCATCGCGGACATCCGGCAGCGCACGGCCGACGATCACACTCATGGCATAGTCTAAATATGACTTGCGCAGTTCGTCTTCGATGTTTACTGGGACAATATCTTTACTGGGTTCGGGGCCGATTTCGGACATGCAAAACTGCGTGAGAATAAAAGCGAAATGTTAACAGAAACCGGCACCGAAAACTCTAGGGAGCCATTGGTTAAGTCTCATGATCTCAGCGTGTCACACGGGGTCTGTGGCGAGACGCACTGTGCAGGCAATGTAGGCCGCCTTGGCAAGCAGAGCAACGAAGCCCACAGAGCCCGTGTGAAACGCCCTTCGGGAGGAACTGGCTCGCACGCTGACGGCGTTGCCGCTTTTGACAAGGTGACCTACATTGCCTGCAAGCTGCGCCTTGCCAGCCAGCGCGCCAGTTCCTCTGAGCTTTTGAGACTTAACCAGTGGCGCCCTAGGGAGCCACCGTTTTTACTGCGCACTGGTATACTGTTGCGATGAAAGAATGTGACCTCATCATCAGTGCCCCGTGGCTACTACCCATCGCGCCGCAGAACATTGCCTTGCGTGATCATGCGATAGCCATTAGTCACGGCGAGATCATTGCTGTAGACACCGCTGAGTCTGTTCTCAAGAATTTTAAAGCTCAAGACGTTGTGGAACTGAGCCACCACATCTTGCTGCCCGGCTTGATCAACGCCCACGGGCATGCCGCGATGACCTTGTTACGTGGTGCCGGTGAAGATCAATCTTTACAGTCTTGGCTGACCGATACGATATGGCCTATAGAGGGGCGCCTCATGAGCCGCGAATTTGTAGCGCTAGGCACCGAATTAGCCATTGCTGAAATGCTGAAATCTGGCACAACCACTTTCTCAGACATGTATTTTTTCCCAGACACCGTCGCTCAAACAGCCAGTGCCATCGGCATCCGTGCTCAGGTGGCGTTTCCAGTGATCGAAATCCCCAGCGTATGGAGTGATGGTGTCACTGACGGCCTACACAAAGGCCTTGCCCTATTCGACGAATATCGCCACCACCAGCTTGTTTCCATCGCCTTTGGTCCTCACGCCGCCTACACGGTTAAGCCAGAAAACCTACAACAAGTGGCTATGTACGCCAACGAACTAGACGCCCAGGTTCAAATCCACTTGCATGAAAATGCAGCAGAAGTGGCAGACGGGCACCAACAAAACGGCAAAACCTGGATTCAACTCTTACATGACGTGGGTTTGCTGAGCGACAATCTCCAAGCCGTACACATGACCCACGTGACCGAAGCCGACCAGCAGCTCATCGTTGATACCCATACAAAAGTTGTCCATTGCCCAACTTCTAATATGAAACTTGCCTCGGGCTATTGTGATGTGAGCGCATGGTTAGATCGGGAAGTAGCGGTGGGCCTAGGCACCGATGGCGCTGCTTCCAACAACAGCTTAGATCTATTTAGAGAATTACGCTTGGCAGCGCTCATGGCCAAACACCAGCAACAGGACCCAAGTCGTGGGGCCGCTGCGCATATGTTGCATACGGCAACCTTGGGGGGCGCCCAGGTACTGAGTATTGCAGACCACACGGGGTCTGTAGAAGTTGGCAAACAAGCCGATGTCATTGCCGTTAGCACCGCAGCCTTAGACATGTTACCGCTGCACGATCCATTTGCAGCCTTAGTGCACGGTGACGCAGGCCGCCACGTCACAGATGTTTTCGTGAAAGGTATCCCGCTGTTACGAAACGGTAAATTTAATACCATTGACACCGTAACATTGGCGGCCCGGGTCGAGTCGTGGCACTCTGCACATTTTTAGCTAACTGATCCAATTTTAATGACCGTTACAGCCAATATCGACCCTGAAGAAATTGAGAAATTCAACAGCCTTGCGCACCGCTGGTGGGACCCCGACGGTGACTTTAAACCGTTACACGACATCAACCCAGTTCGGCTCGCCTACATTCAAGCCCGAACAGATTTAAGCGACGGCGAGGTCATAGACATTGGCTGTGGTGGCGGTATTTTGACTGAGTCAATGGCGCGATTCGGCGCAACAGTTACCGGCGCTGACATGGCCGAAAAAGCACTCGGTGTGGCAAGGTTGCACGCCCACGAAAGCAGTGTTGAAATTACCTACGAAACAGCTACCGCCGAGCACATGGCAAACACTCGCCCAGGTTGTTTTAACACCGTGACTTGTCTGGAAATGTTGGAGCATGTCTCCAACTACCAGGCGACCGTGCAAGCCTGTGCCGACTTAGCCGAAGCCGGAGGCAACTTGTTCTTTTCCACCATCAACCGTAACCCTAAAGCCTATCTATTGTTGGTCTTAGGCGCAGAGTACATCATGAAGATTCTGCCCCGCGGCACCCACGACTACGCCAAATTTATTCGCCCATCTGAGTTATGCTGCGCCATTCGAGCTGCCGGCTTGGAGGTATGTGAAGTTAACGGTCTCACTTACAACCCCTTTACCCGCAACGGTTCCATCGGAGAAGATGTGGATGTGAATTACTTGGTCCACGCACGCAAGCCCAACGATACCCACCCTTCATGAACAAGCCCAATTCGTACCCGGAACTTACCGCTGCCCAAGAAAACTGGCGTTACCTTCCAGATGAAAATGCGCTAGCAAAAAAAACCATATTGGTGACCGGAGCAGGAGCCGGCATCGGCGCGACCACAGCAAAAACCCTCGCCTACTATGGCGCAAATGTTGTCTTGTTAGGCCGCAGCCGTGACAAGTTAGAAGCTGTTTTCGATTGGATTGAAACAAACACGACCACTCAGCCGGTGATTGTTCCAGCAGATCTTGAAGAGCTTACAGAAGACTCAGTAGCCACCCTACATGACTCCATCGAATCGACTTACGGATGTTTACACGGCTTGATTCACAATGCTTCCGCATTAGGGCCAAAGGTGCCCATTGCGCATTATCCTATCGAGCAATGGCAGCGCATCATGCAAACCAACATCAATGCCCCTTTCATCCTTACGCGTGGTTTGTTTACGCTACTCGATAGCGCCCCATTTTGCTGTGTACTGAATGTCTCTTCAACGGTGGGTCGACA
>JAADHW010000389.1:18579-20624 GCA_013151695.1 Gammaproteobacteria bacterium
TAGAAGGATTCAGCCAGATTCTGGCAGATGAAACAGAAACAGCAGGTCGCATCCACGTTTACAGTATCAACCCAGGCGGCACACGAACGGCAATGCGCAAGGCCGCCTACCCTATGGAAGATGCCGAAACCGTTCCTCTGGCTGAAACGCATATGGATATGTATCTGTATTTGTTAGAAGGCCCCCAACCCGGCAAACCTTTGCCACCCACGGGAGCTCAATTAGACGCGCGTTCTTGGAAACCGCCAACAAACCGTTGATAAAACGTCAACTTTCTGACGCATGGCGTCACGCTAAATACGCAACCTATTGATTTTTATCAGATTGGCAGTTGGCACGAAATTCGCAATCTAAGAAGGGTCACTTATTAAGCAGTCGTGAACCCTATGAGTACCTCCGCAGTCCAGTATTTTACGAATAAGACAAATAAATCGAGCAACACGGTTCATTTTGACGATGTAACCGCCTTACACCTAAGCCAAGCTTTCAATCTTGAATCAGACCTTCAGCACTTGTTGGCGTTGATGCTGTCGCAACTCAAAGTTTTATGCGGGGTACACGGCTTACACTACCAACATAGTGCACTCGACACTCAATACATGTTGGGATCAAAAACACACCACAGTGCAGAATATAACCTTGAATTCAGCGGCATCGATTTAGGCACCCTACGGCTACTGTTTCCGCGTCGACAAAGAGAGCAAGAAATTGAAACCGCAGAAGACTTGCTCAGCCTGGCTTTTACAGCCCTACGTAACGCTGTAACCCTGGCCATGCTACAAAACAGAATCCCTCTACAGACAGCCGCCCCTACCAATACAACTCAGGATGAAAGCCGCGAAGATAAATCTGACACCTTGATACTGGTGCGCTTAGACCACTACGACTCTATATGTAGCAACGATGGAGGTGAATGGGCCCAAACGCTAATGACCAGTGTTCGCCAACAAATCGAACAAGGCCTGAGACAAGCAGACGGGATTTACCAAATTGATGAAAACACCATTGCTGTGCTGTTGCCGCTTACCACGCTTGATCAAGCACACGAAGTAGCACTTAAGGTTCGGGTTTTAGTGGCCAGCTTGCACCTCAGCGCAGTCGACGTAACTCATCAACTTACAGCATGCATGGGCATCAGCGACGCAAAGCATGTTTCGTGCGCAGAAGACGTTATGGCCAACGCACGAACTGCTCTAGCGGCGGCACTGATGCAGGGTAATAATCAGATCGAGATATTTAATCCGTCTGTTGAGGCGGTTGCGACTTAAGAGGTTGCGACAACTTTGGATAGGGCAGTAAGCAAGTGGTCTTAGCAACACGTGGCTGGCGCATTTGTTTCTTTTTAGATACCCGATAACGCAATCCCAGCAATCGATATAGTGTTTGTAAATCACCACTTTGCAGCGATGCCCATTGTCCAATCCTCAACCAGGAAGGCAAAATAACAGGACCATAGCGCACTCGTTTTAGGCGCGAAACTGTACAACCCGCCCATTCGAAAAGGCGCCGAACCTCGCGATTTTTACCTTCCAACAGAACCACGTGATACCAATAATTGTTGCCGCTGCCATCATAGTATTTGATGTCGCTAAATTTCAGCACTTCTCCATCAACGCTAACACCTGCTTGCAATTGGGCTAACGTAGCTTGATCTAACCTGGCATTAACGCGCACTGCGTATTCCCGATCTAAGCCTGTGGAGGGATGCATGAGCTTGTGGGCCAGATCGCCGTCGTTGGTCATTAACAATAAACCGGAGGTATGCATATCAAGGCGCCCAACGCTGATCCAACGACTGTTACGCAAACTCGGTAAATCATCAAATATCGTTGGGCGTCCGTCAGTGTCATGGCGACTACAGATAACCCCTGTAGCCTTGTTCAACAGCAATATCTCGCTGTTCGTTTGAGCCACAATATTAACCCGAGCACCATCAACCAAGATCTTGTCTTTAACCGTTACCCGTTGCCCGACATGAGCCGGTTCGCCATTCACAGTCACTCGACCCTGAGTAATCCATCCTTCAATCGCACGACGCGAACCGA
>JAADHW010000389.1:20667-23805 GCA_013151695.1 Gammaproteobacteria bacterium
TTTCCCGGCCTCATCAGGTTGCATATGCATCTAATACTTCTTCAAGGTGTACTAGGACTTCGGCGCAACACTCGTATGCAGTTGCACTACTTTCGCCCCGCCGGTAGATAGTTCAACTTCGGCCTCGTTGGGCACCGTGTCATCACCCGACATCATATCATCACCCGGCATGTCCACTTGGGCGACTATCTCTTGTACTGGTGGCATAGGGCCATCTTCTACCACAGGTTCAATCAGCGCACGAATTTCAGCTAGCGGTGGCAACTCGTCCAAGTTACTTAGATTAAAATAATCCAAAAAGACTTTGGTTGTCCCATATAAGGAGGGTCGACCAGGGACTTCTCGCTGACCCACCACCTTGATCCACTCACGCTCCACCAGGGTGCGCATAATATTCTGGCTGACGCTGACGCCCCGAATTTGCTCAATGTCTCCACGCGTAACCGGCTGTTTATAGGCAATTAAGGATAAGGTTTCCAACAATGCTCGTGTGTAGCGGGGTGGTTTTTCGTCCCACAAGCGACTAACCCAAGGGCTCAGTTCTTGTCTAACCTGATAGCGGTACCCAGAGGCAACACGCTTCAGCTCAACTCCCCGAGACGCAGCTTCGCTCTGCAAAAACTTAATCGCCTCGCGAACTTGTTTACTGCCATTTTCTTCGTCGAGTTCTCCCGGCGAAAAAAGCTTCACCAAATTTGCCACGGTTAACGGACCATCAGATGCCAACAAAGCACCTTCAATGATGCGCTGTATCTGCTCCAACTCCACTACTCTTCCTCCGTTACAACATCTTCAGCACTATCGTCACCAGCATACGTGGTGTGGAAGACTGGCGCGCGATTTACTGCACCTTGCACTGCTCGTACATGTATGGGCGCATAAGGTTCAGCTTGCACAAATTCAAGCAAAGTTTCTCTAACCAATTCCATAATTGCGAGGAAACTCACCACTACGCCCATGCGGCCTTCTTCAGCCTTAAACAACTCAAAGAACGGGACGAAGTCTTCTTGCTTACCCACCCGCGACAAGATGACATTCATACGATCACGAACTGAGAGGGTTTCTGCAACCACTTCATGGGAAGAAAACATTTCCGCTCTGCGCAGCACCTGTGCTAAAGCAAACAAAACATCTTTCAAATCGACTTCCGGATCGGCGTGCTGTTTAACCAACTCTGGCTTACTCGCAGCCGCGGTATAAACATCACGCTCTAAGCGCGGGATTTCAGCTATGTTTTCCGCCGCAGTTTTAATTTGTTCATACTCTAGTAATCGCCGGATGAGTTCCGCACGAGGGTCCCCTTCGTCTTCTTCAAACGCATCTGGGCGAGGCAACAACATCCTAGATTTAATTTCCGCCAACATTGCAGCCATCAACAAGTATTCACCCGCGAGCTCAAGTTGTAGAGTTTGCATCATATCGATGTATTGCATGTACTGGGCGGTTACTTCCGCCACCTTAACTTCTAGAATGTCCAGGTTCTGGCGCCGTATTAGGTACAACAATAAATCTAAGGGGCCCTCAAAGGTTTCAAGTATTACCTCGAGTGCTTCTGGGGGAATGTACAAATCCTTCGGCAACTCAGAAACTGATTCGCCGCGTACGATGGCAATAGGCGTCGGATTGTCACTCATAGGGTTTAACGATGAGGGATGCCCACCGCCTCCTTTACATCTTCTAGCGTTTCACGAGCAATAACACGAGCATTCTCTGAGCCTTCCTGCATGATGGCATACACCAAATCCGGATCTTCTTCAAAAGGCTTTGCACGCTGATGGAAAATAGCCTGCTCTTTGTTAATGGCATCTATCAACGGTACTTTGCACTCAACACAGCCGATACTCGCGCCACGACAACCGGCAGCCGCCCACTCACATACCGCCTCATCGTTGTAGATTTGATGTAGCGCATACACTGGGCAATTATTCGGCTCGCCAGCATCTGTCAGCCTCACCCGGGCAGGGTCTGTCTGCATGGTTCTAATTTTTTCTTCAACCTGTTCTGGCGCTTCACGTAGCGCGACATAATTGTTGTAAGAGGTGGACATTTTTTCGCCGTCGAGACCCGGCATTTTTGACGTCTTGGTGAGCAAGGCTTGTGGCTCCGGCAAAATGATGCGCCCGCCACCTTCAAGATATCCAAACAATCGTTCTGTGTCGCCAATAGACAGATTTTGTTGGTCGCCAAGCAATGCTTGGGCCCTTTCCAAAGCATCGCTATCGCCACGCTCTAAGTATTCACGTCGCAAATCTACATATAGACGAGCGCTTTTCTTGCCCATTTTTTTTATTGCAGCTTCGGACTGCTCTTCAAAACCCGGCTCACGCCCATAGATATGATTGAAACGGCGAGCAATTTCACGGGTGAGCTCTACGTGTGCAACTTGATCAGCACCCACCGGTACCCACCCTGCTTTATACATCAAAATGTCAGCAGATTGCAGCAGCGGATAACCCAGGAAGCCATAGGTAGCTAAATCTTTGTCGTGCAATTTCTGTTGTTGATCTTTGTAGCTGGGAACGCGTTCTAACCAGCTCAACGGTGTAATCATCGACAGTATCAAATGCAACTCAGCATGTTCGGGAACTCTGCTCTGCACAAATATGGTGGCCGTACCCGGATTCACGCCTGCAGCCAACCAATCGACAATCGTGTCGAAGGTAAATTGATCGATGTCTTGGGATGCATCGTACTGAGTGGTCAAAGCATGCAAATCCGCGACAAAGAAAAAGCACTCATATTCGTGCTGAAGTTGCACCCAGTTGTTCAGCACCCCGTGTAGGTGACCCAGGTGCAATCGACCTGTCGGCCGCATGCCAGAGAGAACTCTCTGGTTAGATTCATTACTGCTCAACAAGAGCACCTTCAATCGATATAAGGCGTTATTATAGAGGTACCGGCCCGTGATTAGAAATCAAGTTTACCCAGGAATCCTCTGATCAAGTCTCAAAAGCTCAGAGGACCCCTAAGCCTTGCCTAATGATGTGTACAGATGGGCCAGTGAGATCGAGTACCGTCGACACTTCTTGTCCACACACGCCAATATCGATTACTGCATCAACCAACTTACCCACCCGAGCGAAAATCTCCTCACCATCTACCAAGGGCTCTTCTTCATCGGGCATGCGCAAGGTTGTA
>JAADHW010000137.1 GCA_013151695.1 Gammaproteobacteria bacterium
TTTGGATTCAATCTGATAACAAACGATCGATAACTTAATCTATCTTCCCCAGGGCTGATATTTAAGTTCGAATAAAATAAATTTTACGATGCTAAATAAATATTAAACAACAACCAAAATCAGTTTTCCCATACCAATAACATCCAACACCAAGACATCGCACCGCCTATCTACTGAACCTTCGACTGCCAACTCTACCAACGCCGCAAAACCATACTTTTGCTAAACAATGGAAATAGCGGTTAAATTATTTATCCTCAGGCGGCCTCACTGGTCCTATCTATTCTAAGCGGTTGTTATCAATGCTACTTTGCTAAATGGTTGGTAGAGTAAATGAGTTATTTGGAATAGAAACTCAATAGAACACAAGTACGAGGAGCGGGTTTGGTATGAAACTTATATTTTTGATCCTGACATTTGTCGTTTTGCATCTGCCGGCTGCGGCAGAGTCCACCCTTGATGCGCAAGCCATGCAGCAGCGAATACTTGAGCAGATGCAGGCGGCGGATCGCCATAAACACGATTTCCCCAAAGATGCCCATCGTAAACCCTTTGAGACATTCGATTTTCTCGGACTAAGAGCAGGCATGACGGTCATGGATATTGGCGCCTACGCAGGCTATTCCACTGAACTCCTCGCCGCCGCGGTGGGTCCTGAAGGTCGAGTGTACTCACAAAATCGTGAACAGGTGTTGACCAATTATGCAGACGGCTATTACGAACGGACCATGAACGATCGCCTGGCAAATAGTCGATTACCGAATGTTGTGATGCATATTCGCGAATACGAAAACCTGGAGCTTGATGCGCAGCTTGACCTAGCGTTTCTGGGCAACATTGTTCATGATTTTCATAATCGTGATGGGGTTCCAAAGACACTGGAGTTTCTTGGCAGCATTTATCAAGCGCTCAAACCCGGAGGCATACTGGGGGTTGTTGACCATGTTGGCATAGCCGGGCAAGACAATTTTGAGTTACATCGCATTGAACCGGAATTGATTCGCAACTTGTTACAGCGCTCGGGTTTTATAATCGAAGCAGAGTCTGACTTACTCGCTAATTCCGAGGATAGCCACCAAGTGCAGGTTTATTCAGATACGATTTATCGACGCACTGACCGCTTTGTTATTCGAGCGCGCAAACCCAAGTAGCAAGGGGCCAGGTCTCGAATAGCAACATTCTAACCACTTTGCGACCAGTATGACGTTAGACCTTGTAGTGCAGGGCGTCGGATGTTTGGCTTAGGCTAAGTTTTGCGCGATGTGTTTCGCGAAATAAGTGAGCACGCCGTTGGCTCCTGCGCGTTTAAAGCACAACAAAGATTCTGCAATAACAGTGTCACTCAACCAACCTTTCTCGATTGCGGCCATATGCATGGCGTACTCTCCACTTACTTGATAAGCAAATGTAGGCACGCCGAATTTTTCTTTCACCCTTCGAACGATGTCCAAGTACGGCATGCCGGGTTTTACCATGACCATGTCAGCACCTTCGTCAAGGTCCAGAGCAATTTCCTGTATTGCTTCGTCCGAGTTAGCAGGATCCATTTGGTAAGTGAACTTGTTGCCGCTGCCCAAGTTGGAGCTAGAACCAACCGCGTCTCGAAATGGGCCGTAGTACGATGACGCGTACTTTGCCGAGTACGCCATTATTTTAGTGTTAGGGAAGTGATGTGCATCTAACTCGCAGCGGATGCGCCCAATGCGCCCATCCATCATGTCTGAAGGCGCGATTACATCGGCACCAGCTGCCGCGCATACGTTTGCTTGTTTACATAAGGCGACCACAGAAATGTCGTTTGCCACATATCCTGCATCGTCCAAGATGCCATCTTGTCCATGGGTAGTGTATGGGTCGAGGGCCGCATCAGTGATTATCCCAAGTTCGTTAACGGCTTTTTTAACAGCGCTGACGGCTGTGGGGACCAAACCGGCAGGGTTATAAGCTTCTGCACCATCCAGTGTACGTTTGCTGGAATCGATATTTGGGAATAGTGCAATGGCCGGAATGCCCAGATCAAAAATTAACTTGGCCTCTTCCACCAGGCGATCAACACTATATCTGAAGATACCTGGCATCGACTCGATCTTGGATGTTTGCCGCTCGCCAGGAATGACAAACATCGGGTAGATCAAATCGTTCACGCCAAGTTCGTTTTCGCGCACCAAACGGCGTACAAAATCGTCTGTACGGTTACGTCGTAGACGGGTTGTAGGAAAACGGCGCATGTCAGTTCCTTTGCTTGGTGGTCAGTTCTTTGCCGAGTGATTTACACAAACGTTCAATCGCGCGTGTGAAAAGTTCGGGTGAATTGTGCATCTTTGCATTTAGTAAGGCACCATAAATGCTACTCATCAATTCGTGGGCACTACGATTTGCCTTTTTATCTTTGTACCCGGCACTGGCGAACAATGCGCTTAGAGCTAGGTGCCAGTCATTGAACTGAGCACAGATAAGTTGTTGTTGCTGTTCGATCTCTTGGTTGGCGGTGCTGTGATGGATAAAAATTGCCAGTAGGCAGTTGGTGCTATTTTCTACGATGTATTGTTCGAAGCCTAGAAGAAATTTTAACATGCGTTTTCGAGGTGATTCAGATCCACCCACATGGCTGAATGCCAATCGTTGCGCTCGAGAAATGGCATAGCGGACCAACACCGTGGCTATTTCAGGCTTACCGCCGGGATAGTGGTGGTAAAGGGAGGCTTTGCTCAAATCCGTAGCCGCGGCAAGGTGAGCAAGGGTTGCACCGTCATAACCTCGTTGGGTGAACACGCACAACAACTGCTCAATAAGCAATTCTTTGGCTGGACCGGTTGGCTGCATATTTGTTTATCTTGCGGAGCAGAAAGATAAACTTTATCAAACCGAATGATCGTTTGGGAAAAAAACTGTTATTTTTGCGACCTTTCTCCTATATAGATGCATCCTAAGAGTATGTCTGGCTTTTCAAAACTCGCCCTGCCTGCAGCGGTTGCACAGGGCGTGATGGTGGGTGACCGGAAAGCTATTGCGGAGGCTTATAAGGTGTTGGCGCAAGCGGTCATGGGGCTTTCAGCACGCATTCTTCAAGACCGCTCATTAGCAGAGGAGGTGGTGCAAGATACCTTCATTGAATTGGTCGAGAAATGGCCACAAATTCGAACCATCGAGGCCATTCCAGGATGGGTGCGACGGGTTGCAGTCAACCATTGTCTCATGCGCTTAAGATCACCCTGGCATTCACGGCGCTCTGCTGCAGACGCTGAAGCAGTCATAGAATCTCAGCAAGACGAAGTCTCATTAGATTGGGTTGCACAAGTTCCTAGCCTGGAACGCGCGCTAGGCAGTCTTGGTGAGGAGACTCGTGCAGTTATTTGGTTGCACGATGTTGAAGGTTACACCCACAAAGAAATTGGCGAATTTATGGGCAGAACCAGCAGTTACTCAAAATCTCAGCTGGCGCGCGGATACAAGAAATTACTAGCCTGGCGAACACGCCAGGAGGTCGGAAGTGTCGATAAAACAACAGATGCGAAGAATCGTGCTCGAAAACATAAAGACAGGTGCGGTTCAACAGG
>JAADHW010000002.1 GCA_013151695.1 Gammaproteobacteria bacterium
GGATACACCTTCCAAGGTGAAACAACACTGCCACTTCCGCGTTAATCTATTGCCAACAACCCAAGGTCCTTCGATGGTGATCAGATCTCGCTTGTCAAAACGCCTATCAAAATTTGATAGGTTATGCCTCAACGCAGACAACAAAGCCTCACGACCTTCGGCCTTGGTGTACGTAGCGCCCCGAGTGATGTAACACGCATTTATCGCGAAGTATTGGGTGAGTTGTGACCAGTTGTCATCGACAAATACCCTTTCGAACGCTGCGGCGTAGCCTTCGAATTGTTTGGTAATGTTCACAGCGATGGCTTGTCTAGGCCAATCAGGCCATCGATACTATGCATATTCCCAGCGAGTTGGCCTTCTCGCAGCCCCTCTTTTCCAAGCTTTTCGGCATAGTTGTCGTAGTAGTCTCTCGTTCCTAAGTGCTCATAAAGTGGCACCGTCCAGCCACAAGAGTCTGCGATACGAGCTGCATTGAGCCGAATAATCGAACGAACGCCAGGTAGCTGGGAAAATTTAGACAACAAGGCATTGAACTGTGGGTGGTCGGTTTCCAAAACTTCTGCCTCGCCATGTAACCTCAGCGTGAATGGCTTGCCTTCGAAGGCACAAAACATAATCACCAACCGCCCATTTTCTTTGACATGAGAAAGTGTCTCAACGCCACTGCCCGTCACATCCAAATAGGCGACGGTTCGAGTATCCAGCACCCTCAAACTATCCATGCCTTTTGGTGAAATATTCACGTGACCATCGCCAGCCAACGGCGCTGTACCCACAAAGAACATCTTCTGCTGATTGATGAACTCAATGAGTTGGGGAGTTAGTGAGTCATAGACTTTACCCATCGTCGATCCTTGTGTCTCTCAGAAATTTTACGCTTACGGATTCAGTTCGGCTCAACCAGGGTGTTGGGACAAAAATACCCATTATGAGACATGAACAAAATAACGACCAGACTATGCCACAACACTACTGACAACCTCATGTCAGCAGCAACCAAAATCTAGGCGGGGAAGTAGGGAAGGCATTCGCGAACATAAGGACGCGTTTAGGTGAAGAGGGCGGCACAGTTACCGCGCAGCGGCGCTGAGGATGTTTGAGTCCGGGTTTTGCGCAGCAAAAATGGACGAGTTCCGCAGGCGCTGCGCCGCCTTCTTCACCTGCGGCCCTTTCGCGAATGCCTTCCCTACTTCACCGCCGAGCTAATACGTTACCTCCTAATCATGATGATGCGGCAACACCCGCCCTAATCCCTTTTCCTCTAGCTGCTTGTGCATAAACGCGTTGATCTCCTCAGCCGTATGCATGCGCAGCACTCGAGCCAACATTCGCCTTGCATCGGAACGTTTGATATTACGAATCACCCACTTCACCTTAGGCAAGTGGGTCGCGTTCATGGAGAGCACATGAAAGCCCATGGCCATGAGTAATACTGCACCCACTGGCGTTCCGGCAAGTTCGCCACAGATACCTATGCCTGTTTGTTCAGTATGGGCAGCCCGTGCAACTTCTCGCAAGGCCATGATCACAGCCGGGTGTACATCTTGATATAGATCTGCGACCCGCGGATTATTTCTGTCTACAGCAAGCATATATTGGGTGAGGTCATTGGAACCCACGGCCAGAAAATCAGATTCTCTTGCTAGCAGCCGTGCTTGATATACCGCTGCCGGTACTTCTACCATCACCCCTATTTGCGGCGCTTTGACTTTTACGCCTTCTTCCATCACCTCTTGGTGAGCCTGACTAATCAATTCTTTTGCCTCCAACAATTCGTTTACGCTGGAAATCATAGGCAACATGATACGCAGCTCTCCCATGAGACCTGCATTGGCTTTGAGCATGGCGCGAACTTGCACCAGAAAAATTTCAGGGTGGTCGAGAGTGACCCTGATACCGCGCCAGCCTAAAAAGGGGTTCTCTTCTTTGATGGGGAAATAAGTGAGTGATTTGTCACCACCAATGTCCAAGGTCCGCATGGTCACTGGGCGCGGCTCGAAGGCCTCCATGTGTTCCCGATACAAGCCGATTTGTTCAGCTTCGGTGGGAAACCGGTCTTGGGACATAAAGGGTATTTCTGTGCGAAACAAACCAATGCCTTCCGCGCCACGGTCAAGTGAGCGCGTAATATCACCGCTGAGGCCAATGTTTACCCATAACTGTACCCGCCATCCATCTTGAGTGATGCAGGGGAGTTCTTTGAGGTCGGTTAGCTCTTCATCAAAAATGCGCTCTTGCTCAATGAGTTCTTTACTAAGGATCAGTCGTTTGGTGGAAGGACGAGTGAATACCTCACCGTAGTGGCCATCCACTACCAAGGTCTCTCCCTCCAGATCATAAGCTGGCAGGTCGATGGCTCCCATCACCGCCGGAATGTCCAATGCCCGAGCGAGGATAGCGAGATGAGAGCTTCCAGAGCCTTTGATCGAGACTATTGCGCTCAAGCGATCTGCTGGGATATTTGCCAGCATCGCTGGCGTAACTTCCTCGCCAACCAAAATGGTATTTTTTGGGAAGTGAATTTTTTTATCTCGTATGTCCTGTAGGTAGGCTAGCACGCGCAGACCAAGGTCTTTGACGTCTGCTCCACGCTCACGCAGATAGGGGTCTTCCATCAGCTCAAAGCGTCCCACGTGTTCGCGGATGACCTTTTTTAGCGCGCCTTGAGCCCATTGGCCGCGTTGAATTTGTGCGCGTATGTCACCAGACAAAGCATTGTCGTCGAGCATGTGTAGATAGGCGTCGAACAGGGCAAGTTCTTGTTTCGGAAGGCTCGCAGAAAACTCTTCGATGATGTTGGTAATATCCCCGCGCACGGCTTCAATGGCACGATCAAGGAGCAACAGCTCCAAAGTGACATCTTCTGCATCGCGCTCTGGCACAGCTTCCAAATTCGCAATGGGGTGCATGACAACTGCCTGACCGATGGCTACACCCGGTGCTCCTGGTACACCCACAAAACAATTGTCTTCTTTGCTTTGAAACGGGGTTTGTTGCACACCGAAATCTCCTACAGCCTCGGCATGTGCAATTACCGTAGCGAGTTGTGCCGCGAGCGTCACTAGGAAAGATTCTTCTGCTTCATCAAACTTACGCGACTGCGTTTGCTGCACCACCAGCACGCCAAGAGTTTTGCGTTGATGAATGATGGGCACGCCTAAAAAAGAATTGAATGCTTCCTCGCCAGAATCAGGTAAAAAGTGAAACTCTGGATGTTGATTAGCCTGATCCAGATTAATTGGTTCAGCACGACGACCCACAAACCCAACCAAACCCTGATCGGTACGCAAACGTGCTTCACCAACCTGGGCAACGTTGAGACCGTCGGTGGCCGCAAGATCATATTCAATGCGGTTTTTGTTCAACAGGAAGATGGAACAAACATCTGTATCCATTGCATCCTTCACCGCCGCCACCAAAGATTGCACTGCATCGCTAAACTGGCTATGCGACGTCATCTCTTGGACAATTTTTCGTAGTGTGGTGAGCATTGTTTCCATGCTTAACTCAGCGGCAGATGTGGGGCTAGTTCGCGCATGGCGCGT
>JAADHW010000015.1:0-5307 GCA_013151695.1 Gammaproteobacteria bacterium
GCAGCAATAGAACTTGCTCGAGAAGGAGAGATTGTTTTTGCACAGCTCAATCGTCCGGACAATCGAAACGCGATCTCAGTTGAAATGCGCGATGCACTGGTAGAAATGCTTGAACTGATATTAACGGATGACACAATCACGCAGTTGAGACTAAGCGGAAACGGTGGATGCTTCAGTGTTGGCGGTGAATTACGCGAATTCGGCTTGGCCACAGATCCCAGCTTTGCTCACTATATTCGATCTGTGCATAACCCAGGCCGGCTATTGGCCAGATGTTCGAGCAGAGTTACTTGCCACCTGCACAGTGCATGTATTGGTTCCGGGGTCGAAATCCCCGCGTTTGCAGACACCGTCACAGCATCCAGAAAAACATATTTTCAACTGCCTGAACTGCAATTTGGTCTGATACCCGGAGCTGGTGGCTGCGTCAGTATTCCCCGCAGAATTGGGCGACAAAAAGCGGCATGGATGGCCCTATCCGGTAAAAAGATAACAGCAGCCACTGCGTTGGCCTGGGGTCTAATCGATAACATTGTGGATGAATGTTAGGAACAATCATGCTGACACAAAACCAGCTATCCGATTAACGATGTGTTGAAGATGATGCAAGCTTTAGGCCCCGCTTTCGTCTTTTTTATCTATTGGCTAGTTTCAGCCTGCCGCGCGCGCTGGTTGAGATCGTTGCGGATTGCGTCGTGATCGGCGCGGGTAAGGCTGAACCGGGTGAAAACGGCGATGCCAATCACGTAGCCAAGAAAGGGAAGCACCGAAATCAACACTAGCATCACGGTTATTACAGCCTCGGTCTGCTCGACTTTCGGTACGAACCCCGCCCAGTCGAGGCTTACGCCGACGACGCCGATCATCAACCCAACGCCCAACTTGTGCGCGAAGTTCCAGGCGGCGAAATAAGAACCCTCCTTGCGCTCACCGGTTTTCAGCTCGTCGTAATCTATGATGTCAGCCTTGAGTGACTGTCCGAGCACATTGCCGCAGCCGTGGCCAATCCCGGCTACGGCTAAACACATGGATGCGTACAGCACGTCACCCTCCGAGACAAAAAATAGGCCGCCGAAGCCGATTGTTGCCAGTATCATCGCGGCCATCCACGCCTGCTTCTTTTCAAATCGGTTGCCCAACCAGACCCAGGCCGGTATTGAGATCAGCACCGGAATCGCGTAGGCGCCCAATATGATCGGTAGAGCGGCGGGTTTCATCAAGACGTACTCGGCAAGAAAGGGTGTCATCGTTGAGACACCGCCCACACCCAGGTATTCGATAAAATAGACAAACAGCAGCAAGCGGGCATGCGGGTTAGACCAGACGTCGCGTATGGCAGAGATTGGATTCCTACTGCCGCGACCCATATAGTCGGCCCGCTCAGGGGGCAGTCGCCACACAGAAAAGAGTATCAGTATCACGGTGAACAGCCCGATGGAGCCTATCAAAACGGATGCGGTCGAAAGGCGATCGGATGCTCCCTGCAGGATGGCGGCACCTCCCAGGAAAGCGATCAGCAGCCCTATTGAGCGTGCACCATAGCGCGCGCCGAACACCCGGTTGCGGTCTTCGTGTCGCTGCGAGAGTTCGGCGCCGAGAGCCAGGTTCGGAACCTCGAACATGCTAAACGCTGTGTAGAAGCCGAAGATAGCTACGGTCACCCAGAGTATCATGCCGAGTTCGCTCAGCTCCTTTGGTGGAGACCACGCCATGTAGGAGAAAATCAGGATCAGCGGTGCCGATAGCAGCATCCAGGAGTGTCGTCGTCCCCAGCGCGACACGGTCCGATCGCTCAGGTAACCGATAAGTGGGTCGTTTACCGCATCCCACACTCTCGAAAGTAAAAAAATTCCCCCAACAACCGAAGCCGCCATGCCGAGATCTTCTATCGCAAACTTCAGGTACATCACGATCATAAACACGAAGAGAAACGACAGCCCAACACTGGGTAGGCTATAGGTTAGCAGGGTGCTGAGGCCGATATGCGCCGGTTCGTGCTGGGAGCTGGGGGTAGGCCGTGGGGCTGAACTCGCCATGCGCGATCTCTTCTGCTGTGGGGTAAATGTGATTAAAGCATGGTACTACATTAGGATAGTACCCCCAATCCTCGGATAGACAAGACTAAAACGCAGGAAGCCTTGGCTGGACACTGGATGCGTCAAAACCCTCCATCACCATTTGGTGCAACAACTCAAGACTTACAATTTTTCTACCCTACAAACTTGAGACCACGAACGATTTACTCACTTCTCGTGCAAGTTTATTAGCTCTCGCGTAATTACGGAATTCGTTGGGTCTGGCTGAACGCATCGATCAACACTTTCCTCTGCCTAAAAGTGATCGCGGGTATTATAAACTCTGGCGTGCTGGACAAATAGAACACAAACATGGGGTACTTTGGTTCCTTGCCTGACAAACTGACCGATGTTGTGTGGCAAAGCCGCAAAGCTCAAGAGAGCTCGCAGAGCGAGAGCGTGGTGCACCTGACAAGATTCGAACTTGTAATCCCCGGTTTCGTAGACCGGTGCCTTATCCAATTTGGCCACAGGTGCATAAGGGCGCGTCATTATCTGAAAGATTGGCTGCGACCTCAACCGCTTTCCCTGTCTTTATGAAATTAAACAGACTTTATGAAATTAAACAGACTTAGATAAAATGAACGGGCTTTATGATTTGGATGGGTTGTTGTAGGTAGTCATGCCAGAGCTTAAGGACAATAACGTCACCCTTGGTGCGATTTATATGTGTGCGGCAATGCTGGGCGGCACCTCTATTGATATTGCAGTGAAAGCGTTAGCCGCCGACTTTAGCACCGCGCAAATTGTTCTGCTGCGGAGCCTATTTGCTCTGCCCATCGTGCTGACACTGGTTGGACAGCAAGTGGGCTTTGCGGCCCTCACCAACGTCTCCTGGCGCTGGCAGCTATGGCGGGGTGTGCTCACTGCAGGGGCTAACTTCGGCTTCTTCTACGGATTGATTCACATAGAACTGGTTACCGCGCTGATGATTGCCTATGTCAGTCCGGTGTTGATTGTGCTGTTGGCGAAGCCATTGTTAGGAGAACCCATAGGTACGGGGAAACTGATTGGCGTGATGGTGGGTTTTGCAGGTGTATTATTTGTTATTCAACCGGATAGCTTCGATATCCATCCCGGAATTTGGGCTATTTTAGGCAGTGCTTTGTCTTGGGCTTTGTTATCGTTGAGTAATCGACGTTTGGCTGGGAGTGTCCCAGCCGCGGTGATGACGTTCTACACCTATCCTGTTGCCTTGATCTTAGGTGCGATCCTAACTTGGGACAGTTGGGTCACCCCTCAGGGCGCAGATTGGGCGTTATTTGCCTTGGCTGGATTTGGCAGCGTCGTTGCACACGGCTTTGCCGTGTTGGCGTACAAAAATGCCGCTGCTGGTACCATCGCCCCGTTTGAATATACGGCGCTGATTTGGATTACACTGGCAGGGTATATCTTCTGGGGTGAAATTCCAGCTTGGACCGTCTGGGTAGGGGGTGCAGGCGTTATTCTTGGTGGCTATATTGCATTGCGTTACCCGTAGGTGGCTACGCTGCTATTTGGGGAATCAAGGAGAATGAAATGACACCACTGTTGAGTGCCGGTGTAGAGCTGATGATGGTGGGTATGGGTACCGTATTCTTGTTCCTAACCTTGTTAGTATTTGCCACAGTAGCCATGTCTCGTGTTGTGGGCCGTTTTTTTCCAAGTGTTGATGGAAGTACGCGTAACCCTAGTGCGCGCGAGGAAGAAGTTGCGGCCATTACTGCCGCGATAGTATTGCACCGTAAAAAGTAATCGCTCTAACAGAGACTAAGGAAAGCCGATGAGCAGTTCGAAGCTGGGGATCACCGACGTTGTATTGCGCGATGCGCACCAGAGTTTGTTGGCAACGCGCATGCGTATCGAAGACATGTTACCGATTGCGAGCAAGCTGGATCAGGTAGGATTTTGGTCTTTAGAGAGTTGGGGCGGGGCAACCTTTGACGCCTGTATTCGTTATTTAGGGGAAGACCCCTGGGAGCGAATTCGCATGATGAAACAAGCCATGCCCAACACCCCCCAACAGATGCTTTTTCGTGGTCAGAATATTTTGGGTTATCGCCACTATGCGGACGACGTGGTAGAGAAGTTTGTAGAGCGGGCAGCCGTTAACGGCGTGGATGTGTTTCGAATCTTTGATGCCATGAACGATCCTCGCAACCTGCAAACAGCAATCAAGGCGACTATCGCTGTGGATAAACATGCTCAAGGAACTATTTCCTACACCGTGAGCCCAGTGCATACCCTGGAGCTGTGGCTTGACTTGGCGAAGCAAATTGAAGACATGGGTGCGCATAGCCTGTGCATTAAGGATATGGCTGGCTTGTTAAAACCCTATGTAGCCTTCGAGCTGGTTAGTCGCTTAAAAAATTCTTTGTCTATTCCTATACACATGCATTGCCATGCGACCACTGGCCTGTCGACAGCAACCTACCTGAAAGCTATTGAGGCGGGCATAGACAATGTGGATACAGCGATCTCATCCATGAGCATGACTTATGGACACAGCGCGACCGAATCGGTGGTGTCGATATTACAAGACACCGAACGCGATACGGGCTTGGACATCAAACTGTTAGAAGAAATCGCCGCGTATTTTCGAGAAATCCGTAAAAAATATGCACAATTTGAAGGCAGTTTGCGCGGTGTTGATTCACGTATTTTAGTGGCGCAAGTTCCAGGTGGAATGTTGACCAACCTTGAAAACCAATTACGCGAACAGAACGCCACTGAAAAATTTGATGAAGTGTTACGCGAAATTCCTGAGGTGAGAAAAGAGCTCGGATATATCGCCTTGGTCACGCCTACCTCACAAATTGTGGGTAGCCAAGCGGTGATCAATATACTGTTGGGTGAGCGTTATAAGAATATCACTAAAGAAACCGCCGGCGTTTTGAAAGGTGAATATGGCGCCACGCCGGCGCCGATGGATGAGAATATTCAAAAACTGGTACTGGCGGGTGCGCAGCCTATCACTTGTCGGCCTGCAGATTTGTTAGAACCGGAGCTAGAAGCGCTCACCGTTGAACTTAAACAGATCAGTGAAACACAAGGCATAAAATTGGCGGCAGAGGAGGTGGATGATGTGCTCACCTATGCACTGTTTCCCCAAGTTGCATTGAATTTCCTCGAAAACCGAGACAACCCTGCCGCCTTTGAACCCGCGCCAAGTGCGCAAGCAAATTCTTCGAATAAACCTGCGACGGGTAACTCGTCTGGAGCAGATGAAGGGGCAGCAGTCTACTCCGTCAAA
>JAADHW010000015.1:5313-23669 GCA_013151695.1 Gammaproteobacteria bacterium
GTTAACGGTAATGCCTACACGGTGGAGATATCTGCTGGGGGGCAAACTACCTCTATCCAACCAGTCGCCCAAGGGGTTACCGCATCTACTGATTCAAATACACCGATAGTAGCGCCGCTCGCAGGAACGGTGGTGGGTGTGCCCGTGTCGACAGGTCAAGTGGTTGAAGTAGGTGACACGGTACTTGTGCTTGAAGCGATGAAAATGGAAACCGATGTCAGTGCACCTCGCGCAGGAACAATTCGACAGGTATGCGTTGCTGTAGGTGATTCAATAAAAGTGGGCGATCTGCTGTTGGAGCTCGAATGATTCACGCCTGGGTGGGTCGCTATGGTGAGTATTTGTCTTGGAGTTAGTTAACGAGCTTTGGCAAGCGTCTGGTCTATACCAAATGAGTTGGGGCCAGTTTGTTATGATTTTGGTCGGGTTGTTGCTTCTGTATTTAGCCATCGCTAAGAAATTTGAACCCCTACTTCTTGTCACTATCGGTTTTGGTGGCATTCTAGCCAATATTCCAGGTGTTGATATTGCGACGGGTGACGGCTTGTTGCACCTGATCTATATTGTCGGCATCGAAACAGGCGCCTTCCCGTTGATTATCTTTATGGGCGTAGGTGCGATGACAGATTTTGGTCCACTGCTGGCTAACCCACGTACACTGTTTCTCGGTGCCGCTGCACAGTTCGGTATTTTTGCTACGCTGCTAGGTGCACTCGGGCTTACGTCGCTGGGGTGGATGGAATTTAGCCTGAAAGAAGCAGCAGCCATTGGCATCATTGGTGGTGCAGATGGGCCCACTGCAATATATGTGGCCGGTAAGTTGGCTCCCCATTTGCTCGGGGCAATCGCGGTTGCTGCATACTCCTATATGGCGCTGGTGCCTATCATTCAGCCACCCATTATGCGCTTGTTAACGACCAAACATGAACGCAGCATTGTCATGACCCAGCTACGAGAAGTTTCTCGCCTAGAAAAAATAGTATTCCCACTTCTACTTCTCCTCTTGATTGCGTTGCTGCTGCCTTCGGCCGCTCCGCTACTGGGCATGTTCTGCTTCGGTAATTTAATGAAGGAATGCGGCGTTGTTGATCGCTTGTCAGACACAACACAAAACGCGCTGATCAATATTGTGACCATATTCTTAGGTCTTGCGGTTGGCTCTAAGCTGCAAGCAGATGTGTTTCTTTCGTCCACGACCATCAGTATTTTGCTACTCGGTATTATTGCCTTTTCGATTGGCACTGCCAGTGGGGTGTTGATGGCAAAAGCTATGAATGCCATGAGCAAGGTACCTATCAACCCTCTCATCGGTGCGGCAGGTGTCTCGGCGGTACCCATGGCTGCTCGGGTGGTGAATAGGGTGGGTCTAGAAGCCAATCCGCAAAATTTCTTGTTGATGCATGCCATGGGTCCAAATGTTGCCGGGGTCATCGGCAGTGCGATAGCGGCTGGCATCATGATTTTGTTCACTGCAAGTAGCTAAAATATGTTAGTTAACAACAGCTTAGAATTATTGCTTTGGGAACGGCGTGACAATAGTGGTGTGCATGGCTAACATGAAGAAAGTACTCACGTTCACTGGTTTTTCATGAAGCATAGGCTTAAGATTGTTGCCAGTTGCTTAGTTTTGCTCTGGTCTTATCCAGCAGTCGCAGAATTACAATATTGGGTTTCTGTAGGCAGTTTTCAGTCGCAAGATAATGCGCACAAAGCGGCGCAAGTTGCCCTAGATTCGTTGGGAGAACAGTTTTCTGTTGTGGGTGTGTCAACTGCTGGTGGTTTTTATCATCGTGTTGCCAGTGGTCCTTTTCGCAGTAGAGAGCTGGCGGATGATCGAGTTCAATCCGCACGCAACTCGGGTTTTGATGGGGCATGGGTATGGGTAGATCAAGAGAGTGTTTTTAGCCAAGCAACAACAGCTTCGGCGCAGTATCAATCATTGGATGAGATCAGTTATGACGAGTACGATCTCGGTAGCATCGAAGATTATGATGCTGATCTGTATAACGAAGACTACGAGCCTCAATTTAATCCGGACGACGCAGAGTTACGGGCACGTCGAGTCGAGGTTCCTGAGTTGGTTGAACAAACGCCAGAGGGGTATAGTTTAAACAAACTACGACGTGGCACTTAACCGATAGTTCCGAGGGAGGAGAAGGCATGAGTGAAACCATAACAAAACCAGACGAAAATAATGTTTGGCGTTTAGAAACCAATAATGCCAGTCAGAATTGGCCGCGAAGTCCGTATCCAGGTGCACCTAACAAGTACTTCATGGTATCTGCAGATGGCCATGTACAAGAACCGAAAGACCTGTGGCAGAAACGCATGCCAGAGCAATATTGGCATCGGTTGCCCGGTGTCCAAGTAGACAAGCAGGGAGACAAGTTTCAAAAAACCGAGGGCTTTCGCCCGCTTCGCATTCGCAATATTAAGATGGAAGGTGAAGACGCACTGCGCAACGCCTCGGGTAGAAGCCCCGAGAGTCGTATCAGTGACCTAGCATTGGATGGGGTTGATGCCGAGGTGTTGTTCCCAAACCTTGGCTTGACCATTTGGGCGACGCCAGATTCAAAGTTCAGTCAAATGATGTGTCGTGCGTGGAATGAGTGGGCATGGGAAGAGTTTTCGGCCTACAACGATAAATTAGCCCCCATGGCGTGTATTGCCACGGGTGATGTTGAAGGTGCAATTGCTGAGATTACGCGCTGTGCTGAGCTCGGGTTTAAAGGCTTGTCGTTGCCCTGCAAGCCAGTATGGGGCGCACCCAATCACGAAGATCTAAACTACAACCTGCCAGAATTTGATGATCTTTGGGCTTGTGTTCAAGATGTTGATTTGCCCATGACCTTTCATGTTTCTACCGGTCGAGATCCTCGCACATCGCGTGGCAATGGCGGCGCAGTGATTAACTATGCGGTACATTCACTTGCCCCCACTATGGAGCCTATTGCCAATCTTTGTGCTTCCGGCGTACTTGATCGCTACCCTAAGTTACAGTTTGGTGCCATCGAGGCGGGCATTGGCTGGGTTGCATGGACCTTACAAGCGCTGGATGAGGCCTACAAAAAACATCATATGTTTGCTCGACCGAAACTCAAATTTTTACCCAGCGAGTATTTCAAGCAAAATGGATTTTCGAGTTTTCAAGAAGACAAAGTGGGTCTTGATCTCGCCCGGGAATATGGCCTGGTAGACAATTTTATCTGGGCCAACGATTTTCCTCATCACGAAGGCACGTGGCCGCATTCCGCGCAAGCCATTGAACGCACTATGGATGGGTTGAACGACGAGGAGCGCGCGAAAATTTTGGGTTTAAACAGCGCCCGAATCTTCGGCTTTGAAGTACCGGCAAAATATCACCCGTAGTCGTCGAGGATACAACTTCATTACGTAGTAACTACATGCCGCTAAACTCACCAGGGCATACTAGCGGCATTGTATTTTACCAATTGGAAGGGAAGGTGATTTCAATGGGAACATGTCCATTTCACGACAACAGCCAGACGCAGATTGCGAACGGTGATATCCATAACGTAGATTGCCCAAGCTGTGGTACTTATCGCATCTCAGACGTCGCCCTCAGCGACTTGCGTCATTTGCGCACTGCACCGACGGGCTGGCGTGAGCTTGTGAGGCGCAGTATTGCTCGCCACACGCTCATCTCTACGCGCGACACGCGAGCGCTGACGACGTAAAAAACGCCACATTTGGCAAATCAGCAGGGTTTGTCTACTCTGCTGGTCATGAAATACCAAACCGCCACCCAATGGGGTGTTTATGAGGTCGAAGTAGAAGCTGGGCGCATTGTAAGCGTTAATGGCATTCGTGATGATCCTGATCCGTCTGCGATTGGCCAGCTTCTGGTAGACGGTATCCAACATAAAACTCGCATCGATCAACCATACATCAGAAAAGGCTGGCTAGCGGGTGGTGACCGAAACCGCATGGCTAGAGGCAATGATGAATTTGTTGCAGTCTCTTGGGATGAGGCATTAGAACTTGCCGCCTTGGATATCAAACGAGTCGCCGACAATTTAGGTAACACATCAATCTTCGCCGGGTCATACGGCTGGGCAAGCGCCGGGCGTTTCCATCACGCACAATCTCAACTCCACCGCTTTATTAATCTTGTGGGTGGCAGTACGCGTGCGATGAATTCGTACAGTACAGCCGCCGCTCAAGTCATCTTGCCGCATGTGGTGGCGCCGTGGCATGAAATGGAATTAGCGCAACCTGCTTGGCCAGAAATTGCGCAACACACAAAATTGTTTGTTGCCTTTGGCGGTATTGCGCTGAGAAATACTCAAGTCGCATATGGGGGTATAACAGAACACCAAACTAAATCTAGCTTGCAGGAAGCAATTACAGCGGGTGTGCGGTTTGTGAATATCTCACCTGTTGCCAGCGATGCACCTGAGTGGTTAAACGCACAGTGGATAGGGTATAGGCCAGGTACAGATGTTGCATTCATGTTGGCACTTGCCTATGTGTTAGAAACCCAAGGCTTGGCAGATAGAAGTTTCTTGAGTACCCATGCGGTAGGGTATGAACTATTTTGTGAGTATCTGCTAGGCAAACAAGACGGCCAGCCGAAATCACCGCAGTGGGCACAGAGTATCTGCAACATAGATGCGCATGTGATAGAAAATTTGGCCACACAGCTCGTAGAGCAACGCACATTTCTATCTGCCGCTTGGTCACTACAACGAGCCCACCACGGTGAACAACCCTATTGGATGCTGGTCACGCTAGCCGCCATGTTAGGACAGATTGGCCTGCCGGGTGGAGGCTTCGGCTTTGGTTATGGGGCAGAAGGTTTTATTGGTAGTGCGTGGCGACGATTCAATTGGACAACTCTGAGCAAAGGCAGAAACCCGACTGGCTTTGCCATACCTGTGGCCAGAATTGCTGACATGTTGCTAAATCCCGGAGAAACAATTCATTATGACGGTCAGGAGATTAAATACCCGGAGATAGATTTAATCTACTGGGCGGGAGGCAACCCGTTTCATCATCACCAAGATCTAAACCGGCTGGTTAGAGCGTGGCGCAAACCTAGTACCGTGATTGTCAACGAACCTTGGTGGACGCCAGTAGCGAAATGGGCAGATATTGTATTTCCTGCCACCACAGCACTGGAGCGTGAAGACATTTGTGCGTCTAGTCATGATCCGTATGCTCACTTTATGCAGCAGGCTATCGAGCCTCAGCACGATGCACGGTCTGACCACGAGATATTCACAGGGTTGGCTAAAGTGTTAGGGCTTAAGGAAGCCTTCACGCAAGGGCGTTCCCCCAGCCAATGGTTGGAACATATGTGGCACCAATCCGCAGAGCGAGCCAAACAGCAAGGTTTTGAACTGCCAAGCTTTGCGAAGTTTCGACAAGACAAACAATACCGTATTCCCGAAGCCAAACCTCGTGAGGTTTGGTTGGCGGCCTTTCGAAGTGATGCAAAAAAGAATTCCTTAAGTACGCCATCAGGCCGAATTGAAATTTACTCCGAGACGATTGCGGAATTTGATTATGCAAATTGTCCTGCTCACCCAACCTGGATGGAGCCTGCAGAATGGTTGGGTGGAGGAACAGCCCATCATTATCCGTTGGCATTACTCAGTCCGCAGCCAGAAAGGCGACTACATAGCCAGCTGGATCACGCTGCGTATAGCCAGGCGGGTAAAATCAATGGTAAGGAGGTGCTGACTATGCATTCTACAGCTGCTGCTGCGCGTGGTATCAAACAAGGAGATATGGCGCGAGTATTTAATGATCGCGGGGCTTGTTTGGTGGGGGTACGGTTTGATGATTTGTTGTTAGTAGATGTGGTGCTATTGCCGACCGGTGCTTGGTTTAAACCTAATTTGGCATGCAACAAAATTGATCTAGAGCTTAACGGTAACCCGAACGTGCTGACTTTGGATATAGGTACATCGAGCTTGGCTCAAGGACCCAGTGCCAATACTTGTTTGGTGGAAGTAGAGCGTTATACCCAGTAGATAGGGTATATTGCGGCGCCACAACTGACAGATCAACGGCCTCGTAGTTCAACGGATAGAACGACCGCCTCCTAAGCGGTAGATGTAGGTTCGATTCCTACCGGGGCTACCAGAATGCTACGTCTCAGCCACTAAGTCAGAAGAGTGTTTTCGAGCCACATCGATCGTTTGAGATCGTCCATGCACCAATCGATACAAAGCAGGTAGAACAATGAGGGTCAATAATGTTGATGAAATGATGCCACCAATGACCACTGTTGCTAACGGTCGTTGCACTTCTGAGCCAATACCTGTGTTGAACGCCATCGGCACAAACCCCAGGGCTGCGACCAGCGCGGTCATCAAGACTGGCCGCAGCCGAATCAACGCACCTTCTTGAATGCTCTCATCGAGGGTCCAACCTTGCGCACGTAAGCCACGTATACAGGAAACCATCACCAATCCATTCAACACCGCAATGCCTGAGAGTGCGATAAATCCAACCGCGGCAGAAATCGAGAATGGTATGCCTCGAATTAACAACGCAATGATGCCACCGGTCAATGCTAATGGGACACCTGAGAAGATGATGCCCGCATCGCGGAACGACCCCAAAGCCATCACCAATAGACCAACGATTAGCAGTAGCGTAACCGGCACGACGACGCTCAGGCGATTGCTGGCTGATTGCAGGTTTTGATAGGTGCCGCCATATTCGACCCAATAGCCAGCCGGGATGTTAACTTGTTGGGCAATTCTTGCTTGGACATCGTTGACAAAGGAGCCAAGGTCACGGTCACGCACATTGGCACTTACCACAACTCGGCGTTTGCCGTTCTCCCTGTTGATTTGATTGTAACCATTGGCGAGTTGCATACTTACCAGCTCGCCAAGTGGCACAAAGTTACCGCTGGGCAAGGGTACTGGTAGATCTCTTAAGCCATCTGGGTTGGTACGCAACCGTTCGGGCAATCGCACCACGATATCGGCACGCCGATCACCTTCGTAAAATTGTCCTGCGACGGTACCTCCCAGAGCCGTCGTAACGAGACTTTGTAGATAAGATATGCTCAAACCGTAGCGTGCTAACGCTTCGCGATTGGGCTCTATGGTCAGCATCGGTAAGCCCGTGGCCTGTTCAACCGCGACATCTGCCGCGCCTGGCACCTGACCGATGGCTTGTTCTATCTCATCTCCCAAGGCGATCAGCGTGTCGAAGTCGTCACCAAATACTTTAACCGCCAGTTCTGAGCGGATACCGGCAATCAATTCGTTAAATCTCATTTGTATGGGTTGTAGAAACTCATAACGATTGCCGGGTATGGGGGTTACACGTTGCTCCAACTCACGAACGATCTGCGCCTTTGATTTGTCTGGATCAGGCCATTGGTGCCGCGGTTTGAGGATAATAAAATTGTCTGCAACACTCGGCGGTACCGCATCAGTTGCCACTTCTGCCGTACCTATTTTGGCGAATACTCGCTCAACTTCCGGCATTTTCCTAATCTCGGCTTCCAACAGCTCCTGGGATTGAACCGCTTGACTGAGGGAGGTACCCGGAATTCGCAAGGCGTGCATGGCGATGTCACCTTCGTCGAGATTGGGTATAAATTCGGTACCCAGTCGAGTTGCCGCCCAACTGCACACGATCACCAGCACAACGGCGGAACTTGTGACAAGCCAACGAAAATTTAAAGCTACATTTAGCACTGGCCGATACAGCGAGCGCGCTCCGCGTACGATGACATTCTCTTTCACTTCGATTGGCTTGCGTAACAACAAAGCGATACCAGCTGGGATAAATGTAATAGACAGGATCATGGCGCTGACCAATGCGATAACCACAGTGATGGCCATTGGATGGAACATCTTCCCCTCGACCCCAGTCAGTGCAAAGATCGGAATGTAGACGGCGGTTATGATAAAGACTCCGAACATCGCCGGGCGTATCACCTCATGGGTGGCTTCGAAAACAACCGTCAGTCGTTCGTTGAGTGATTGGGTACCCCGAGCACCCGCTTGACTCAACCGGCGTATGCAATTCTCGACAATGATAATCGCGCCATCAACGATCAGTCCAAAATCGAGCGCGCCAAGGCTCATTAGATTGGCGCTTGTCTTGCTCTGTACCATGCCAGTGATTGTCATCAGCATAGCCACCGGAATAACCGCTGCGGTGAGAAGGGCTGCACGTATATTGCCGAGAAACAGCAGCAATATCACAATCACTAATAGCGCACCCTCGAGGAGATTGGTTCTTACGGTCACCAGCGTTTTGTCGACTAAACCCGTGCGATCATAGACTGCTGTTGCGGTAATACCCGGCGGCAAACTCGCCTGAACCTCTTGCAGTTTTTCACCTACTGCATGCGCGACGGCGCGGCTATTCTCGCCGATTAGCATGAACACCGTACTCATAACCACTTCATGACCGTCTTGCGTCGCAGCACCTGAACGGAGTTCTTTGCCCAAACCGACACTTGCAATATCACGTATGCGAATCGGTACGCCGTCTGTTTCATCCACAACGATCAAACCGAGCTCGTCTATCGAGTTTGCCTGGCCTGGAATACGCATGAGCCATTGCGCTCCGTTATGCTCAATGAAACCTGCACCTCGATTAGTGTTGTTTTGTTCTAATGCGGTCACCACGTCCGCGTAGCTGAGCCCGTAGGCCAACAATTTTGCGGGCTCAGGTGCGATAAGAATTTCTTTCTTAAACCCCCCGATGGGGTTGACCTCAACCACCCCGGGTACCCGCAGTAGCTGAGGCCGAATGATCCAATCATGTACGGAGCGGAGGTCGGTCGAGGTAATCGGTTGACCATCCGCAAGCAGTGCACCGGGCTGTGAACCGACGGTGAACATAAAGATCTCGCCAAGACCCGTCGCTATAGGCCCTAACGTAGGCTGCAAAGAATTGGGCAGCACCGTTTTTGCTGCATTCATCCGCTCCGCGACCTGTTGACGCGCAAAATAGATGTCAGTACCTTCTTCAAATACCACCGTGATTTGAGAGAGGCTGTAGCGCGATATTGAGCGCGTGTATGCAAGTTGTGGAATACCAGCCATGGCATTTTCTAACGGAAACGTCACACGCTGCTCAACTTCTAAAGGTGTGTAGCCCGATGCTTGTGTGTGAACCACAACCTGCACGTTAGTGATGTCCGGGAGGGCGTCAATGGGTAGTCGAGTGAAATTCCATATTCCCAGACCGATCAATAACAAGACAATGAAAAAGACTAATCCACGTCGCGCAAGCGACAGTTTAATGATGTGTTCTAACATGCAATCGCCCTTAGTGGTCGTGTGATGCGCCGGACTTTTCGACGTCGGCTTTGATGAGATAACTGTTGGTCGTGACGTAGCGTGTGCCTGGGTCTAAGCCGCCGAGCACTTCAACCCACTGCTCATCCTGACGGCCAAGCTCTAGCATGCGCACTTCGTACTCATCACCAATCTGGGCGTAGACCACCGTGAAATCGCGAAAGGCCTGCAAACCGCTACGTTTCACTGCTAGAGGGACCGTATGTTCAGCAATTTCAATCTCACCGGTTAAATACATGCCAGGTAACAACGCGCCATCCGCGTTTTCTAACACTACGCGCGCAAGCACGGACTGATTGGCCTCAACGGTTGTATTGAGGCGATCGATCACACCCTCTCGTTTGATGGCGCCATCACTTGTTTCTACGGTTACAGTGGCTCCGGGACGAACCCCCATCCTACCGGCCGGAAACACCGCGAGTTCGACCCAAACCGTGGAGTTGTCCGTGATCGTAAATAGTGGTCGTGCGGCGGTCTGTTCGCCCGGATTGCCGAATCGTTCGGTCACTAGCCCACCAATGGGTGCGGTGATAGTGTAATTTTTTAAGCTTTCATTGCTCTCGATTGTCGTCAGGGCCTGTCCTTTGCGCACCGTGTCGCCAATGGAAACGTTCACAGATTGAATAACACCATCAAAGCGAGCGCTGACTACACGCACCATCTCCGTATTTAGTACAACTCGACCGTAGACCGCGACGGTATCTTTAATCGTGGCCGATCCTGCATTTTCAGTCTCGACCCCAAACGCCTGCGCTATCTCGGACCCAATGCGTGTCCGTCCTTCGAAGTTGTCGTATTGCCAACGGTGGACTTGACCCGCATGTTGCGCCTCGATGGTCACGACAAAAGAATGCGGTTCGTAGATCACCGTATCGCCTCGCAGAAAGTCGTCTTGCTGACGAAAAGCGATTTTGTTCTTGATGCCACCCAATCGAGTTAACGTCACCTCAAGACGAACATCGGCGGGCGCTACTGGTGCTCCCTTGTTGGTCACCCACACGCGAAACTCAGGCGGTACGTTGCCTTCGAAAATTGAGAGCTCGAGGGTAAAATCTTCGTCGATCAACAGACGGCCGCCGTGCACACCCTTGGCAGGTTCAACCTCTGCCGCTTCGCCGTGCCCGCTGTGTTCAGAGACGCTGTGTTCGGCGACGCTTTGTCCCGTCGCGTCTCCACACCCCGCCAGGCCTACTACCAGAGCGGCCAACCAAATACATTGAAAATTGTTCATCACATACCTCATGGTTGCTGGACCGAAGACGTCATTACCGTATTGGTCAGTCGTTCTATTTCGATCAGGCGTTTGTGGGCGTCAACGCTCGCCTCGACCAATGCCATCCGCGTGCTTAGCACGTCACTTTGTACAAGTTGTAGCTCGAAGTATCCGTAACGACCCGCTGAGTAAGCGCGTTGGGTGTCTGCTAGAGCTTTCTCAACCCTTGGCAAGATCTCCTCGCGCAATGCCTTGGTGCGATGCAAGCTGTGTTGTAATTCTTGGTAGAACGCAAATAACTGCGTTTCGAGTTGTAGGTGAGTGGCGCTTCGATCTGCTTCGACCCTGGCAAGGTTGGCGCGAGCCTCTGCAATCCGACCTTGGTTACGATTGCGTAGTGCCAGTGGGATTGTGATGCCAGCAATAAGGGCTTGATCATCACTTTGTTCTAATCGGCGAATACCCGCGTTCACACGCCAATTGGGTTTCGCTTCTGATTGTGCCAAACGCAATTCGGCTTGCCGTAGTCGCTGCTGGGTAAGATAACGTGAGAGCTCTGGATTCTGTTCAATTCTATTGCGTAGATCCTTAAAGTCTTTGATCTTCGGTATCTTGTGGAGGTCGCCGCTAACCTTGAGGAAATCAGGCTGCGCCTCTCCCCATTGGGCTGCCAAACGATGATTTGCGGTCTTCAATTCATGTTCAGCGTCCCCGCGCGCGAGCTGTGTACGGGCTAGTTGCGCTTCTGCGCGAGCCAGATCGGCGTCCGGGGTTCGACCTGCATGCACACGTTTTCCAACAGCTGTCACCGTTGCTTCTGCGAGCGTGACGGCTGCTTGTGTTTGGACCAGTTGTTCTTGATTGGCGAGGCTGTCGAGGAACAGTCGAGCCGTTTGCGCAGCTGCATCTGTTCGCCGAAGGTTTGCTTCAGACTCGAACAACGAAACACTGGCATGAGCTGCTGCAACTCGTGCTTGCCGCTTGCCGCGCTCTAGTACCCAACCCAAGCTAAGGGTGGTCTCGGCGCGATCTATTCCTTCGAAATTCCCTGAACCGAGTGCATTTTCAACCTGCACGCCTAGTTCCGGATTGGGGCGAAGCTCTGATTGGGTTAAGCGTCCGCGTTGCGCCTCGATTTGATACCCAAAGGCAATTAAAGACGGATTACGCGTGAGTGTTTTGCGAATAGCCTCGTCTAAGCCAACTATGGCACCCTCGCTTGCTGACACAGATGGTGTCAGCACGGCGACGATGACTACAAGCAGCAGGTACCACGCACCAACTCGGTACGTGAATGATGTCCACATTTGTGGTTCTCCTTTTGCATTTGCCAAAATGCATTTGTAATTCGAACAAGACTACGCACGGCGGTTACCATCCGAAGTCGATTTGATGGGTTGGATTACAAGGAGATCGGCGGAGCGCGAAGTGGCGGACGCCAGCGCTCTCGGTGGCGGACTTTTTCGGATTGTGTTGGAGATGATCGAAGCTGCGTGTGTAATCTGAGGCCTAATAGAGCCGCGATCACAATCAGGATAAGTAGCGGAATCAGTTTTGTCCCGCTTGTGCTGAGCTGTTCGGTCAGCGCAAAGTCAGTTCCTGCGCTGTGGTTATGCGCTTCAGAGCTGCCATGATGATAGTGGTCTTGCGTAGCAACAAAATGACGATGGGTTAGATGTAAGCCATCATTGTGTTCATTGGCATTGGCGTGCATATGCAACCCGCTTAGTTGTATTGCAACAAGACTAATGCACGCAAGAATGGCAATTAAAGTGGAGGTCCTAGGCATGGGCGGAATATATCGGATATTGAAGCGTTTGGACACTTTCTTTAGTTAACCGGTTGGCCTCCTTCAGCCATTCAAGCAAGCTCCTAGCGCGTATCACCGGAACCAAGCAATTTGTAAACCACACTGGCAGCGATGGCACCTGCGATGGGCATCAGCCAGAACATCCACAGTTGAGAAATGGCCCATCCGCCGACAAATATTGCTTGTCCTGTACTACGTGCCGGGTTCACCGATGTATTGGTGACCGGAATAGAGACCAAGTGGATTAGGGTTAAACCAAGCCCGATGGCGATGGGCGCAAATCCGGCAGGTGCTCTGGAATCGGTGGCGCCGAGGATGATGATTAGAAACATAAAAGTCATCACAAACTCGATGACCATGCCAGACATGAGTGAATAACCACCCGGCGAGTGACTGGCATAGCCGTTTGCAGCAAATCCTGCGTCGAGATCAAACCCAGGCTGACCGCTGGCAATGATGTACAGTACAAATGCACCGCCAATGGCGCCCATAACTTGCGCGATAATATAGGGGCCAAGCTTGGCACCTTCGAATCTTCCGCTAGCCCATAACCCGATAGAAACTGCTGGGTTCAAATGGCACCCAGATATGTGGCCGATGGCGTAGGCCATGGTTAGCACCGTTAAACCGAACGCTAATGACACGCCGACCAGCCCGATGCCGACCTCAGGAAAAGCTGCGGCAAGCACTGCGCTGCCGCAACCGCCTAACACTAACCAAAAGGTTCCAAAGAACTCTGCCCCTATAGCTCTTGCATCCATCACCCATCCCCTGACGATTTCTTATGACAAGTTAAACATCTTCAAGCACGCGCCTAGAGATTCCTATCCTCAAACTGGAATCGTTACAAGAATTTTACACTTTCATAGATTGTGCTGTTGAGGAGGCGCTTA
This sequence comes from Gammaproteobacteria bacterium, assembly GCA_013151695.1. Classification (GTDB taxonomy): domain Bacteria; phylum Pseudomonadota; class Gammaproteobacteria; order Pseudomonadales; family Azotimanducaceae; genus UBA4421. The sequence continues at coordinate 18,535 of JAADHW010000015.1, forward strand.
TCGCTTGATCCAGATAACCCGACCGCTGGGTGGGTCTGTTAGCACATATATAGAGCCGTCTGGTGCCTCTCGAATATCCCTTATACGAGCATCGATTTCATCAAATACAGTCTCTTCGGTCATTACTTCGCTATTGTTGCGGCTCAAGCGGCGCACTTCTTCATTAACAAGGGCGCCAACAAAGAAGTCTCCCTGCCATTCGGGAAACATGTTTCCTTCGTAGATCATGAAACCGGAAGGACCAATAGAAGATGCCCAGATATGTTGCGGTTGTTCCATTCCCTCGTACTGGGTGAATGGCGTAACAAAGGCGCCGTTGTAGTCCATGCCGTAGCTGATTGCGGGCCATCCGAAATTGCCGCCAGGAAATAGCTTGTTCACTTCGTCGCCACCGCGTGGGCCGTGCTCATGTAAGTAGACAGTGCCGTTTCTAGTGACAGCTAAACCTTGCGGGTTTCTATGCCCATAGGTCCACACATACGGGCTGTCTGCAAAAGGGTTTCCAGAGGCTGGTGTGCCGTCTGCGTTCATACGGACTGTCTTGCCCAGATGGCTCGATATGTTTTGTGCCTGTTCACGAAAGTCGAAGCCGTCTCCGGTACTCAACAACAGAGTGCCGTCAGCCATCCAGGCCAAGCGGCCGCCGAAGTGTTGTGGCGCGTATTTTGTCGGCGATGCAGTAAAGATGATCGTGACATTTTGTAGTGTATTGCCTACCAGTTGGGCTTTTGCAACAGTTGTGGCATTTGCTTCGTCGTTGCCTGAGGAATAAGAGAGGTAGAGGGTTTGGCTTTGCTTGAAATCTTGCGCTAGCAGCACGTCAAACAATCCACCTTGTCCTGCAAAATAGACTTCAGGTACACCGGAGATTGGCGCTTGCAATTCGCCGGTGGAGGTAATGCGACGCAATCGTCCGGGTAATTCTGTGATAAGACGGTCGCCATTTGGCAGGAACGCGATACTCCAAGGTACTAAGTCTTGAGCCACGGTAGTTAGTTCGTAGTCCGGTTCTGCAGCCTGGCCACATAGGCTTAGAAAGAGCAACGGTACGCCTAAAAGTGTAAGGCTGATGGAACGGATATGTTCTAAGCGAGGGCAGCGTTGTAAATTCATAGCGAACTTCGGTTCAGTGGTATGTGTGCTATGGTATCGCGTCTGGCGCAGTTGGTGGGAATACTGGTGAAAATACTAGTAAATATAATGAGGGAGATATAGTTGCGAGTTGTTCTAGCATTTGTTGCTGCTGTGGTTACCACCTACATTCTGGCGGTTGTGAGCTATGGTCAGTTGAATCTTGCCAATCTTGTTGAAATGGGTTTATCTGTAGACGTTGCCACTCGTTTTTATACCGCTTCTAACGATCTATTTGGCATGATGCAAATCTATCTGCCAGTCATCGCGGTAGCTTTGCTGCTGGGCTTTTTGATCGCTCGACTAATCATAAAATGGGTGCCGCAGTTGCGCACGTTGGCTTACGTGTCAGCAGGTTTTGCCGGTATATTTGCCGCTGAGGCAGCGTTAACAACTGTGATTGGTTCAGGTATTCATCCGCTGGCGGTGACTCGAACAACTGTGGGTTTGCTGTCTCAATGTGTGGCGGGTGCGATCGGCGGCTTGGTTTTTGTCAGCATGTTACCCACAAAGACGGGAGATAACGCATCAAGGTCAGCTTGGGAAGGGGTGTTTTCTAGGCGTTAAACGCAGCGCCGAAAAACTGAAAAAGACCGAGTGCGGGCTTTTGCGATTCTTTGGGGAGCCCGGAGGGGCCGCAAGCTCGTCTAGAAAACACCCCTTCCCAAGCTGGCCTTGCAATGAGCTACGCCACTGCTTTCTTTGCTTAGAGAAACTTAACTCACGCGAGCATAGTCTAGCCAATAGTCAGGGTAAGTCTTGTCTACTACCGCCTTGTCGTCTACCTGCAGCGAACCCGAAACACTGCCTAACAGCGAAAATGCCATGGCCATGCGGTGGTCGTGGTAAGTCGACAGGGTGTGGGCTTTTAGCTCGCGTACGGGTTGAATCTGAGTTGAGTCTTGGGTGGTGTCTACATCAACACCCATGGCACGTAGTTCTTTGGCTGAACACTCCAGTCGATCACATTCTTTGTGATGTAGGGAACTTAACCCTTCAATGTGAGTTGTTGCAGGTAACAATGGCGCCATGGCGATCAGTGTAAGCGCAGCGTCTGGCATGCTGGTCATATCTGTTGGGGGCAAGGGCTGAAGCTTTTGTGGCCCTTTGATGACTGTATGCGTTTGGTTTTGTGTCACTTGCGCGCCGAGCTTGGCCATAAGCTCACAAAAAGCATAGTCGCCTTGATGGGTAGTGTTGCCGAGGTTGGCTAATGTGACTTGAGAACCGTGTAAGGTTGCCAATGCGGAAAAATAGGTAGCCGCGGTGGCGTCGCCTTCGACCGTAATGCTGCCTGGCAGTAGCTCACCGGGCTCGATCACCAAATCACTTTTGTTCTGCCATCGTGCAGTGATCCCTCGCTTGGCAAGTTCATTGATGGTGATGTCAATGTAAGGGCGTGATACCAGTTCGCCGAGAATTTTAATGTGTCTGGGCTTGGTGACGCTTTGTCCTGCGACGGCTACCATCAATGCGGTAATGTATTGGCTCGAAAGTGATCCGTCCACGCTAATGCTGGTGTTTGTATCAAGCGGGCCAGAAATATTAACGGGCAACTTTCCATCTGCACTATCTACTCGACAGCCGTGTTGTTTGAGTACATTAAATAAAGGCGCGTTGGTTCGTTCGCGCAAAGAACTATGGCCGTCGATGGTGGTTGAACCACTGCGCAGAGCAGCCAGCCCGATAAGTAACCGAGTTGATGCGCCACTCATGCGTGCGTTTAGTATGACTGGTTTGTCGTAATTCATCGGACCGACCACTTCTATATGGTCCTTGTGTTGTTTTACCTTGACGCCGAGCGCGCGTAAACAGTCGAGCATGGCGGCGCTGTCGTCGCATGCAGGAACACCGAATAAAGTACTTTGACCTTTAGTGACCGCGGCGATAGCCAGTTGGCGTAGGGCAATAGATTTGCTGCCAGGTAAAGTTAATATGGCGCTGAAAGGCTTACTGATGCGAGGAACGAGATAGGTGCAGATGGTCATAGCGGGACAGTTTAAATGAAAAAAGCCGCCAGAGGCGGCTTATAAATTTCCCAATTATTTATTATTGTTATGGGAATATCGAATGATGGAATCCCCTCCACCTCGAATCCATTACCCGGCAGGGCTAAAATCGCGAGAAATTTAACAGATCTATGCAAGCCTAGCAACGCCTATTCCGCAAAAAAATCAATCAGTTAATAGATGTTTCTCATAAGCGTCTAAGCGCTTCATAATAGACACTGACTAAGGGGGACCTGATGACAAATTTCTACCATACGCTGGAGGCGGTTTTTGAACAGCATGCCCAAGATGACTGCCTGCGCATGCCGCAAGATAAGGTCTGGCGCTATGCCGATTTACAAGACTGTGTTGAACGTATCAGTGCAGTCCTGATCGCACAAAATGTCATGCCCGGTGATCGCGTTGTGGTGCAGGTTGATAAATCTGCCGAGAACCTGGCGTTGTACTTGGCCACCTTGCGGGTCGGTGGTGTATATGTGCCTTTGAATGCTGCATATACTACTAAAGAACTCGACTATTTCTTGGCCGACGCGCAGCCTTCGTTATTTGTTGGTGCGCAAGCTCGTCATGATGTCAGCAGTTTAACCCTCACCGCTGATGCCAAAGGTTCGCTGGTCGATGCCATGCAGCAACGTGATCTAACCATTCCACCCTTGTGTTCGCGTGATGAATCTGATTTGGCCGCAATTTTATATACTTCGGGTACTACCGGTAAATCCAAGGGGGCGATGCTCAGCCACGGTAATTTGAGTTCTAATGCACACGCGTTGAGTGAAGCGTGGGGTTGGCGGGATGATGATGTGTTGTTGCATGCATTACCTATTTTCCATGTGCATGGGCTTTTTATTGCTAGCCATTGCGCGTTGTTGAATGGTACGCCGATGGAATTTTTGCCGAAATTTGATGCACAACTTGTTCGCTCGGCTTTAACACGCTGTACAGTAATGATGGGGGTGCCGACTTTTTATGTGCGTCTGCTTGCGGATGCAGACTTTGGCGCAAATGAGGCTGCGCACATGCGGGTTTATATTTGCGGCTCGGCACCACTCACAGAACAAACCTTTAACGAATGGGAAACGCGTACAGGTCAACGCATTCTAGAGCGATATGGCATGAGTGAGACCATCATCAACACTACCAATCCCTTGGATGGCGAGCGCGTGCCAGAGACCGTCGGCTTTGCCTTGCCGGGGCTAACCTTACGAATCGCAGATGATCAGGGTAGCGAGGTGCCCGTAGGAGATGTGGGCACCATTGAAGTCACAGGACCTAACGTTTTTTCAGGGTATTGGCGGATGCCAGATAAAACCGCTGAAGAAATTCGAGCAGACGGTTTTTTCATTACAGGCGACCTCGGCACCGTGGATGCGCAAGGTAGGGTGTCTATTGTTGGTCGCGCAAAAGACTTGGTCATCAGTGGTGGGTACAACATTTATCCCAAAGAAGTTGAGCGTTTGCTCGACGAAATGCCTGAAGTGTTAGAGAGTGCTGTCATTGGGATACCCCATGCAGACTTCGGCGAAGGTGTGGTCGCAGTAGTGGTGCCGCAGCACCGAGAAGTGGATATCAGGCAAATCGACAAAGCATTAGAGGGTCAATTGGCTCGATTCAAACAGCCCAAAAAGGTGGTCAACCTGCCTGAATTACCGCGCAACACCATGGGTAAGGTTCAAAAAAACTTATTGCGTGAGCAGTTTGCACATCTGTTTTCTTAACGGCTGATCAAGTTTGGAAACGCAATCGCCAGATTGAACTTTATAGCATGTTTTTTGCCAAACCTTAGGTTGTCGTAGATTACCTAAGTTGTTAAATATGCATGGTATCTAATTGATTTTAATAAAGAAAAATAGGAAATACCGTTGTCGGCACTCAACGCTGCTGTTGTTGGGTCTAACTGGCCTCACTTCACTGGCGAGTCACGGGGCAACTCACAGATACGAACTTGTCTTTGCCGAAAATAGTCACAGTGTGCAGGTCACCGCCCAGTTTGCTACT
>JAADHW010000298.1 GCA_013151695.1 Gammaproteobacteria bacterium
GGTACTGCGATCTCGACTTACTTTCGAGCAAAGAGCGCGACCGGTTACTTGTTAAGCTCAACCAAACAGAAAAAAGTTACGACTCAACCCTACTGATGCACTCAGAATTTGAGAACTTGGCGGCAAGCGCGCCCGATTCAATAGCATTGATAGCTGCAGGCCAAAGTATAACTTATGGCGAACTGAATACACGAGCCAGTAACGTGGCCACACACCTATCCCAACAGGGTATTGGACCCGACAATCTGGTTGGCATTTACGTTTCACGCTCTATTGAGTTGATCATAGCCACGATTGGGGTGCTGAAGGCTGGCGCGGCTTACGTTCCACTAGATCCAGCGTTTCCTGCCGACCGAATAGCATTTATGGTCGAAGATTCTGACATGGCGACTGTGATTTTCCAGAGCAGCCTACGAGCAAGTATTCCCGATACCAAGGCTACCTTGTTGGATATCGACTCTATTAGCCAAAAAACCGAGGTTGATCAAGCCCAGCAAAGCACGGTTCAGTCAAACAATTTGGCTTATGTCATCTATACCTCTGGATCAACTGGCAAGCCAAAGGGAGTAATGCTTGAGCATAGAAATGTAGTAAATTTCTTCGTTGCTATGGACCAAGCCGTACCTGGTGCGAAACAGGAAAATCGCACATGGCTTGCTGTGACTAGTCTATCTTTCGACATCTCTGTGCTAGAGCTCCTATGGACCCTCAACCGCGGTTTTAAAGTTGTCCTTTATGATGAAGCGCAAAGTCGCTCCAACGTTCAGGCAACAGACGCGCAGCCATCCCACGTACTTGATATGAGCCTTTTCATGTGGGGTAACGATGATGCCCCCGGACCAGAAAAGTATAGGCTGTTACTTGAAGGGTCGAAATATTTTGACGCAAACGGTTTCTCTGCAGTGTGGACACCAGAACGTCATTTTCACGCCTTTGGCGGGCCTTATCCAAACCCTGCGGTCACGGGTGCTGCTGTCGCCGCGATAGCCAATAACATCACCATTCGGGCTGGCAGTTGTGTAGTGCCCCTACACCATCCCGTACGAAGCGCCGAAGAATGGGCTGTTGTTGATAACCTTTCAAACGGCAGAGTGGAAGTTGCAGCTGCATCTGGCTGGAATCCGACAGACTTCATTCTGCGTCCTGAAAATCATGCCAACAACAAACAGGTCATGTACGATCAACTCGAACAAGTTCGCCAATTGTGGCGAGGAGAAAAGTTAACTTTCCCTGGGCCACTAGGTGATGTTGAAGTGGAATCACTTCCTCGTCCAGTACAAAAAGAACTGCCTTGCTGGATCACCACTGCAGGGAATCCAGAAACTTGGAAAGATGCTGGTCGATTAGGGTTACATGTATTAACTCACTTGTTAGGGCAGACCATTGAAGAGGTCGCCGAGAAAATAAAAATGTATCGCGATGCTCGCTCTGAAGCCGGATTTGACCCTGCTACAGGACAAGTTGCCCTCATGCTTCATACCTTCATTGGCGACGATACTGACGAAGTGAGAGATCTCGTCAGGGAACCAATGAAAGATTACCTATCTAGTTCAATGAAACTTGCAATGGACTATGCGTGGTCATTCCCCGCTTTCAAGCGTCCTGGAGGAGAAGAAAGTAAACCAGAAGATGTAGATTTACGTTCACTGAGCGACGAGGATGTCGACACAATACTAAATTTCGCGTTTGAACGTTACTTCGAAGATAGTGGCTTGTTTGGCGACAACACGCGTTGTATGAACATGTTAGCAAAAGCAGACAGAGCCGGAGTTAATGAAATTGCGTGTCTAATGGACTTTGGGGTTGAAACTCAACTCATCATGGACAGCTTACCCAAGCTCAATATGCTTCGACAACAAATGGTCGAGGTTGTTAACGCGAAACCTGTAGAAATGAACGGCAATAGCTTTTCGGATCTAATCAACGCACACAGTATTAGCCACCTTCAATGCACGCCTTCTACTGCGCGAATGTACTTAACTGACGCAGATTCACGCTCAGCACTTGGTAAAATTGACCATATTCTGCTCGGCGGGGAAGCTTTACCACCCACCTTAGCCGCAGAAGTGAAAGCCGTTAATCCCGGTACCCTGTCGAACATGTATGGCCCAACAGAGACAACAATTTGGTCGCTGACAAGTCGCATTGAGAATTTGGATCAGGGAATATCTATCGGCACGCCCGTTGCCAACACACAGGTTTATGTATTAGACAAATTTCATAAGCCTTTACCAACAGGAATACCTGGTGAATTGTTCATCGCCGGAGATGGCGTGGCGCGGGGCTACCTGAACCGCCCCGAACTAACCAGTGAAAAATTTCTCGACAATCCATTTACCAGTGATGTTGGCAAACGTATGTACGCTACCGGCGATCTCGCGGTGTTCCGCGAAGATGGCTTGCTTGACTATCAGGGGCGAACCGATTTTCAAGTTAAAGTTCGGGGCTATCGAATTGAACTTGGAGAAATAGAATCCCGCCTGGAAGCCGACCAGAAAATTAGCGAGGCAGCGGTGGTGGTTCGTCAAGAAGATGATGGCGATCAGAGGCTGGTTGCCTACGTGACCGCCAGAGCAGATGCCACTCTAGATACAGGCGAAATGCGCAACATGTTGCGGGGCACACTACCCGAGTACATGGTTCCTAATGAATTTGTCACCATCCAATACATGCCTAGAACCGCAAATGGCAAGCTCGACCGCAAGGCACTGTTAGAGATAAAACAGGCTGTTACTCGGAATTTAGCCGCGGATACTGCACCTAGCAGCGATGTCGAAAAACTGATTGGCAATTTGTGGTGTAAGGTTTTAAAACTTGATGCCGTTGGTCTAAGCGAGAATTTTTTCGATCTAGGTGGCCATTCCTTGCTGGTAGTTCAGTTACATGGGCAACTTAAAGAAGCAATCGAACAACCCATATCACTCACCGATTTGTATGAGCACACTACCATTAAGGCGCTCGCAGAGTACTTAACAAGTGGTACTGATAGTCGCAGTGTAAAACAGAGTGTTAGTCGTGGCGAACAGCGCAGAGCCTTGCGCCGCCGTCGCGCGTCCTAAGAACGCAACGCCGCATTAACGGGGAATTGACGGTCGCATGGAAGAAGTTAACGAAAATGATATTGCCATAGTTGGAATGGCCATACGCGTTCCTGGTGCACGCACACCGGACGAGTATTGGCATATCATTGAAAACGGTATTGAGCAAGTCGAAACATATAGTGATGAAGAACTGCTCGCTCGAGGCGTTTCTAAACGAGCGCTGGCTGACCCAAACTACGTCAAAGCTGGGGTTTCCCTACAAGACATAGAACAGTTTGACCCGGAATTTTTTGGTTTCAGCCCCAAGGAAGCAGCAATTCTTGACCCACAACACCGTCAGTTCTACGAAGTTGCATGGGAAGCATTGGAACGTGCTGGCCATACCCCTGCGGGTTTTGATGGGGAAATAGGTGTTTTTGCGGGTTGTGGTATGGGGGCGTATTTCAGCTTCAATCTACTAACTAACC
>JAADHW010000331.1 GCA_013151695.1 Gammaproteobacteria bacterium
CCGATATACTCGATATCACCTGCGGCGCGCGCCTGGTGCTGGCAAGCGCGAGAAGCTCTGAGAAAACGATAATTAATCAGAGGTTCCCTAGTCGTTGGTGTAAAATTTCTACTGAAATTTTCCAGGAGCAAACGTTATGGCCGAACAGAAAGTGACATCTCAAATTAGCCCAGACGAAGAAGTCCGAGGGCTCATCGAACGCTCACGCATCGCTCAACAACAGATTGAGGGTTATGACCAGGCGCAGGTAGATGCATTGATCAGAGCCATGGTCTGGTCTGTTGCTAAGCCAGGTATCGCGGAAGAAATTGCACAATTTGCCGTGGATGAAACTCAGTTAGGTAACTACGATGGAAAATATTTAAAAATTCAACGAAAAACACGTGCCGCGTTGATGGACATTATTGATGACAAGTCGGTGGGTGTGCTGGAAGAAGACAGCAAGCGGGCATTAGTAAAAATAGCCAAGCCGATGGGTGTAATTGGTGCTCTTGCCCCCTCGACCAACCCTGAAGCAACGCCGGTGATTAAAGCCATACATGCGATCAAAGGGCGCAATTCAATCATCATCGCACCCCATCCTCGGGCAAAGCTCACCAACAAGAAAATTTGTGACTACATGCGCGCGGCATTAGAAAAAATGGGTGGCCCTGCGGATCTTGTTATCGCCATTGAAGTGCCCAGCTTAGACACCACCAATGAACTGATGAAACAATGTGACCGCGTTCTAGCCACAGGTGGCGGTGCCATGGTGACGGCAGCCTATTCTAGCGGTACGCCAGCCTTGGGTGTGGGTGTGGGAAATGCTGTCATTACCGTAGATGAAACTGCAGATCTAGACGATGCGGCTGAAAAAATCAGAATTTCGAAAACCCTAGATTTGGCGGCCTCGTGCTCAGCAGACAATTCAGTTCTGTTGGTGGACAAAATATACGATGACATGCTCCGAAAACTCAAAGATCAAGGTGGCTATTTGGTTACAGCGGATGAAAAGGCAAAGCTGCAAACAACCCTTTGGGATGATGAAGGCCGCTTGAATACAGCCATTGTTGCTCAGCCAGCATCCAAAATAGCCGCTATGGCCGGTTTCGATATACCTAGTGGCACGCAGTTTTTGATGGTCGCTGAAAAAGGCTGGGGTGCACAGTTTCCGTTTTCCGGTGAAAAGCTATCTGTTGTTATGACCGTGTATAGAGCCCAAGACATCGATCATGCTATTGAGCTGACTAACAATATCCAGTCTTATCAGGGCCAGGGTCATTCTTGTGGAATTTATTCAAACAGCGATGAAAATATCATGAAGCTAGCCTACGCAACGAAGACTTCGCGGATCATGGTTAACCAACCCCAGGCCGCTTCCAATAGTGGAAATTTGTGGAATGGAATGCGTCAGACTTTTTCTTTAGGCTGTGGGTCTTGGGGTGGCAACGGAACCAACAATAATATTTCGTGGCGAGATCTGATCAACGAAACATGGGTCTCAAAGCCGCTGGCGCAAACCAAAGAACTCGCAAGTGACGAAGTGCTGTTTGGCGACGTTATGAAAAAGTTAGGCTAAGAGCCTGTGCGCCAGATTCTCTGAGCTTTTGAGACTGAATCAAAGGTTTCCTAGATTGAACCCTTAAGAGCGGGAATGACCTGTTGCGCCATGAGCTGTTTGTTTTCGTGAGTATAAGACGCGAGGCAGGCAGAGTTGAGAATGATGGTTTTTGCACCGGCGTCCACATATTGCCTAATTCTCTCTACACAATCTTGCGGATTTCCAGCGATAGCATACTTATGCACAAGTTTTGAAAAGTCTTGGTTGTATTGTTTCGATAGCCTTTTGGTTGCCATTTCCACGGCTATATCGCGATCTTCATGTACTGCAAAAAAATGAATTGACCCGGTTTAACCGGTTCCGTGCGATGGTGTTGTTGCGCTATAACATTGATCTTGGTCAGGCTGCTATGTAGTTGTTCAGGGGTATACATATAGGGGAGCCAGCCGGTGCCATGGCGAGCGCAACGCCGCAGGGTAGAGGGGGACGAGGGTGATGGTACTCATGAGCTTGATTTTGGTTGTCGCACCGGCAGCAGCGGCTAAGGAGATGAGGCCGTTGCTGATTGGGCCGTAAAAGAAAGCATGTTCGCCAGTAGATATGAAATCGTAACCCAGGACACTAGCTCTAAGTCACTCATGTATTGTTGCCTTTTTAGCGCGATTAACCGGAGGTAAATTCTAGCAACAAGTTGTTGACAGGCATGGGCACTGTTTCTGTCAACGTATACCCTTGAGCTAGCGCCTGTTGCTCAACAAATTTGAGTTGTCGAATTCCCCACACCGGGTTTCGCCCACGCAGGCTTGCGTCGAAATCTAGATTACTTTGCGCGGTATTTTGCCCTTGCAGAAGGAATGGACCGTAAATATATACGCTTTGGGCCTGGCCTAATGATGCACCAACAAAAACCCCTGAAACCACCTCGATGGGGCTGATATGCAATAAATTTGCTGCATATACGCTATCAAAGGCAGGTACTACCCAAGGCAAGCTAAGCACATCGAGTGGTATGGGCGCTTGTAAGTTTGCAGGTGCTTTCGCTGTTTTCGATGCCAGTAAATGCTGTCCCGCCTCGACTGTTTCTGTGGAGAGATCAGTGGGTTGCCAGCATACATTGGGTAGGCTCGCGGTGAAATGCAGGGCGTGTTGAAGGGTGCCGCACGCCAGTTCTAGCACGCGTTGATTAGGCTTCAGCCTGGTCGTTAAAACCTCCAGTATGGGTTGCTTGTTTCTTTCGGCGGGTGGGCTGATAACTCTCAAAGATTGGCCTTCCTTTGTGCCTGAGATGTTCTGCGAATCATCTCTGCGGGCTTAGCCAATTCTACCAATAGATAACTCACCAAGTCTTCGGGATAGTCTTGCAATGCAAGTGCGCCGGCCATGCAACTCAACCACATATCACGCTCTTGTTCGGTCACACTCAGGTGCTGGTGAGAACCGGGGATACTGATGCGTCCGTACTTTTCTTGGTATAGCGCAGGACCACCCGTCCAACCGCACAAAAAGCAGGCTAACTTGTCTTCAGTAACCCTTCTTTCTTTGGTATGCCAGGACCAAATACGAGTGTATTCGGGGTCGCCAGACATAATGTTGTAGAAGTCATGTACCAGGCGACGTATACCAGTTTCACCACCACAAGATCGAAACGTGGTGTCTTGATGGCCATAAACAGCGGCAGGCATAATCGTCCAAAGGCTCACTTATTGACCAACTATGGTGGCACGGAAGAGATCACGAGGCGAGAACAAGTGTGTCTAGCTTTTACCCCTGTTTGTACTTAGGCGCTCTGTGTGGCAACCCGCCGGGAGAAAATGACACTGGAGTTAGCACTTTCGCGGCAATCTGTGCACAATCTAAGGTTCAAAGGAAAAAAATGGGGAAGTGATGAACTTCGAATTTGGTGAAGACCAGAATTTAATACGCGATCAAGCACGTGGATTTTTGAATGATAACTGTCCGCCGGAAGTAGTTCGACGTGTCTTAGACGGTGATGAATTGTATGCCGAAGATTTGTGGAAAAAGATCGCCGAGATGGGTTGGACGGCAACCGTCATACCTGAGGAATATGGTGGGCTTGGGCTGTCGTATCTAGAGCTGGTAGTGATTGCAGAAGAGTTGGGGCGCGCTTGCGCACCGGTACCGTTTTCGTCATCGGTCTATTTAGCAACTGAAGCCCTACTAGCGGCCGGTAGCCAACAACAAAAAGAAACATGGTTACCGAAACTAGCTGCGGGTGAGTGCATAGGCACGTTGGCCTACGCAGAAGGCGCGGGACAAACTTGCGCAGCAGGCTTGGCAGTTAGTGTTACTGACGGCAAAATTTCCGGAAGTAAGGTAGTGGTTGCCGACGCACAAATCGCAGACATGATGATCGTTGTGGCCAGCAGTGCTGGCGGTGACGGAGCATCGATGTATTTGGTTGCTATGGATCAAAGCGGTGTGAGTTGCGAAGCGGTTAAAACCATCGATCCTTCGCGCAATCACGCCAATGTCACTTTTGATGGCGCCACGGCGCAGCTACTGGGTAACGAAGGTGAAGGTTGGGCTGGGCTTGAGCGCATATTAGATCGAGCGGCGGTGATGATAGCTTGGGAGCAACTGGGTGGTTCTGATGCGTGTTTGGAGATGGCGATCAACTACGCCATGGGCCGTTATGCCTTTGGGCGTTCTATCGCCTCCTATCAAGCCATCAAACACAAGTTAGCAGATATGTATGTAAAGAATACTTTGGCACGTTCGAATGCTTATTATGGTGCCTGGGCACTGAATTCCGATGCAGACGAACTGCCACTGGCTGCCGCAACGGCGCGGGTGGGCTCTACCCAAGCGTTTTACTACGCCTCGAAAGAAAATATTCAAACCCATGGCGGTATGGGTTTTACATGGGAATTTGATTGCCAATTCTATTATCGACGTTCGAAGGTGCTGGCGGTAGTGATTGGCAGCGAAGGTCAATGGCAAGAAAAACTGATACAAGCCACCGATCAAACTAACGCAGCTTAACGGGAAATATTATGGATTTTGAAGATACAGCAGAAGAAAGTGCATTCCGTGAAGAAGCCCGCACGTGGCTCGAAGCTAATGCACCAACCGAAAAAGAACTGAGTGGTATGGACTACATGGCGCGCGGGAAATTTTGGCAAAAACGTAAAGCCGACGCTGGCTGGGCATGTATACGTTGGCCGCAAGAGTTTGGTGGTCGAGGCGCAAATCCCATCCAGCAAGTTATTTTGGCGCAAGAAGAAGCCAAGGTTGAATCTCCTGAAACCGGCATGTTTGGAATTGGTCAAGGTATGGCAGCACCTACCATGATGAGTTATGCCAGCTCAGAAGATCAGCAACGTTACTTACCACGCCTTGCCAGCGGTGAAGATGTCTGGTGTCAGTTGTTTAGTGAGCCCGCTGGTGGGTCAGACCTGGCAGCGCTGCGAACTAAGGCTGAGCGCGATGGTGACGACTGGATTGTCAACGGTCAGAAAATATGGACTTCTGGTGCTCACTATTCTGACTACGGCATTTTGGTTGTGCGCACAGATCCCAATGTGCCGAAACACAAAGGGTTGTCGTACTTTTTCTTAGACATGAAAAGTCCGGGTATTGAAATTAAACCCATCAAACAAATCTCTGGCGAATCAAACTTTAACGAAGTGTATTTTACCGATGTTCGTATTCCAGACAGTCAGCGTTTGGGTGAGGTTGGGCAGGGTTGGAAAGTCGCCTTAACCACCTTAATGAATGAACGTGCCAGCATTGGTGCCGGCGGCGGCGGTACCCGTTTTAGTACTGTTAAGCGGTTAGCACAGAGTGTGAATATCAATGGCAAGCCGGCCATCGAAGACAACCATGTGCGCGCCAAGTTAGCCAACTGGTATGTACAGGAATCAGGACTTAAGTTCACCAGTTACCGAACGCTCTCGGCTTTGTCGCGAGGCGATATTCCTGGTCCTGAAAACTCCATTGGCAAATTGGTTGGGGCGGTGAAGTCTCAGGATATGGCGTCGTTTGCCATTGATCTGCTGGAGCAGCAAGGCATTGTCCGTGATTCGGTGCAGGATGAGGCTTTTGCGGCTTTGTTCCAAGACACTTACATGTCTATTCCTGGGTTGCGTATTGCCGGTGGTACCGATGAGATCATGGCCAATATCATTGCCGAACGGGTCTTAGGGCTACCTCAAGAGCCGCGCATGGACAAGGGTATTCCATTTACAGAAGTACCTACTGGGTCAGGCTAGCATGCTGAGCTAAAACATTGCACTCACAACCTCTAGAAGGCGTTACGGTACTCGATTTCGGGCAGGTTTATAACGGACCGTATTGCGGTTTCTTGTTAGCACAGGCCGGCGCGCGGGTGATTAAAGTGGAAAGTCGGGCGGGTGAAACCTTGCGCGCACGGGGTACTTCTTCACCTGCGACTTATCCCTTTACTTCCCTCAATGCTAACAAAGAGTGCATTACTCTGAATATCAAATCGCCTGCAGGCCAAAGCCTGTTGAAAACTTTGGTGAAGTCTGTGGACGTTGTGTTTGAAAATTTTGCACCGGGCACGATGGATCGATACGGTATTGGAGCGCAAGTGTTGCGCGCTATCAACCCGAAACTTATTTACGCATCAAGTACTGGCTATGGTGTGGCTAACGGCCCCTATCGAGAATATCTGGGCATGGACATAACGTTGCAGGCAATGACCGGGGTGATGAGTGTCACTGGGGAAGATGGTGGCCCGCCATTAAAGACTGCAGCAGCCTTCGCTGACTTTATTGCTGGAACACATTTGTATGCGGCTATTGTGAGTGCTTTGTTAGGTCGAACCCGCAGTGATGAAGGTGCGACCGTAGATATCTCCATGCAAGATTCGGTGTTTCCCACCTTGGCGACCGCTCTTGGCAGCTACTACATTGCTGGCGAGCAACGCCCGCGAGCTGGCAATCGTCACCCAGCTGGGACGTTGTCACCCTACAATGTCTATCAAACGGTGGATGGTTATGTGGCGATAATCTGTATTCGGGAAGGACATTGGAGAAACCTATGTGATGCCATGGGGGAGCCAGAGCTTGTTGAAGACCCGCGTTTCGCAACCATGCAAGCCCGTGCTGAGAATATCGATGCCGTTGATGAGCGAGTAAATGCCTGGACTTGTCGGCATTTAAAGGCAGATATATTTGCAGTTGCTCAAAAGCATGGGGTTATTTGTGCGCCAGTACAGAACCTGGAAGACGCTATTAACGACCCGCATATGGCGCAAAGAGGCTCCCTGAAAAAACGTCAACACCAACAATTGGGGGAGATTGCGCAATTTCAAACTCCTTTGCGATACCGTGATATTGATCCCCCGGAACTTAATGATGTTCGCTCCTTGGGTGCAGATACAGACAGCGTCCTGCGAGAGTTGGCAGGGCTAAGCGATGCAGAAATAGAAAATCTTCGTGATCAAAAGGCCATTTGACACATGCCCGATGAACTAATACCAATTGCAGGCAATGGCCTACTAAACCGCAGAAGCTTGCTCAAGGCCGGTATTGTGATGGGTAGTGTCGGCGCGCTTCCCCAGGCAAATGCGCAAGGCCAATTACGCCCCATTTGGGCGCAGAGTCCTGGCGCAGGGGTGAGTGGATACGGGCAGCCGAGTGCGCATGAAGCCCATGTGCAACGTGGCGCTTTTTCATTACAAGTGGGAACCAACGGTAGTGGTGCTTCACGTAGCCCGTTGCAGCATTTGCGTGGAACCATTACCCCGAACGGTGTGCATTTTGAACGCCACCATAGTGGTGTGCCGGACATCGATCCGGAGCAACACAGTTTAACTATTCATGGTCTGGTTGACCGCCCGCTGAAGTTCTCGGTCAACAACTTAATGCGCTACCCGATGGTGTCGAGCATCAAGTTCTTAGAATGTTCTGGTAATAGTGGGGTAAATCTTAGACCCGAGCCTGCGAAACTAGATTGTGCAAACATTCACGGTCTGGTTTCTGGTAGTGAATGGACGGGTATCCAACTGTCTACCTTGTTAGATGAGGCAGGTATTCAGTCCCAGGCAAAATGGGTGATTGCTGAAGGTAGTGATGCTGCAAAAATGAACCGAAGTGTTCCGTTGGATAAAATGTTGGACGATGCGATCTTAGCGTTTTATCAGAATGGTGAACGATTAAGACCCGAACAAGGCTATCCCATGCGCTTGTTCCTGCCTGGTTATGAAGGTAACGCGAGTGTTAAGTGGTTGAGTGGGCTGCGGTTGAGTAGCCAGCCGGCAATGTCTCGTCAGGAAACATCGAAGTACACAGATTTACTTAAAGATGGGCGTTCGCAGATGTTCACTTTTCCCATGCAGATTAAATCGGTCATAACCAGTCCATCACCGGGTTTAAGCCTTGCGGGGAAGGGTTTTTATGAGATAAGTGGTATCGCCTGGAGTGGCCAGGGTAGCGTTAAACGGGTTGAAATCTCAGCCGATGGGGGGCGCACCTGGGCGGAAGCAGAGTTAGATGGTCCTGTCTTGCCGCAAGCGCTGACTCGATTCCGAACCGCCTGGCAGTGGAATGGTGGCGCGTGCGTACTGTTGAGTCGTGCCTACGATGATCACGGCGTGCAGCCAACACGTGCAGAGTTATTGGCAGCCAGGGGTGAGCAGTTTTTTTATCACTACAATGCCATTCAAAGTTGGCAGGTGAACGGTAACGGTTCATTGGAGAATTGTTATGCGTAGTTGGGTGGTTGCGTGTATGTTGCTGGCATTGGGGAACGCCGGCGGTGCCTACGCCGAAGCACCAAATTTGGGTCAGATTCTCGCGCCTAACGAGGTTGTTGATCTGACGGTGTTTGCAGATGGTTCAGGCTTGCCTGCTGGGTCGGGGAGTGTTGCTCAAGGCAAACTTGTGTATGAGCAACAGTGTATGGTCTGTCATGGCATGAATGGTGTTAACGGAATAAACGCCCCATTAGCCGGTGGTAGCTTGCCAAACGTCAGAACTATTGGTTCGTACTGGCCTTACGCAACCAGTATTTTTGACTATGTGCAGCGAGCCATGCCCTATGCAACCCCGGGAACATTAAGC
Organism: Gammaproteobacteria bacterium; assembly: GCA_013151695.1. Classification (GTDB taxonomy): domain Bacteria; phylum Pseudomonadota; class Gammaproteobacteria; order Pseudomonadales; family Azotimanducaceae; genus UBA4421. The sequence continues at coordinate 8,590 of JAADHW010000331.1, forward strand.
GTAGATGATACTTATGCCGTTGTGGGTTACTTGTTGTTTCTGAATAATTTGCTGGACAGCGAGGTGCAATTGGATGCTGCGCGATTAGCGAGGATAACATTGCCAAACGCAGACAACTTCTTCTCTGAATATCCTCTGCCGTAAGGGCAAATACGGAAAAACTTATGCGCAAAAATTGTGCTTTGAAAATGTGTGTTGGTTTGTTATTTTCTATCCTGCTGCTAGGGTGCCAACCACAGCAAATCACTAGACCCAACATATTGCTCATAGTCCTTGACGATTTAGGCTATACGGACATCGGTGCCTTTGGCGGCGAAATTAGCACTCCGCATATAGATCAGTTGGCGCGTGCTGGCGTTCGTCTCACCAATTTCCATACAGCGCCCAGTTGTGCGCCCACACGGGCCATGTTGATCACTGGCACAGATAATCATCTTGCCGGTATGGGGTCGCAGAGTGGTTTGGAAACTGAATTACAAAAAGTCAGCAATGTTTACCGGAATCAATTGTTGCCATCAGTGCCCACCATAGCAGAGCACTTATCGCAACACGGCTATGAAACCATGGCGGTGGCGAAGTGGCACCTCGGCTACGATGCACAGTCGTTGCCAGGGCGTCGTGGTTTTAAGCGAAGTTTTGTTTTGCTTGAAGGTGGTGCCGGGCACTTTGATGACACGCCATTGTTTGAAAGATACGATAAAGCGAACTGGTTGGAAGACGATCAGCCGGTGCAATTGCCAGAAGAGTTTTACTCATCTGATTTTATGACGGATAAGCTGATCAGCTACATCGGTGATGCTGGCACAAAGCCATTCTTCGCTTATTTGGGATATACCGCACCACATTGGCCGCTTCAAGCCCACGCTGAAGATATTGAAAAATATCGAGGGAAATATGACCAAGGTTGGGATGTGTTACGTGCCCAGCGCTTAGCAGGTGCTGCACAACAGGGTGTTATCAGCCCCTCTGCTCAAGCTGTAGATTTTGAAGCGGGGATGACGGCTTGGAATACACTACCTGATGCGGATAAGGCCGCCGCTCAAGCCCGCATGGAAGTGTATGCAGCAATGGTCGATAGAGTAGATCAAAACATTGGCCGGTTGTTGGCAGAATTAGAGCGGCAAAACCGACTTGAAAACACCGTTATTTTTTTCATGTCTGACAATGGCGCAGAGGGGCACGATATGGAAACCTACGCTAACGTTGATCACTGGGTGGATAACAATTTTAACAACAGTACCGAAAATATAGGTAACAAAGACTCTTACACGTCATTGGGTCCAGCATGGGCTAGGGCTTCGACTGCTCCGTTTCGTGCGTCTAAAAGTAAGGTTTCTGAAGGTGGCATCCGTGTGCCAGCATTTGTGGTCCTACCCGGGAACACCGCCGGTATCGATGATGCCTACATGCGTGTTATGGATGTAGCGCCTTCGTTCCTCGACCTCGCTGGTGTACGTGGTGTTTCTTCCATGATGGGACGTTCATTGTTGGCTAGGTGGCGTGGAGGTACGAGTGCGTATGCGGAGGACGAAGTGGTGGCGTTGGAAACCTATGGGCGTCGCGCGGCGCAACGAGGGAGTTGGAAAATATTGCTTCAAGAAGCCCCTTACGGCACAGGCCAGTGGCAACTGTATAACCTCGCGACCGACCAAGGTGAGCAGCAAGATCTCAGTGGCGAATTCCCGCAAATTCGCGAGGAATTGATAGCCGCGTGGCAAGCTTACGCCGATAGTGTAGGGGTTATTTTGCCGGAACACCCAATAGCTTACTAGACCAGGTGAAACTTCATATCCACGTCTACACTTAGTAGAACAAATTGGATGTGTCGATGCCGCAAAAATTGGATCAATGGCGAGCCCGCTTAAATACTTCTAGCTTACCTGTGTTCGCTCGTACAGTGCGTGATGTACGACATGTGGCGACCGACAAGGGTGCCTCCGCGGATGATCTATCTGAGGTGGTAGGACATGACGTATCGATGTCTGCGCGGCTGATCCAAGTTGCTAATAGTCCCATATTCAATCTACAGAACAGGCTCATTGATACCATTAGTACTGCTGTGGTGATGATCGGCTTTGATGCAATTAAAGATTTGGCGCTGTCTGTTTCAGTGATTGAAGAAATGCTCAAAGGTAATATGCACGCGCGGGTGGCGCAGTTTATGTCTCGGTCTTTCCATGCTGCTGTGCAGGCGCGTGCTTTTGCCAAACTAGAAGGCCATGAACAAGCTGATGAGGTATTTGCTGCGGCACTGTTTAAGTATGTTGGACAAATGGCCTTCTGGTCTCGTGCTGAGGAAGAAGCTGTTGAGCTTGAAATGTTGCTGAGTGAAATACTTACGCAAGGTGGCACTGTTGAGGAAGCTGAAGTAAAAGTGTTAGGTTTTGAGTTAGCATCTTTGAGTCACGCGCTAGTGGATGATTGGAGCTTGGGCGAACTAGCTTCTAACTTGAATAATCAGGCTCGTCGATCTGATCCGTTGGTGAGTATGGTAAATCAAGCGCATGTTTTGGCCGAATTGTTAGCAGATAGCGATGAAGACATTGCTTGGGAAGGAACAGAAGTTAGGCAAGTTCTTGCCAATCTTGCCAAACGTTTGTCTTTGCCAGAAGAGGAGGTTCGTCAACTTGCACAGTCAAACCAACAAGCAGCCAGGGAGATAGCAGCACAGTTTGGTATTGCGCAAATCGAGCCAGATACTGACAAGCCAGCACATAGAAGTACATCTGTCGAAGGCAGCGACAACTTGCTCTTTGACCCAGATCAGTTGGTTCCGGCTATGTCCATGCAGGGTCAAATGGATTGTTTGCGGGAAATAGCAGAAGGTATTGAGCAGGATTTGGGGAGAGATGAACTCATGCAGTGTGTTGTCAATGGCGTAGTGACTGGCATTGGCTGTACCCGGGGCTATTTCTTATTGCTGTCCCGCGACCGAGCTGCGCTGAAAGTAAAATATGCCGCCGGGTGTGGTCTGGCTGAACTAGATGCCTATTGCCAATCTGGAACTGCGCAGCAGATGTTTGACCAAGCGCTGATCAATAAATTTGTACATTTTGAGAATACCCATGAGCGACCCTGTCTGCTTGCGCCTATTTGGATATCAGATCGTGCGATTGGTATGCTGGTTGGCGAGGTCCAAATAGATCAAAGCGCGATTCTTGATCTTGATGAAAGAATCTCCGGCTTTCGTCAGCTTAGTCAGCAGCTCTGTTTCATTCTCACTCACTAGCTTTCTGCGCCACAACAATTGCTCGAATCTACACCTTCGGTTAGGGTGGGCGGAACCCTCATGGGCATTCTTTTACGTGCAAGAAGTGGACAATTCAATCGACACGAGCGCCTTTGATATCGTCATTGTAGGTGCAGGTATTGGTGGTGGTGCCTTGGCAACATCTCTAGCTAAAAATGGCGTAAAGGTGCTATTGCTAGAGAAGAGCTTGGTGCACAAAGATGTTGTTCGTGGTGAATGGCTTGCCCCTTGGGGTGTTAGAGAAGCCAAGAAGCTTGGCTTGATGGATTTATATGTCGATGCTGGTGGGCATCGGCCACAAAGACATGTGACCTACAACGAGTTTATGACAACGTCTCAAGCGCAACAACGAACCGTTGACTTCTCTGACCTGTTTGATGCCCCCCTGTGTTTTGGGCATCCTGCTACGTGCAATCTACTCAATGACGCAGCCATGCAAGCTGGTGTAGTTTTCTTACGCGGTGTATCGAAGCTGCGAGTTAGAAGTGGGTGTCCGCCAACAGTTCAATTCAGTCATGATAACAAAGACTATACAGTACGCCCTAGGTGGGTAGTGGGTGCTGATGGTCGCAATGGGGTGGTTGCAAAACAAATAGGCTGCCAGCTATTTCATGATGAAGAACATCATTTGTTTTCCGGAATGTTAGTGGAAGGTGCTCACGATTGGCCTGAAGAATTACAGGTGGTTGCCAGTGAGGGAGATGCCAATGTACTCGCTTTCCCCCAGGGCAGTGGCAAAGTTAGAATCTATCTGGGTTGGCCTAGGCAGGACAGGACTCGATTGCTTGGTGTGCAAGGTCAGGCAAAGTTTCTCGAATCTTGGCAGCTTAAATGTATACCCTATGCGGACACAATTGTGCATGCTACACCTGTGAGCAGGTGTATTTCGTACCCAAATTTTGATGCTTGGGTTGATTCGCCAGTGCGAGAGGGCGTTGTACTTATTGGTGATGCAGCGGGGCGCAACGATCCGATTATCGGTCAAGGGTTGTCTGTCACTCATCGTGATGTTCGCCTGGTAAGAGATGCCTTGTTAAAAAACCAACCCTGGACGACGAATATTTTTGATTATTACGTAGCAGAGCGAGTTAAAAGAATGGCGAGGCTTCGTACCTGTGCACGTTTGACTACGCTGCGAGACAGTGCATTTGGTGAAAGTGGCCGTAAGTTGCGGCACGAAATACATATGCGTATTGCGGACAACCCTGAGCTAGAGGTGCCATTTTCTGCGGCCTTTGTTGGGCCGCACAATGTTCCTGCAAAAGCCTTTAGCGCTGAGTTTTGCGAGGCAATTGTGGGTGGACCTTTATGGAGTAGTAGTTAGTGTTGTTCTTGTTAAACCAAGGTCAGTGGCAGGTGTTTGCCTTGCTGATCATATCCTTAATCTTGTCCCTGTCCTTTCATGAGTTTGGTCACGCAATTGTGGCCAAGTGGCAGGGTGATACTACTGCTCAACAAGCTGGGCGTCTGACGCTCAATCCGTTAGCCCATATTGATCCCTTTGGTTTATTGATGGTGGTGTTTGTTGGTTTTGGATATGCCAAACCCGTGCCCACAGATCCGCGAAATTTTACCTCAAGATACTCAACCCTTTGGGTTGCTGCTGCAGGGCCGTTTATGAACCTGGTAGTGGCTGTGGTCAGTATCAATGTTTACGTAATGTTACTTGCTAACGGCTTGGAAAATGAAGGCATGATGCTCTTCTTTACCTTGTTAACACACATCAATTTGCTGCTTATGTTGTTTAATTTGATACCGCTTGGACCCCTTGACGGACACTACATGCTGCCTTATTTTCTTCCGCGTAAGGTTGCCGCAAAGTATGCACAGCTTAACTTACGCTACGGTACAGCAGCATTGATGGGCTTGATTGTACTGAGTATTGTCGGCTTGCCGATATTTGGCTATTTGATGAGGTTTGCCCAATCACTGGTTCGTTACATTGTCTTTGTATAGGTTCGGTTTTTGTAAGGGTTCGGTTTTGTAAGGGTACGTTATGAATATTTCAGTAGATCAAACAGACATTGATAGGTTCCACGAAAATGGCGCTATCGCTTTACGTAGTGTGGTTAGCGATGAATGGCTTGATGTGTTGGGCAAGGCAGTAGAGGCAGACATAAGCTCTCCAGGTCCGTTCTATCATGGCTACGAACCAGAAGGCGGAAAGGGTCGTTTTCACGGGAATTTGCGCACTTGGGAGTGTCATGAAGGGTTTAAGCGCTTTTGTTTAGAATCCCCGATGCCTGCAATTGCTCGCCAAATTATGGGTGGAGATAGGGTCAATTTACTGTATGACCAGCTATTTGTTAAGGAACCCGGCACTACAAATCCAACCCGGTGGCATAATGATCAACCCTATTGGCCGATGGATGGCTATCAGGTATTGACCATTTGGGTTGCTCTAGATAAGACCACTGCGCAAAGTGGTGCGTTGGAATTTGTGCGTGGCTCACATAAATGGAATCGCTTTTTTCAGCCTGAAGTGTTCGGTAAGAATGCATCCTCCGGCTATGAGCAAAATCCAGATTATGAATCTATGATCGATGTGGATGCTGATCGCGAGCAGTACGACATCATTTCTTTTGAACTAGAGCCGGGAGATGTCTACGTCTTTCATGGTCTGACCGTGCATGGTGCCGGCGGTAACTTCTCCCAAACTGATCGACGACGAGGCTATGCAGTACGTTATACAGGAGACGACGTCACCTATTCGACCCGTCTCGGAGTGAATGCTGGTTTGCGTAATGCCACCAAGGCAGACGGTGATAGGCTCGACAGCGCCCAATTTCCCTTAGTGCTGAACAGATAAGTCGCATTCTGTAGTTGAACCACTACACGATAAGGCTGATGGCCTCGACAACAGGCCAAAAGCAATTGCAATAACCGAGTGAGTTCTTGGTAGAAGCTGTACGAGCACTTTCGGAACGGAGGTATCCATATATTGTAGTGGCGCAGACGATGTGTCCTTGGCAATATTTACGCTAGCGCGTTTTCATGAAATCCCCGAACGCCCGCTCGAATTCAGGGTGCCAGCGAGACAAGGCCGGCCGATTTAGGATTAGGTCGTCTGTATTCCATTGAATCCGACGCTGGTCCATCTCTGGTGTGACATCGTTATCGGGACAAATGACATAGAAGTCGCCCAGGGCCATCGCGTGAAGAAGCGCATCCGCCACTTGTTCCGACGTCCATGCGGCTGCCGGTTTTTCAGAAACGTGACGCTTCACCATTCCTGTATACGTAAATCCTGGGACCAATAAATGTGCACTGACTTGGCAACCTTCGATATTGCGAAGCTCATGGGCTAGATGTTCCGACACCGTGCGGATCCCGGCCTTGCTCACGTTGTACGCAGCATCGCCCGGCGGATTGGTGATGCCCTGCTTGGAGCCCGTATTGATGATCGCGCAGGGTCTCGCCTGCTCGATCATCGTTTCGGTGAAAGTCTGCAATCCATGAATGACCCCCCAAAGGTTTACGCCCAGAACCCGCTGCCAACCTTCAAGATTGGAGAACGAACCGCCACCGCCTCCGGTGCCCGCATTATTCATCAGGATCGCGACCTCGCCGAAGACATCTAATACGGTCTCTTTCAAGCGCTGTACCTCGGTAAGATCCGCAACGTTCGTCACGACCGTGATGACATCGCCGCCAAGAGACGATTTCGCCACGTCGAGCATCTCGCCATCACGGTCGGCAAGACAGACCCGCATCCCCGCTTCAAGAAATCGACCTGCCGCAGCGAGCCCAATTCCGCTGGCGCCTCCGGTCACCACGGCCACCCGACCTTTCGCGATCGCTGGATGATTCATCTTCACACTCTTCAATTAATTCATCGTCGGCCAGTTTAGATCCAAAGCTGAGTATTGTGAAACTCAGGTAGAAACACGGCAGCAGGCACACTGAAAACCCGTATTTGGGCTTTCAGTGTTGATTGATTAATGAATCTGACCTGCTGTCCAGTCGGTATAGTCGTAAGTTGATACCTGATCGATGTTGCCATCGCCATCAGAGTCAGTGGCTATACGCGTCAAGTTATTTTCCGCATTGTAGGCGTATACCACCTCTCGCATCAGTTGCCCAGATACCTGATTGGTAAATCGCACGACCTGATCTTCGGCATTGCGCTCCCAGTAATATTCTTCATCTAGGGTGTTATCACTGTCGAGGTCTCTGGTAATTGCAATCAGCGTGTCTGTCGAATTCCAGGTGTGCACATCGGTTCTGGTAAACAATCCATCACCATTGGTATCGATACTTGAAGTGCGTTCAAGATCGTCTGCAACGGTTGCGTAGCTGTACACAATGACAAAGTCGGCAAAACCATCTGCATCAAAGTCGTTGTCTCTGCGCGCTAGCTCATCGTTTGGGTCGTAAGTAAAAGTGTCAATGCGATCATCATTGCCATCACCGTTGTTGTCTATTGCATATTCAACAATCTGACCTGATGTTGAATAGGACCAGGTTTCCAGCACATCGACAATGGAGTCTCCATCATTATCGGTACTGCGAGTAAGATGCAGGTTGTCCTGGTTGTACGTTGCAGTGCGAATATAATCATCAATATTATCTGCCTCTCTGTCTGTTGCGGTACGCAATACATTTCCGCGCGCATCATTATTAAAGGTGACTCTGGAGTCGATGATGCCATCTATTTCGTCATCATACTCCTGGGTAGTTATAAAGCCGTTGTCGTCATAACGCATAGCTATTGACTTGTCGGAGATACCGTCTGTGTCGGTATCTGTTTCAATAAGCTCGGCTTTGCCAAGGGCATTAATAAAGGTAGAAGTGGATGTTTCATCTACAGAACCATCATTATCGCGGTCAAGACTCTCCACCATAATTGAGCTGGCAGCAACTGGTTCAGGCGGAGTGGTGGAGTTGGAACCCGAATTGCAAGCCGTTAACAAGGTCATCAACAGCGAAAATAACAGAAATCTTGCGAACATGTCACTAATCCATCAGTGGTTAAGGTGCGCTAAGTGTCCTTATATTAGTTGTAACCTGTTATCCCGAGAGTTCGTGGTTTTGTTTTTTTTGTGGTCTGTGTCACACAGATAAACGCCCGTTTGTTGAAGAGATTAGTGATGTAAGCCTTTATAAACTGCTTGTGCTCGGGAAGTTACTCCCAGTTTACGATAAACCGCTTTAAGGTGATCTGACACTGTGTGGTATGACACGCCCAGTTCAGCGGCTATTTCTTTGTACGTCAGTCCTCTGGATAGTGCCTGAAGAGTATCGTTTTCCCGCCTGCTGAGTTCAGTGGAGCTGAGTGCGAGATGACTACTGTCTTCACGCAGATGGGCTAATAAATAGGTTGCCACACTGGGGGTCAAAGGGGATTCGCCACGAGAAACAGCGCGTATTGCATCGGGGATATTGGCATTGTCTTTTATCAGATAACCTACAGCACCCAATGTAATGGCAGTAACCACGCTTTTTTCATCGCCAAACACCGTTAATACCAGCACTTTAGTACCACGCAATTGTGCAGGTTTTACCAGTTCTAAACCGCTTCCGTCAGGTAAGCCTAAGTCTGCTACCAGAACATCTAGTTCTTTACAGAGCAAACCAAAACCTGCCTTAACCGTCGTGGCAGTGCCGATGCACTGTAAATCTGCAGTAATAGAGAGTGATTGAATTAACAAGGACAAATAGTCTTCGTCATCCTCAACGATACCAATTCGTAACGGTGTCAAAATGTCTCCTGTTGCCTGAATAAGTGTATGGTCGACAAAGCTTTTCACATATCCCGAATTATCGGGGGGTCGGTTGGTGGGGGAATCGAAGTTGCCAGCACGTGCCGCTACTGGCACCTTGCTCTTTGAGTGTCCCGCCCAGTTTTTCTGCACGTGCATACAAATTATTAAGGCCATATCCCCCAGCGGTTTTCTTCGCCATGCCAATGCCATCGTCCGCAATTTCTATGACGATAAACTGTCGAAGATCGTTGGTGGTGTCCATGTGAACCGCAATGCCAACACGTTGGGCATTGGCATGTCTCGCGGCATTAGCCAATGCTTCAGAGATAAATCCGTAGACATTCATTATGCCTGCTGCTCCTATTGAAACATCCTCGGGCAAATCTACCCGCCACGTTAATGTTAATTTCAGGTTTGTTACCCAGGCCGAAAGCCGCTCTCGAAGTGTGCCTAAAGCCGCTGCCAGATTGTTAAATAACAGTGGGTTTAACGAGTCGATGATAAATCGTAACTCTTGCAGGCTGTGTTCCAGTGTAGTGGCAATCGCCGCTGGATCGGTGTGGCCGCTTCTTAAACGAGTGACTAGCGTCGATAGTCGGCCACCGACACCATCATGCATATCCTGCATAATTCTATGTCGCTCTGCCGAGATTGTTTGTTCGCGTTCAACCGCTAGAAGTTTGTCATGAGCCCGGTTTAACGCTTGTTGCCTTTC
>JAADHW010000112.1 GCA_013151695.1 Gammaproteobacteria bacterium
CCACCAGCCGATCCCTTCGGCTTAACCATGCGCGCGCCATTGGCCAATCTAAACTTGCCTTTTAGTGCTGGTGGAGGGCTTGGAACCTATCAAGTAGTCAACGCTTTTCCAAACCTAAACTTTTCAGCTGCTCTATTTTTGGCAGGTGTTCCCCAAGAAAACCGGTTGGTGGTGGTTCAACAATCTGGATTTATTCGTGCCTTCGAAAACGCATCATCAACCACCATCAGTCGCACGATTTTAGATCTTTCTGGCCGCATCAGTTTTGGCGGTGAAGAAGGGTTACTAGGTTTCGCATTCGACCCCGCATTTGCACAAAATAGATACGTCTACGTTCACTACTCGATGAATCCGCCTCGACGATCTGTAATTTCTCGGTTCACCTGGGATCAAGGCCAAGATGCCATCATCGTTGGCTCTGAAAAAATTATATTGGAAGTTAGCCAACCAGAGACTAATCACAACGGCGGAATGCTCGCATTCGGACCGGACGACTTTTTATATATTGCCTTTGGCGACGGTGGCTTCTCAGGTGACCCTGACAACAATTCCCAGAATACGACTAATCTATTGGGTTCAATGTTGCGTCTAGATGTGCACCCACAAAACCCTACTGACGCCTATGATATTCCTGCAGACAACCCTTTCGTCGCTGCAAACGATGGCGTTGAAGATGAAATCTGGGCGTATGGCTTGCGCAACCCTTTCCGCTTCTCATTCGATCGTCAAAACGGAGATCTGTGGTTAGGCGATGTCGGCCAATTAGCTTTTGAAGAGATCGACATAATAACCCGTGGTGGCAACTACGGCTGGCGCGTCTATGAAGGCAATGCAGACTTCGACGGATCGGCCAATTCCTTACCACGTTCTGCATTTACCTTTCCGGTGTTTGAGTATGGACGAAACGAAGGCGTAGCAGTGATAGGCGGATATGTATATCGAGGCACTGATATTAGCTCTCTACAGGGCCGCTACCTCTATTCAGATTTTATTTCTGGCACCATCTGGGCAATAACCTACAACGGGTCCACGGTTGTGAGCAATGACCGACTGACCTCTGCGAATCGACCCACTTCATTTGGCGAGGACAATCAGGGCGAGGTCTACGTGGTGACCCAAGGCGGCAGCATCTTTAACATAGAAGAAACCACTCCAGGTGGTGGGAACTTACCCGTGCTACTGTCTCAAACCGGTGTATTTACTAGCTTAGCCAACCTCACACCCGCCAGCGGCTTGATAGAATACGATGTCACCATGCCGTTTTGGTCTGACGGAACAATTAAGCGACGATGGCTTGCAATACCAGATGGGCAGGAAATCACGTTTAGCAACACCAATTCTTGGCAGTTTCCCCAAGGCACCGTTCTAGTGAAACACTTTGAGCTGTTGCTCACCGAAGGTGATACAAATTCTGCGCGAAGGCTAGAAACGCGCCTTCTCATACGCACAAGTTCCGGCTGGGAGGGGTATACCTATCGTTGGAATAGCAACGAAACAGATGCAACCTTGTTGACTGGCCGAGAAAGCGAAACTATTACGGTCAACCTAGCAGGTGGAGGCACCCGCGACCAGCAATATGACTATCCAAGCAGACCAGATTGTTTAAGCTGCCATAATCAAATTGCTGGTTTTGCCTTGAGTGCCAAAACCAGACAACTTAATCGAGACTTTGTTTACCCCAATGCCACAGACAACCAACTGCGAAGCCTCAATAATATTGACTTATTTAGTACCGATATTGGCAGCGCAACTAACTACCAGTCGTTTCCAGCATTAGACGACACTGCGGTTAATATGGAACAGCGCGCCCGCGCCTATTTAGATGTGAATTGTGCACAGTGCCATCAGCCCGGCGGCGGCACTCCGGTTTCCATCGATCTCAGAATTGATATAGCAGCCAACGCTATGAGTGCCATTTCAGTGTCACCACAAGCAGGTGACCTAGGTTTAGCAAACGCAGCCATTATACGACCAGGAAGCAAGGAACAAAGCACCCTATGGGAGCGACTTCGCCGAACTGACTGACAACAACCGTATGCCGCCAATAGCAAGCCATGTTGTTGACGACCTCGCAGTATCAGTGGTGGGTGACTGGATCGACAGCTTATAACACACAAGCGTCGGCGGGCATGCTTGCCTGGCCGACGCCACCATTGCAAACTGCTTTAGCGAATAACAATGCTGCCAAAGTCGCCGCTGCGATAAACCTGTAGAACTATGCGTCGTGAGTCGAGCAGAAGCGCGTCACGCAGTTCGGAAATGTCCCCAACTGTACGACCATTTGCACCCACAACCACATCGCCTGCCCTTAATCCATAGGCATAGGCTTTACTGCGCGGGTCCACTCGCGTGGCAAGAACCCCAGAACTCATTCTTCCCGGTTCATCTAGATTCCAAAAATTTTCCAGATCCAACCCCACCAAACGTGGATCGAGTTGCCTACCAGAGATGCGCCGTTGACTGGCTTCGCTGATTTCGAAATCTAATGTTTTCCTACCACCGCGACGAACAATTTCTACTTCGACTGAATCTCCAATGAACATGACCGCGGCTTGATTATGGAAATCGGCTGGCGATCGAATAATACGCTTACCCAATCGAACAATGATGTCCTCTTGCTCTAGCCCTGCTGATTCGGCAGGGCTACCTCGTTCCACCTGGGTCACAATCACCCCTTTTCGAGGCTCCACATTAAATGCCTTGGCAAGATCCGGGTGAAGCTGTTGAACCGTCACTCCCACAATGCCTCGGCGCACTTCCCCATGTTTAATGAGTTGACCCATAATGGCGGCCACCATGTTTGCTGGAATAGCAAAGCCAATCCCCACATTGCCTCCACTAGGGGCAAGTATGGCGGTGTTGATGCCCACCAATGCGCCACGCAGATCAACCAGCGCACCGCCGGAATTACCCGGGTTAATTGAAGCATCGGTTTGAATAAAGTCCTCATATCCTTCGATGCCTAAGCCACTACGACCCAGCGCACTGACAATGCCGCTGGTAACGGTTTGTTTTAGATTAAAGGGATTGCCAATCGCAACAACAAAATCGCCCACACGCAGATCTGCACTATTTCCGAACTCAACTTGATGTAAATTTTCCGGGTCAACCTTTAGAACTGCCAGGTCAACGTGAGGATCGCGGCCAACCAACGTGGCGGTCAACGCACGCCCATCGGCTAATCCAACCTCTATTTGATCTGCACCCTCGACAACATGATTGTTAGTGACAATATAGCCCTTGATCGCATCAACAACTACGCCAGAACCCGCGCTGCGTGTACGCCCTCGCGGTGCTCTGAAGAATCTGCGAAAGAAGGGGTGTTCGTAGAGGGGATCATTAGGGCGAGCACTGGTGGCAATATTAACTATGGCTGGGTTTACCCGCTCCAACATATCCGCCAAGCTAGGCACTTGGTCGTTACCAAAAATGCTCGGTGGCAAGGCAGCATGCACCCCACCGATACTTAGGAGCGCGCACGCTACCACTAACCACCTTTTCAACATACACAACCTACTGAAAACTCAAAATTTTAGACACTCGACTGCTTGCGATGCGGACCTGAACCGGCAAACGCAATGATGACCCATGCAAACATCGACATGATCACCGCGCCAACATAAGCCACAAGATAATCTGCCGAATCATAAGCCAACCCCATAAAAAAGGGTCCACAGGCAACCCCAAACACCGATAGCGCATTGGCAAAAGCAAATACCCGTGGGTACTGTGAACCCGGGAAAGCATCTGCCAACCATAGCGGCTGTAGCATTAACAGGTTGCCTACACTCATCCCCAAAATTCCTGCTCCAACAATGGCCATAGCTGGTGTGCTCGCGTAGCCAATATAGCCAAGGCCCACCATCTGAATCACCAACATTACCAGTGTAAATCCGCGCAGAGGCAGCCACAACAAAGCGATTCCGCCGATGAAGCGACCGAAAATACTACAAACAGACAATACCTGCACCGCAAGCGCGGCGGTGGCAAAGTCTGATACACCTTCAACTCGACTATAAATGTGCGCGATGCCTCCAACCTGAGCACCCATACACAACATATATCCTATGGCTAAAAGAACAAAGAAGCGGGTTCGAATGGCGCTACGATACGTCCACTCCCCGCCACCAGCAGTCGCCTTACTCTGTACAACGCTGCCCGGCATGCGCACAACCCATAGTGCAATCGGCAAAATGAACACCACAAATACCAACGCCAACATAGGCATGGTCTCTGCCACGGAAGTTGAATTGAACAGACGTGCAGTAATGGGCGTTATTAGCACGCCACCCAAGGACAAGCCGGTAGAAGAGATCGACAAGGCAACCGAGCGATTCCGACCTGGAAACCAACGCGTTATCAAGGTGGTGGTGATAATCAGTGAAACACCCGTATTGCCCACCCCAAAAACCACAAACAAAACATACAACTGCCATAGGTGTTGGATCTGCCCAACCCAATATAAGGAAACGCCACATATAACCGTGCCTGTCGCCATTATCCATCGCACATCGACACGATCGATGAGTCTTGCGACATAAATTCCTGCTACACCACCGGTGACGAAAAACAAGCTCACGGCAAAAGAAATATCGGCAACAGAAAGATCTAAAAGTTTGGCAAATTCATTGATGTAGACCGACATGTTATAAAAGCCAATACCAGAACTGACCGTCTGCACCAGCAACATCGCACCCACCATTAACCATCCGCGATGGTTCTGACCAACTGGAGAGTTCATCACTTTGTCCAGTTAAGACAACACGTCAGCAAGAATATTGCTAAGACCTTTTAAGGTAAACGGCTTCGCCAATATCCATGTATTGGGATTTTGTAAATCAGATAATTCTTCTTCTGTGTAACCTGTCATGAACACAATTTTCTGTGCTGGGAAATCATCTCGAATCAATCTGTATACCTCAATGCCTGTCATCACAGGCATACCAACATCAAGAAAAATTAGGTCAAAAACACCATCTTTAATACTGGCTAATGCTTCTTTGCCACTACTAACAACTTCGACATCACAATCCATGCGACTCAACATTTCACTGGTGACGATTCTCACTCCATCATCGTCGTCGACGACCAGCATTTTTGGGCGACTCATATGCGGCTTCCTTTCACGTACTCAACTATAGATTTTTACTCTCACACTTTCCACGCACGCGCACTCCGTGCGCACCCTACTCTGTATCACGTTCGCTTAGACTTTCCCAGCGCGCGTAGGTTGCTGCTATCTTGTCGTCGAGGGCTTTCAACTGGCTCAGTGTGAGTTTTATCGTAGATTCATCTTGCTGATAAAAATCAATGCTTGAAATAACATTCTGTAACTGTTGTTGTTGCGTTTCTAAAGTCTCTATCTTTGTTGGTAGATTGTTTAGCTCACGCTGCTCTTTATAACCTAGCCTCTTCTCAGGGTTGAGTTTCGCCTTTCCTGAACCACGCTCGCTAGCCTTGCTATTTTGCTGAGACTTTATCGTCGGTGCAGCCTGAGCTTGACGCAG
>JAADHW010000006.1 GCA_013151695.1 Gammaproteobacteria bacterium
CTAACCGTCACGATTGCACTTCGTGTGCACAATCCTGGCAGGCTTCTTTTTGGCAGTCGATTCTGCCACGGTAGACAAACTATGAGCGCCCCCTTACATCCTATCGAGCAGATCGAGTCTTTGATTAAGTCGTCGATCAGTCATGCGCGGGGTGCAATTGAACTCAAAATGTGGCCGGCCAACGCGCCCATAACCCCGCAACAAATTGGGCTGAGACAAGAGGGTAGCTTGCTGGTATGGCCGAAAAATCTTGATCGGCTTGAAGCAGGGCCTATCAAAGACAAACTTGAGCTACAGCAGCTTGAGATATTACACATTGTTGATTCAACCAACACTCGCATGCTCAATCGCACGAGCCTTCACAGCCTGCACAATACCCTCACATTGGCAGAATTTCAGTATGGAGGTCGAGGCCGGCGAGGACGAGCCTGGTTGTCGCCCTACGCGCGAAATCTCTCCATGAGCCTTGGGCTGCGGTCAGATAAAAAACTGGCGCAAATGGGCGGCCTGAGCCTTGTCGTGGGGCTTGCGATGGCGGCCGTGCTGGAAGAGCTCGGCGTGCAAGGGTTTGCTCTAAAATGGCCTAATGACGTGTTGGTAGACGATAAGAAGGTCAGTGGCATTCTGGTTGAGTTGGTACAAAAAGCCTCCGGGGTCGAGGTTGTCATAGGCATGGGTGTGAATGTAGATTTATCCGACGAAGAAATTGGTAACATCGAACAACCCGTTACCGATTTACGTCGTGCCGGAGTGAGTCTGAGCCGGACTGAATTGGTGGTCGCCACCGTTGCGAACGTGCAAAAATTTGTACAGCAATTTGAAAGTGAGGGGTTTGAAGTCTTCATTGAGGCCTACAATGCGATTCACAAGTATCACCAAAAGCCCTGCACCATGATGCAGGGCGACCAAAATGTGCAAGGCACGGTGCTGGGGGTGGGGGTGAATGGAGAACTCATACTCAACACCCCAGGCGGTGTGCAACAGTTTCATGGTGGTGAAGTTTCATTGCGACCTGTTGGCGCCACACATGCTAGTTTCCCATCACCATTAATTAATCCAAGGTCTTCGAATGAATAACATAGGTCGCACAGAAGTAATTTTATTTGCTCTGCTGATTGCAGCCGGCATGGCCTCTGGCGGCTATTTTGTGAGTCAAACCCTGTATAACTCAACCGTTGCAATCAACACCGCGCAAGTGAAAGGTTTAGCCGAGCGTCGGGTGCAAGCAGACATTGTTTATTGGAAGATTCGCTATACAGTGACCGGCAAAAATCGAGCTGAGTTGGCTGCCCTTTACGAGGAATCTGAGGCTGCTCAGAATACCATTATCACACTCCTCACCGCCAACGGTCTTGATGTTGGCGAGGTTAAAGCGGGCGTTGTCGACTATGTACGTCAGGAGTTTCGTGATGAGAATCAAGCTCTGGTGGAGGAAAAGCATCTCTTAGTTGGCTCTATCGATGTTGAAACAAGCAATGTGCTGCTTGTTTCTAACGTTCGGTCGAAGCTCAATCGCTTGATTGCCCAAGGATTAGACATTGGTAACGATGCGCCGGCCTATCATTTCACGCAGCTAAACGGTATCAAACCCGATATGTTGCGCGAAGCAACAAAAAATGCGCGTCTGGCAGCAAATGAATTTGCTGCCAATGCGGGTGTTCAGGTAGGCGGCATTCGCAGTGCACGACAGGGTGGTTTTGTGATTAGGGACGTCGGGGAAAGCTATACAGATACAGCCAGTATCGAAAAAGAGGTTCGAGTTGTCACCAATATCTCGTTTTATCTCACGGATTAGTGCAGATACTTAACTATTGGTAAAGAATGTAGCGCTGTAGGTAAAGAATGTAGCACTACATAAAAAATGTAGTACTTGCCTCGATTTGGGCACAATGACACACTAGCGCCCGCGATTTCGATGCACCATCTGACGACAGGATTTCCATTTGCGAACCGATCTACGCGATAAGTTTAATCAGTTGTTTCTGCCTCATAGTCGATATGTATTAGTAAGCCTGCTCGCTGTCAATCTGGTCGTGGGGGTTTATCTTGTTAGTCGCGAACAGGCACCACAGCAAATTACGGCACCGCTCCCGGCAATTCAGCCTGAATTGCGTTTGGTGGACGCTTATGCGACTGTTGATGAAGCGGCGTCTGATGATGCGGTGGCTCAAGCAACTGTGCTAAAACAAGCTGAGACGGTACGAGAGTGTAGAGTTTGGGGTCCAGAGCCTAGCCCAGAGGCGTTTACCGAGCTGGCGACAAAATTACGCAGCAGTGGTGGTTTTCCAGAAATTGTCAGCACCAAGGTACGCGGTAGAGCAGAGTATCTGGTTTACGTAGATCATCTTGATTCCCGTGATAATGCAAAACGCGCCGCGCAAGAACTAGAAACATTAAAAATAGAAAGTTATCTGATGACCCAAGCCGACAAAACCCCGGTGGTGTCGGTTGGGGTATTTTCGTCGCAAGACCGCGCACAAGTGCATATGCAGCGGGTATCAGAGCTGGGTTATGAGGTTGGAATTGAGGAAATGAGCCGTTCTCAGACCGTTTACAATATGACGGCGCACGTTTTCCCGGACACGCAGGCATATAGTTCTTCAATTTCTACTTGCGCAATGATTGCACAGGGCTGATATCTTCTATAAAATCCCGCTCCCATTTTAGCCGCCATAGCTCAGCTGGTAGAGCAGCTCACTTGTAATGAGAAGGTCCGGAGTTCGATTCTTCGTGGCGGCACCATTACTCGAATTTGCGGTCGAGAATAGGCGTCGCTCATGAATGGCGCGGGTAGTTGAAGAGGTGGTGCTGAGAATTGAAATGTTGAGGTAGGCCAGGTAGTAGATCGATAAATTTGGTGGGGTTCCCGAGTGGTCAAAGGGATCAGACTGTAAATCTGACGGCTTAGCCTTCGAAGGTTCAAATCCTTCCCCCACCACCATATGTAGATGTTGATCGATGTATACGGCGGGTATGGTTCAACGGTAGAACCTCAGCCTTCCAAGCTGATGATGCGGGTTCGATTCCCGCTACCCGCTCCAATTGAAGGCTTGAATGGAAATGGAAATGGAAATGGCAAGCGGCAAGTATCGAGGAGTTTTTGGCAAAACCAAAATCTCCCTAAAGTTCGCCTTGCGGCCGGCACCGACACGCTCACATAGCTCAGTCGGTAGAGCACTTCCTTGGTAAGGAAGAGGTCATCGGTTCGAATCCGATTGTGAGCACCAATATTGGAACTGTTGACGAATGTCGACAGATGGATGAGACAAGTTGTACCGACATTGGGCAGCTTGGTAAAAGGTGGTAGGGGCAACTCTACTAAGTTAGCGTAACTGTCGAGGCATGTTCGAGGGTAAAAATGGCCAAAGAGAAATTTGAAAGGACGAAGCCACATGTGAATGTGGGTACGATTGGACACGTAGACCATGGAAAGACGACGCTAACAG
>JAADHW010000175.1:0-1517 GCA_013151695.1 Gammaproteobacteria bacterium
CTGCAACTAACTTTTCAGATCAACAACTTCTGAATTGGGTGGATGCTGACTATTGTCGGCCTTGGCTAAAAAAAGCATATCACCGATCATTTGTGCCATGCGTTCGTACTCTTCCATATTGGAATAGAGTATCTCTTGATATTCATTAGCATCGCGTGCCTGGGATAGGGCAACCTGAGTTTGAGTCATTAAATTAGTGACGGGGGTGCGCAGCTCGTGAGCGATGTCGGCAGAAAAATTTGAGAGACGGTTGAAGGCCTCCTCCATGCGTTGAAGAAGTTCATTGAATGATACGGCCAGGTCGGTAATTTCTGCAGGAACTGTGTCAGGCGTAAGGCGAGTATTTAACTCGCTGGTACTGATGCGACTAATTTGGTCAACGATATTAATCAATGGTTTGTGACCATGTCGCACAGCAATCCAACCCATGACACCCATCACTATAATGCCGCAGCTAACCATCAACCATAATGTGTGACGGAAGTGAGTGATAAAGTGAAGATGAAAATCGATAGCCACTGCAATAATAATTGTGTAAGGGCTGTTATTTTTTCTTGCGACTTGCAGACTAAGAACTCGATAGTGATGTTTGTTGTCGCTCCACTGCTGTATATTGCTGTGCGAGAGGTGATTACTGTAGGGCATTGGTACTTGGGAAAGGTCCGCTTCAGTGCTGCTATACAAAAGTTTTTTTGAGCCATCACTGATATACAACAACGGGTTATGATGGCCAACTAACATGTCATCAAAACGTTGTTTGATAGCGCCTAAGTCATCATCGACTTGCAGTGTAGCAAGTGATTTTTTTACTGCCTGGGCAACAACCTCAAGCTCTTTACTATCTTGATCTATAAAATGTTCATTAATAGAGCGCTCAATAATCCAGCCAAAGGCAAGAAAAACCACTGCGCCAATGGCGCTGAACAATAAGGTTAGTCGCAACGCCAAAGAAGTAGGTCGTTTCATCTATGACTCATCGTCAGGTAGATCTATCATATACCCCATACCGCGAACCGTCTGGATCAGCTTGAGATCAAAATTGTCATCAATCTTGCCGCGCAAGCGGCGAATGGCAACATCAATAACGTTAGTGTCGCTATCGAAATTCATATCCCAAACCTGAGAGGCGATCAAAGAACGAGGCAACACTTCACCCTGACGGCGAATCAATAACTCAAGCAGTGCAAACTCCTTGGAAGTCAGATGGATGCGTTTGCCGCCGCGACGAGCACGATGGCGAGGCAGGTCTAATTCTAAATCAGCAATGCTGAGGCTCAGCTCTGCAGTGGGGCTAGCACTACGGCGCAGTAATGTGCGCACACGAGCCAGCAATTCAGCGAAGACAAAGGGCTTAACAAGGTAGTCATCCGCACCCAGTTCCAGCCCTTTAACCCGATCATCAATACTGTCACGAGCAGTAAGAAATAATACCGGCACCTCTTTACCCGCTTCGCGCATGGATTGCAAAATCCGCCAGCCATCAACATCCGGCAACATCACGTCGAGAATCAGCAAAT
>JAADHW010000175.1:1527-4972 GCA_013151695.1 Gammaproteobacteria bacterium
GTCATTGCCAGATGGAGACCATCCAGTCCATTGTGACTTAGGTCAACAATAAAACCGGCTTCATTCAATCCCTGCTTGAGATATTCTCCGGTTTTCACTTCATCTTCGACAATTAATAGTTTCATAGTTGGGTAGTTTAGCCCATTATCTCTGTGGTGACGGCGACATGACAAAATTGTAATACAAACGTCACCTTAGCGACAGTGTTGATTAGTTACTCTATGCAAACTACCAGGATTAAAATGATATGTTTAAGCAATTGAAATACTATTTTTTATTAGCGATCTTTGCAGGAATACTGGCGATGACTGAAACACAAGCCTCTGAGGTGTTGTTTTTGAATAAAGCCATTACAGAAACTTTAAACAAAAACCCTGGTTTAGCTTCTATTAATGCACGGGCAAAAGCCTTGGCCGAAATTCCGGTTCAAGTCGAAACCTTACCTGATCCTGTCTTGTCAGTGAACATCGCTAATCTACCCTTGGAAAATTTATCGTTCACCCAGGAGGGAATGACCCAGCTTCAAGTTGGCATCAGCCAATCATTGCCCTATCCCGGCAAGCTTGCTCTGCGTTCCGAGGTTGCACAACAAGTGGCGACGGCAGCAAGTGCCGACGTGGAAGAAAAGCGCCAGCAGCTTGTGCGTGATGTGAAAACGGTATGGTGGAATTTATTTTATCTTGATCGAGCCCTGAATGTGGTTGCGCGCAACCAGGTTTTATTGGCGCAGTTTGTTAATGTAGCAGAAACCCGCTACACAGTAGGACGCGGATTACAACAAGATATTTTGTTGGCACAACTGGAACTCTCCAAACTGAGCGATAGCACCTTGCAAATTCGAGGCATGCGAGAAAACGAAGTCATTCGCTTAAATGTGCTGATGGACAACCCCACCACTAATGACATTCAACTACCGATCTCTGTTGATGAATTTCTGGGTATATTGAGCAGCCCTGAAGTTTTACTCAAGCAGGCCGATGCGGTGCGTTCCAAGCTAGCCGCACAAACTCAGCGTACAGGGGCAGCACATAGTCGGATTGATCTGGCCAAAAAAGATTATTCCCCGGATTTTAAAGTGGCTGCTATATATGGCCTAAGAGGAAATGGCCGAGCGGATTTAGGTTCGATTCGATTCAGTACTAGCTTGCCCCTATATACGAACAGCAAATTGGCTGGTGCGGTCGATCAACGCAATGCCGAATGGATGCAACAAAAATATCGTTTACAAGATCTACGTCAACAAGTGGCCTCACAAGTATATCAGGCCATGACAGACTATGGACGTGCCGTTGAGCGAAGCCAATTATTTCAGCAAGAAATCATTCCACAAGCGCGTCAAACCGTTGATGCAATGCTGGCCGGCTATCAAGTCGGCAAGGTTGATTTTCTTAATCTAATACGTAGCCAGACCACACTTTATAATTATGAAACCCAATATTGGAAAGCCTTTAGTGCTGCCAATCAAGCTTTAGCCCGGCTAATTTCTGCCGTGGGAGAGGAGACAGTCTATGAGTAAAGTTGCAACAACAATTACAGTAATTGCCGCATTAGGTCTTGGCTTTGGTGGTGGTTATTTTTTCTCTGCCTCGGGGCTGATTGAGCAAATGACGGTGGCGCAAAGTCCATCAAATGAACGCAAAGTATTGTTCTACCGTAACCCGATGAATCCGGCAATTACGTCACCGATATTTATGCAGGATGACATGGGGATGGATTACATTGCTGTTTATGCGGATGGCGGTGGTGGAGATGAACCAACGGGAACAGTCACCATTGACCCCGTAACCGTGCAAAATATTGGCGTGCGCACAAAAATAGCTGAAACACGTGATCTATCTCGCATCTTGAATGGTTTGGGTCGAGTCGACTTCAACGAAGAGCGACTGACACGCTTGCATCCAAAAACATCCGGCTGGATTGAAACGTTAATTGTTGATGAAACCGGAAGAAAAGTTAGCAAAGATACCATTTTGCTTGGCATCTATTCACCTGAACTCGTTGCAGCACAACAGGAGTACCTGGTTGCACTGAATAACTGGGAGTCCTTAAAGAACAGCGCTGCATCACAAATGAAAAAAAGTGCAAAAATCATTGTAGAAAGCGCTCATGAGCGTTTGCAGTTATTTGATGTGCCAGAACATCAAATACACGAACTGGAAAAAAGTAGAAAAATAAAAAAACAATTACATATTCATTCACCTTTTGAAGGCCAGGTTATGCACATAGGTGCACGAGAAGGACAATATGTTACCCCTAAAGATGAGCTCTACCTCATTGCAGATTTAACTCGTATCTGGGTTAATGTTGATATTTTTGAAGATGAGTTGAGCTGGTTGAAATTAGGTGATCATGCTGAAATGCGAGTGCGTGCTGAACCGGGTCGAATCTACAAAGGTGAAATTACTTTTATTCATCCGACTCTGAATCCTAAAAGCCGCACAGTACAAGTACGCCTGGAGTTTGACAATACCGATTTGCAACTTAAACCTGGCATGTTTGCCAACGTTACGCTCTATGTCGATCCGCAGCCTGGCGCCGTGGTAGTGCCTAGCGAGGCAATTGTGCGTTCCGGCAGTCGCGAGCAAGTATTTATAGTACGTGAACCAGGAAAGTTTGAGCCACGTGAAGTGACCTTGGGTGTGAATGCCAAAGGAATGACCCAAATATTATCTGGTGTAGAAGCAGGCGAACAAGTGGTAACTTCCAGCCAGTTCCTTATCGACTCTGAATCCAAATTGCGCGAAGCCACAGCTAAGATGATGGCAGCGATGGCCAGCGAAAGTACTGAGCAGGACATGGCGGATATGGACATGGATGATATGAGTATGGATGATGAGGGAACCAAACCATGATCACCAGCATCATTGATGCCTCTCTGCGTAATCGTTTTCTGATCCTCATCGCCACAGTCATTATCGTGGTAGCAGGATTATGGTCGATGAAAAACACTCCACTGGATGCCATTCCCGATCTCTCTGATGTGCAGGTTATCGTATTTACTGAATACCCAGGCCAAGCGCCACAAGTAGTTGAAGATCAAGTCACCTACCCACTCACCACAGCTATGCTGGCCGTGCCCAACGCCAAAGTTGTTCGCGGATACTCTTTTTTCGGCTTCTCTTTTGTCTACATTATCTTTGACGATGGCACAGATATGTACTGGGCACGTTCACGAGTGCTGGAATACCTCAACTACGTCAGCGGTCGTCTGCCTGACGGATTAACACCTTCATTGGGACCGGATGCAACAGGCGTTGGCTGGGTTTATGAATACGCCTTGGTGGACAAAACCGGTAACACCGATTTAGCCGAATTACGCTCTATTCAAGACTGGTACTTGCGTTACCCTTTGCAGACAGTCAACGGCGTTTCAGAGGTTGCGTCAGTCGGTGGTTACGTCAAACAATATCAAGTAGAAGTCGATCCTAATGCATTACTGGCCTAT
>JAADHW010000222.1 GCA_013151695.1 Gammaproteobacteria bacterium
ATGGGCTGCAGGATCCTGCGAAGGCGATGTTGATGCCATTGGTTCGATTGCTGGCATCGGCATAGAACGAGCCCCAGTCCACGTTGCGAGCCGCGTCTTTGGTCATCAAGACCTGAATGCCCCCATGATCGATGACAATTCGCTGGTCGGTTAGCCAGGCTTTGGGTGAGGCAAGCACGGTATGTGACACGAGGACGCCGGATAGTAAGGTCCAAGCCAGCAGATTCCAGCGTATTGTGCTCATTCAGGCGCTCCTTGTGGTGTGTTTAGTACTCTAACGCGCCTGGCGGGTGGATATCAGGGTGGGTAGAGACCCCAGTGCCTTCATGATTATCGCTGATCAGTTGAGGTTAGAATTTTTGCCCACCTGTGTATGCGATATCGACAACACTACCTTGGTGCCGGTTTTAGAGTTGGCCGTGGTAAATTCCAGAACGGCGTTGATACTTTCAGCGCGCCTACGCATATTGGTTAGACCGTAGCCGCCAGAAGTAGGGTTTGTTATACCTTGGCCATCATCCTCAATTTCCAAAATGTGCAGGGTGAGCGTGGTATCGTAATAAAGCCGCACAGTAATATTCTGCGCGCCAGAGTGTTTGATCGCATTGGTTAAAGCTTCTTGGAGAATTCGAATAACCTGCAGTGATGCGTGGGGTGTCATGTTGTGCAGTAGGGGTGTTTCGCCTATGCGCCAAGCAACATTAAAACCTGCAGATTTCAATATAGGCTGCATACGGTCGCGCAATGCGCCTATAAGTATGCCTAAGTCTCTGGCATCTATGTCTAGAGAGTCGATCATGAGGCGTAAGTCGATAAGTGCGCGGTGAACAACATCTTTCACTATCTGCGCTGAGACATTGGGTGTGTCTAAGGCGGCGAGTACCGATACTAGGTGTCCGCCTACGCCGTCATGCATATCTCGCATAATGGTTTCGCGTTGTTCAGACAGAGCAGATTCTTTTTCTAGATCTACAATTCGAGCAGCGCCTGCGATGGTTCGCTTTTCTAAGTCTCTGAGTAATTCCTCACGCTCAATGATCGCGTTGACAAACCTACGAACAACCAGAAACGCGAATGCACCTAAAAGCACGGGTGCGGCTAAGAAAGATAATTGTCCTCCGGCGCGTTGCATAACGCCGGTAATTAGAAGGTTGTCGTAAACAACAATGACAACCACAAAGCTCACGGTTACGGTTAGCCAAAAAGACTCTAAGTTGTAGTGTCGCCATGCTTGTGACATGACACCTGACAACGCATACAGCAGAAACAGAAAGCTAATACCAAAGAAAATTTCTGCAGTTCTATAAAATGCCAAAGATTGTGCGAGCATAAGTATCGTTATTGAAAGGGTCGACACAAACCACAAGCTGTACACGATACGATCTAAGCGCTTAAAACGTACATCACGAAAGCGGAATAGAAAGAAGTAGGTGGAAAAGGATGCGGCTATGGAAGTTGCGTACAACATCCAAGCCCAGAACAAACTGGATATTGGAACGTTGGCCACATGGAACTTGAGTGAATGTAGTGACCAGAAGATTAGCGTGGCGGCAAGCCACCCATACTGTGAATCTTGACGACGCAAGAGCCACATAATGAAGACGACGATTGCAAATACACCGCTCAATGCTGAAATGTGTTTGGCAATTTCTAGATTGAAAAGAAGCTGCTTATCACGGCCCTGACTGAGCACTTGTTGAGGACCAAGACAGAATTCCCCGAAGAACCCATGTCCGGGTGGAAAACTTGCCACGTGAATTAGAACTGTATTTTGGCCTGCCTGAAGTAATCCGTTGGGAATTACAAACAACAGCGGATGAATAAAGTTATGCGTTATCGGCTCGTCCATGCGACCGTTAAGTCCGACAAGATTGCCATTCAAATAGACTGCTGCGTTTAAATTTACAGCCTCTAACAGAACACCCCAAAGACGATTTGGCGGTACGTTTAGAACAACATCATATCGATACCATTCATGTTGTCGGGTATAGCCCTTCTGCAACCAGTCATTTGGTAATGTTACCTGTTCCCAGCGTTGATCAGTTTCAGGTAGCGCGCCATTGGGCGTATCGACCAATCGCAAAGCAGACTTTGCACAAATGACTTCTGCTGGTTCTAAAAGCGGCTGCTCTAGGTAGTATGCTCTTACCACCAATAGGCAAACTGCCAGCATGACTGACAAGAAAACGCTGATTGCCAGTTTCTGATGGTTCACCGCTTGGTTGCCTTATTGGCTTTTCTTCGGGTGTAAGGTAATAAGCCCTAGTTGTGCCGCTTCAAATACGGCTTCGCTGCGTGAATTGACGGCCAGCTTTCGATAGATGCTTTTCGTGTGGGATGTAACCGTGTGAAAGGACATTTGAAGAAGTTCACTAATTTCCGTATTGCTGTAGCCGCGTGCGACTAAGGTTAACACTTCCGTTTCACGCTTTGTTATGGGTGAGGGCAAGGTGGGTTGTTTGTCGTTAACTCTAAATTTCTTGAGCAAATGACGAGCGATAGAAGGGTTTATGGGGCAATCGCCGCGCAGTGTCTGCAAGATGAGTTCTGCCAGGCTTTCTTCGTCTGAGTCTTTCAATAAATATCCGCTCGCTCCAGCTTCTATGGCTTTAACCACTCGTCGTTCATCGCCGAAAACTGAGATGACCAGGCAATAGGGTGGCTGGGCGCTTGCAGATAGCTTCTGGATGATTTGCGTGCCATCGCCGTCGGGTAAGCCAAGGTCAATCAATACGACGTCAGCGGTGGTCAGTGATTGCCATTGCGCGGTCGCTGACTCTATAGACTCTGCCTCGCCGACTACCATTAGCTTGTCGTGATTGCTGACTCGACTGCTGATGCGAGAACGAGTAAGACTGTCGTCCTCTACAATAAATACACTATGCTGGCTCAAGTGAGGTGTTTCATGGGTGGCGCTCTTTTTGGTTAGTTTAACTAAATCCTTAGTTTGGTTAAATACTGCATAAATCGCACTCACTATTGAGTGGGGTGGGTGCGCCTAAGATGTTCGTTTCGCTTTGAAGTCTGCACCAGTATCCCATGTGTGTAGTGCTTAGGTCCGAGACTAGGCGTCGCATACCCGCCCTCAAGGGATATCGCATCTCGCGCTTTTCGTTCAGGTCTATGCCTTTCTTGGTTAAATTATGTCGTTGGCCTACATGTTTGAAAGGTCCGGGGAGTTGCACCATAACTAGTGCCACCGGGTCATTTTGAAGTGACCACCTGTGGGTGTTTGGCACACGTTTGTTATATTGGACAGCCCATGCTGCGTTGCCCACTGGTGGTGCACCATAAGTATAAACGCCGCCTACACTATTCTTCTGTCGACGCTCTATTTCAAAGGCAGTAATGAACGCCACTGCACCACCTAAGCTGTGACCGGTTAACCAAACCTTTTTACCTTTGGCACGCTGTTCGATTATCTTCATGACCGGGT
>JAADHW010000177.1 GCA_013151695.1 Gammaproteobacteria bacterium
GTACATGCTGCGGTACATGTCATGGAGATGTGCGGCCGAGCGGAAGAAGGTATTCGGTTTTTACAGGATCGAGAATCAAGTTGGGCACCTGATAATGGCTTTTCGTTCCACAATTGGTGGCATCTAGGCTTAATGTATCTAGAGCAAGGTGATGACGCCAAGGTGTTGGATATCTTTGATCGTTATATTTTTACCGGCGCAGATGATTGTGTGGTTTTGGTAGATGTGACATCAATGTTGTGGCGTTTGCATCTTTTAGGTGTTGATGTTGGTCCGCGTTTTGATCAGTTAGCGAAAGTATGGAGCCAAAAACTAGATGAAGAAGCGGGCTATTACGCTTTCAATGACTTTCATGCCAGCCTGGCTTTTGCCGCGACAGGTGCGCAACAGCCACTCAGCCAATTGGGAGACCAGTTGTTGCACGCCGCAACGTCTAACAATACCAGTAACTCTCAAATGTCAGCCAATGTGGGTGGTCCGTTGGTTCGAGCGGTAAGCGCATATGCGGTGCGGCAGTATGATGTAGCGGTAGAATTGCTGCTGAAAACTCGTGACGTCGCACATGGTTTTGGTGGCAGTCATGCGCAACGAGATATCATTAACCTCACGCTACTCAGTGCGGCAAGTAAACAAGGTAACGCCAGCTTGGTTAGACACTTGCGCAACGAAAGGAAAATCAACAAACCTAATGAGACCTTGGGTGAGCGCATTATAGACGCAGTCTGACCGCTCGCCGCCGATTTAGAACGTCCCTAAAATCTCGTTCGCTGTTGATTCTGAAAAGCTCTCTATCAAAGTTTTGGCGTAAACGAACCTCACATCGGTAATGCCAATGAAGCCAAACAGGTGCTTGAGATAAGGTGTAGCAAAATCTACATCGCTGCCGAGCACCGTTCCCCCCGACGATACCGCGATGATGACAGGCTTATTGGTGAGCAAACCCTTAGGACCTGTGGTGGTATAGGCAAACGTTCTACCTACTCGGGTGACCATATCTATCCAAGCCTTCAAGCGAGCTGGCACACCGAAGTTGTAGATCGGTGCGCCAATCACCACCCATCGAGCATTACTCAACTCGTCCACGAGCTCGTTTGAATGGCGCAGTGCTTGTTGTTGCGCTTCGCTGCGCTTCTCGTGCGGCGTGAAATTCGCGTTGACCCAGGTGGCGTTAAAGAAGGCGGGCGGGTTTGCAGATAGATCCCGCACAATAGTCTGAGTGGGCGCGATGTGATCGACGATCAAATCGCACGCCCGCCGAGATTGAGAAAGTTCACCCATAGGGCTTGTATCTATGCGTAAGAGATCGCGTGGGTCATCACTGCTTGCCTGAGTCATTCTTTTACAGCCTTGTTGTACATATGGATGGGTTTAAACCGCTGTTTAGTCACGGAATTTTCTGCCGCGCAGACTTCTAGCGGAATTGTGCTGAATCTACTCCATTTTGTGAACCAGTCGAGGTTGTGGGTGTGCAGTGACTTTAAAATGACACACATACTGCTAGATAGCAGCCAATAAACTGTCAAGGATTACAGTAACAATGTTTAATAGGAACATGTTTCGCGCTAAGCACATAGGATGTTTATTCGGCCTGTTCGTCTGTGGGCTCACCCATGCCAATATGGAGCTAAGTAATGTCATTGTGCACTTCGAAGCGGGTGATGCATCGCGTCAAGATGTCGAAGTTTATAATACCGGTAGTGAACCACTGTATGTAGAAATTACCCCCAGCGTGGTGCTATCTCCAGGCGATGAACAGGAAGACCGTAGCCCTATAGTAGATCCTCGGCAGGCAGGGTTGTTGGTTACGCCAAATAAACTCATTGTGCCGCCGAACTCTAGCAAGGTGGTGCGCCTGGTTAAGCTTGGCAATACCGTGCGTGAGCGTGTTTATCGAATCGCCGCTAGACCTGTAGTAGGCGGTGTAGATGCGCAGCATAGTGGTCTAAAAATACTCATCGGTTATGAAATTCTAGCCATTGTTTATCCTAACAATACTAAGTCAAATCTTGAGGTCAGCCGGCAAGGTCGCACCTTAACCGTGCGAAATACAGGTAACGCAAACGTGTTAATGCGTGAAGGGTATCAGTGTGAAGAGCCCGGCCAGGACTTAGAGCAGTGCACGCCACTCCCCGGCAAGCGTGTTTACCCCGGCAATGAATGGGTACAGCAGTTACCGCATGACATGCCTGTCACGTATTATCAAAGCGTGGGGACACGCAATTTTATCGAGCAATACCCGTAATCGATTGATTTTATTGGCTCGGCCCGATGAGTACTGTCTGCAAGTCCTTCAGCTTTTATGCGTCTTTTTATGCGCCCTTTTTTGCATATAAGAGGCGTCGCTTCGGTTGGTGTCTGCTGATGTGCTGTTTGCTCTGTTCGAACTTGGCGAATTCTTCTGAGCTGGTTCATGGAGGTAATTCGGCATCGTTTATAACCGTGAATAATTCGCTGCCTGCTGGGTTTGAAGACCTGGTTGGCACACAGACGACCCAGGCTGACGTCTATTTTGGTGGGGAGTTTTTGACTACCGCCTTTGTTGATTTTGGTCTCACCACGGTGCGTCTGGCCGATCCCCTCGCGGTTGTTGAGGCCATTCCAAACTTGCGCGACCCACAAAAAATATCCGAGCTTCTTACCGGCGAACTAGACAATCATGCCGCTGCAAGGTGTTCCAGGAAAAAACCCACTAATTGTGGTTTGTTAGAGCCTCAAGTAGTTGCAGTGATATTTGACGACAGTCGCTTCCGACTTGATGTATTTCTGCACCCAGCAGAGCTCTTACGGCACGAAATTCAAACCCAACGATATCTGCCTGCGCCTAGTGGCTCGGTGTCGATGCTGCACAATATTCGAATTAATGTGGGCGGTAATGGTGGCAACAGACGCTACAGTATTGCCAGCGATAGTTTTTTGGCGCACAAGCGATCACGTCTGCAAGCGCGATACGCAATAACTGAAAGCGGCCCTGAGATGTATGAGATGTCTTGGCAAAGAGATGGCAAGGATCATGAATATGAGATTGGTAGCTTTCGTACCTTGGCGCGCCTCACCGCGTTGACAAGCGAAGTCGATATTCTAGGCGCGCGTTTTGCAACTTCTACCAGTACCCGCACTGATTTAGAACAAGCTGCAGCAACACCCATATTTTTGTTTCTGCCACAGCGGAGTCGGATTGATGTTTATCGTGGCAATGAATTGTTGGAATCTCGTTATTACGCTGCAGGCAATCAACAGATCGATACCAGCGCTTTTCCAGATGGGGCGTATGACGTACGCCTTCATGTTGTCGATATCAACGGTAATGAACAGACGCAGACTCAATTTTTTGTGAGAAGTACTTTGCTGCCGCCCTTGGGAGAGTCGCAGTATTTTGTTGAATTTGGAGAAATTGCTCGTCGTGAGCAAAGTTACATACCGAGACCTGGCGCGGGCACATGGCTAAGGGCAGGTTACAGCCGACGGCTTCAGCAACGGCTGGCAATCGATCAAGAGCTGGTTTATGCCAACGGTGTGGGTGTAGTGCAGAGTGGTTTCATTTATCTCGCGCCTGCATGGCACTTCCAGAGTGGTGTGCTGTACAGCTCAAACGCAGACGTTGGGTATTCTGTTAGAGGAGGCTTTCGGCGTGATCGCCTTGGCCTGACATTGGATTATCGTGCTATTTCAGTAGGAAGGGAAATTGCCCCTACAAATGATTTTTCATTGATCCAAGGAGATTCTACACAGGGTTTTGCTACGTTCACCTTTCCTATCGGGCAGGGCCAGGGTTTTATTCGCGCTCGTAGGAGCCAGCGTAACGGTGTTGAAGATCAAGGCTTTGGTTTCTCTTATTGGGGCGCTGTGTTTAAACGTCGTGGTGGTGTCTTAAATTTCACTTTCGATAGCCACTTTGGCTCAGAACAAAAATGGGCTCGTGTAGGCTTAACCTATAGGTGGGGTGTCGCAGATGGCCAGGCAACCATAAAGCCAGAGTTCTTGATGAGCGAAGATGCATCAGGGCGTAGAGCTGATCATAGTTTGGTTGATGGGCGATGGACTGGCGTTAAACCCATCCCGGGTTTTGGCGATGTCGAGCAGTCTTACTACATAAACAAAGATGCTCAACGTAGTGTTACTGGTGCTCGTTTTGTGCCGCGAAAATACCGGCGGTCCGAATTAGAGTTGGGTTTACAGCGCGACTCTAACCGTTCTGAATTGTTTTATGCCATGAACAATGCCTTCAGCATTGCCACCTCTAAAGGGCGTACGACACTCGGTGATGGAGGCAACAAGGTAGGTGCTGTCATCGTACACGTTGTTGGTGATCTGTATGGTCAGTTTGAGGTACTTGTTAATGATCGCGTCGTAGGCAAAGTATGGGCTCAACGCCCCAACGTAATTTCCTTACGTGCGTATGAAAGCTACAACGTTAGAATTAGGCCCATAGGTGACAAGATAGTGGGATATCAACAAGCCAGCCAACAAATCACGCTATACCCGGGTAGTGTTGAAAAACTTACCTTTGCAGCCCGTGAGCTGACCGTATTGGTTGGCGAGGCTTATTTTGAAGACGGCAATCCGGTCAGTAGACACAAGTTTCTCAACGTTGAAGGTTATGGTGCCACGGATGAGCAAGGTTGGTTTCAGGTCGAGGTAAGTCATTCAGACCCGCTCATCTTGGAGGACAAGTTCAAACGTCAATGCCGCCTTGAGTTGCCTGAATATTATGTTCAAGATGGTTTAGCGATATTAGATGCGGCCGTGTGTGTGGCTATTGCGGCGCAACAGTAAGGTACAAACTACCTGAATAGTGCCCAGCTGTCGCGGCTGCTAAATCACTGGGGTCAATTTGTACGGTGATAAAGGTACGTCGGCCGCGACACTCACCATCAGGTCGAAGGCGTTGAGCACGAAATCCAGGCAGTGGGATGTTGGGATGTAACGTGCGCCCACGTCTTTGTGGTCTGTTGCTGATAAACACATCCATTGGAATGTCACTTGCAACTCCCACCCCGCCTGTGAGAGCAAAATTACCACTTGTTCCGGTACCGATCCCGATGATCTGGTATGGCCCGCGAGGGCGCATGGCGACACAAAACCTTGCGCGATGTCGTATTAGATTTGCAGTAGGGGTGACGGTGCCAAGTTGGATGTCTTGAATATTGGTAATCACGATGGTGGCACTATAGCCGGGGTGGGGTGCGGCACATACAGCGAACAACCAACAAAGGTTCACCAGCTGCAATTTTAATTTCGGCGTCACGGACATATGACAAGTTTATCGCGTGTGGAGAAGGATCTACATCACCAATTGTAGGTCTATTCGGGAATCAGCGTGAGCGTCAGGGTACCACTGTAAACGCCGGCGGGACCAACTTGAGAGGCGCCAGGAGCTACGATAGAAATGTTGGCGTTATGAACTGCGCAGCCAAATAGATAGTTCAAAATCATCCAGAAACCAAAACCACTTTGACCGGTTAACACGGTCCCGGCCGTCAGTTGTTGCCGACTAGTTAAACCAGTTTGGTCGTTAAAGTAGGCGTCGTAGTAAATTCGCTCGATGCCATTGTAGAGTGTAAATGCGGCGGGATCGCCAGGCTCACCGTCGCCACTGGCTAGAATTCTATAGGCGCCACTCGCGAAGAAACCAACACCCGTTCGACCTATACAAATATTGTCGTTGGCGGTGAGATCGGTACTGCCGTTGCCGGTGCCTAGTGAGAGATCTGTAAAACCAGATATGCGTGCGTTAAGTCCAGTGGTCAACATGATGTCGACGCTTCCAGTGCTGGTAGGTCCCAACGTGCCTTGCTGTGCGGCATGTAGAGGCTGCACGCCTAGGAGAAGGGTAAGCAGGAATGTTTGGCGTAACCACTTGGTCAGCAAGTGCGCCCAAGACGTCCAAGTCGAGTTCGAGTTGAGAGGGAGCCATGCTGGGCAGCGTAGATAGCGCTCAAGCATGGCTCCCGGCATCCTTGCCAAGAACATTTAATTGTTCCTACTCAGTGCTATTCAGGCGAAACGACGAGGGTCAGAGTGCCTGCGTAGGTACCAGCAGCCAGAGCGGCGGCGTCTGTGCCGTCAACAGTGACGCCAACAGATGCGTTCAACCCTGTATTGGCACAGTTAATTTCGTTGTCTGCACCACTTTGTGCGGTTAGTGCGGTGGCAGATACCAAAGCTGATGCGCCAGTACCGTCATCAAAGGTAGGAGCGTAAGCAACAGGCGTAGTGCCGTCTGTTAATGTGAATGCACCACCGGCACCGTCACCGGTTGCAATAATTTGGTAGGTTCCCGTGGTATTTCTGTAAATACATGCGTCTGATGCGCCAATCGCGTCACCGCCAGTAAACGGCAGCAAGATATCACTCATACCAGAAATTCGAACTTGGTCAGCAATAATCAAATCAATGTCCAAGGTACCCGTTGATGTTGTGCCGGGCACACCATCTGTGGCTGCAAAGCCGGTCGTAGCTACTGCTGCCAATGCACTTCCGAGTGCGACAGACTTTATGGTTTTACCCAAATTGAATCTCATGTTCGTTACTCCATAAACAATTGAGAATGTAAATAAATAGGGGCTCACCTAATTCTGGCAATCCTCCACCAATCCGCGCCAAGTTTAAGGCGCGCAACGTTTTCTTGACGCGAACTGGGTCACTGTTGCTCAAAATGCTACAAAAAATTGTCACAAAGGTGTCGTCGTAAAGGGTGTGAACTAGTTCCCGTGAGGCTCCCTAAGAATCTTTTCTGCCGCGCAGATTCCTAAGCAGGGGGTGAA
Organism: Gammaproteobacteria bacterium; assembly: GCA_013151695.1. Taxonomy (GTDB): domain Bacteria; phylum Pseudomonadota; class Gammaproteobacteria; order Pseudomonadales; family Azotimanducaceae; genus UBA4421. Next base: position 6,765 of record JAADHW010000177.1, read on the forward strand.
AAGTGCCGATCGCAGAGTGCGAGAAAGCGTTTTGCCCCAGTAGAAAGCGGTTCATGCTTCTTATAGTAGATGCCGACTTGGCGTGGAATGCTGGCGCTGGCCAGGCCTGGAATAGCGATCATTTCTTTTGCATCGGACAACAGGCGGTCGGACAAATAAGTTACACCCTTTCCCGCGGCTGCTAGTGCTAAGCGCAGATCGAGATTACTGATCTCCCATACGGCAGAAAATTGGCTTCTCAACCGACCCTGTTCTGGTCGCTTGGTGGCTTCATCTAGGTACGATGTGAGTAGGGTTGTTTCTGTTAGCGCGGTTTGTGGGGAACTCATGAGTTGGTCAAACTGGGGGTGGTTTTGATGAACTGCCAACACTCTATTTTCGGTGAAGAATGCCCGGGTTTCGAAGTGACCGGGCATTTCTGTTTGGAATGGCCCAAAGCCTAATTCCCAACGACCTTCATCCACACCGTAGATGATCTCTTTGCTGGGTATGACGTCTAGCTTGAGACGGGTAAGAGGATTTTGATCGCAGAAACGCAGCAACAGTGTGTTTGAAAAGAACCGATTGACCATGGAATTGATGGCTAGGCTCAGGGTCGACAATGCGCCGGTACGAATGAGCTCAATATCACTGAGGGCTTGCTGTTCTTCGTTTAGAACCAAACGCACATAACTGTACATACGCCGACCGGATTCCGTGAGTTCCGGTGTACGCCCGCGAATCAGCAATTGGGTACCTAGTTTGTGTTCGAGGTTCGCCATGGTTTGGCTGATGGCAGATTGTGAGATATTCAATCGCTCCGCCGCGCGACTGAAACCACCAAAGTTGACGATGGCGTCAAAAACACGAACTTCATGCCGTTCTATTTGTAGCTGGGCGCTTTTCATAAGCTCAAGTGTAAGATCTATAGAGGCGTTACGCTATAGGTTGGGCATTAACTTTACATAAGTAATACTAATAAATAGTGACATAAAGCCTTTAAAATGAATAATATATTAGAAAAATAGAAGTTCTTAGTAGTTAGTCGCTCTAGCTATCGACGCTTGCATTGCGTAGTTTTGCTGGTACCCAACAGGAGCTCGCGATGACTAAATTGAATCAGCACAAAACAAACTTGCCTGTGGCTAAGGGGCTTGCAGGCGTGGTAGTAGATTCCACGGCTATTTCGAACGTTCGAGGCAGACAAGGTGAGCTGAGTTATCGTGGCGTGGCGATTGGTGAGCTGGTTAACTTGCCTTTCCACCAAGTGGCTGGATGGGTGGTTAGTGAGCGGTTGGAGGATACATTTGAGGGATTGTTAGCTGCCTCGGCTAACTTGAGCGAAGCCGAGACAAACTTAGTGCTCGGGATAGATCCAACTGTGCATCCCATGCGGGTATTGCAATGTTTGATCCCAGTGGTTTCCGTTGGAGCAGAAGTGGGGTTAGCTGAGGTTAATCAAGGTATTCACATTGCCGCCAAGTTACCGGCTGTTGTCGCCACCCATTTACGCAGAAAGCAGGTATATCTCGACCCTACTCGACCTTATGCAGAACGATTTCTTCTCGCCATCGGTGCTGGAAACAATGCGCAGCTGATCAAAGCATTTGAGGTGGCACAAATTCTTCAGTTAGAACACAGCTTCAACGCGGGCACTTTTGCGTCGAGAGTGGTTGCTTCGACCTTGGCGCCTATTGCCAGTGCTATTGCCGCAGGCATCGGCGCACTGGCAGGCGAGCTGCATGGTGGCGCCGATCAGGCTGTACTTGATGTCGCAGATACCCTTAACAACGTCGATCAAGCCAAGTCCTATGTTGACCATGCTTTGGCCAACAACATCAAAGTACCTGGTATGGGGCACCGAGAATATCGCGTCAAAGATCCGCGGGCAGTTTATATGTTTGAATGGTCGAAAAAGTTAGCCATAGGCACGCCGCATCAACAAACTTTTGAAATATTACAAGCGATCGAACTGCACTTCGCCCAACATATGGCACGCGTGTTTGGATATGTTGCTCACTTTGTTGAAAGTCGCCTCGACAATCGAATTTTTCGCCCGGCGGCACACTACCGTGGCTCGCATAATCGCCGTCTACCTAGCGGATTCAGCACGTTATAGATACTGTTGCAGGTCGCAAGCAGATGGCGCCTAATACGTTCTGCAAGACAATTTAAAGGACACCTTTCATGGCGCAGATAGCAGTGCTTGGCCTTGGTAATTTTGGTACCGCGCTTGCGCGAAACTGGCTACTTGCTGGGCATACCGTTCGAGGTTGGACCGTAGAGCAAGAAGTCTTCGACAGCATGCAAAAATCAGGCATCAATGAAAAGTACCTGCCCGGGATATCCCTAGATGGGCTAGAGGTATTTATGGACATAGCACCAACGGTAGCAGCGGCAGACATTGTCGCGTTAGCACTGCCTTCCAGCGTGGTGCTTGAGGTGGTTGATCAGTTGTTAGAGCATTTACAGTCTGATCAGATCCTCATCGACTTAGCCAAGGGCCTTGCTCCGGGTGATCAACTGATATCTGACGTGATTGATAGCAAATTGGCGGCTGCTGGTTTAACCAACCCACTATGCGTGATGATGGGTCCTACTATTGCGCCTGAACTGGCAATGGGTGTTTACACTACCGCACTGGTTGCCAGTGATAATGTTGAGGTGGCGCAACATGTCGTTGCAACCTTGAGTACCCCATCCTTCACGTTGGCGGCTGCCAGTGATCCGAAAGGTGCTGAATACTGGGGTGCTTTTAAGAATGTCATTGCGTTGGCGTGTGGCGTTGTAGACGGGCTTAAACAAGACGGTCGGGGTGGAGACAACCTCAAGGCAGCAGTCTTTACTGCAGGATATCGAGAAGCGGTTCGTTTGTTACCGGGGTTGGGTGCTCATCCAGATACTGCATTGTCTGCGGCCGGTATTGGCGACTTATTTGTTACGGCTACTTCTCCTCATGGTCGTAATCGGGAAATGGGTGAGCGACTAGGTCGAGGCCAAACATTAGAAGAAGCTCAAGCCGATATGGTTATGGTTAGTGAAGGCGTGCGTGCAGCGCGTATGTTCAAGCAGCTTTTTGCCGGTGCGTCGGTACCCGCACCCTTTGTCGATACAGTCTGTGGATTGTTAGACAACGAGTTGTCCATGGACGAATTTCTCGCCCGAGTTATGACAGCCGAATAAACGTGGACTCGATCAGGTATCATACGCGGCTGCGAATTCCCAAGGAGTCGCGCTGTTGTGTTCTAATCGGGATCTAGTTGATGAAGAATTTGATTTGGTTACTGCTGCTAAGTACCAGCAGTGCCGCCGTTGCTGCTGCTCCTACTACTCCCCCTGAATTGTCTGCACAAAAATTAATCATCGAACCCGTATTGGATGGCGATGTTCTTGGCGATGACGCCTGGAAAGGACTTAGCGTCGCCAGTAACTTTACCCAAATTCGTCCATACGAAGGTCAACCAGCTAGCCAACGCACCGAAGTCATTGTTGGTTTTACTCAGGATGCACTTTATATAGGCATCGTGTGTTATGACGAAGACCCTAGCGGAATTGTCATTGGTGATAGCCGACGTGATTCGAATTTGAGTGAGACTGATAGTGTCCGTGTCATTCTCGACGTGTTCCAAGATCGCCAGAACGGGTTCGTGTTTGGTACCACACCCTCTTCAGTTGAATATGATGGTCAGGTTACGAACGAAGGAAGCGGTGGCATTCGCAACTCAGGCGGTGGCTTCAACCTGAACTGGGATACCACTTGGATGGTTAAATCTAAAGTTGGTGATTTTGGCTGGAGTACGGAAATGAAGATTCCGTTTAGGTCACTACGCTACGGTGCGCAACAGATACAGTCATGGGGTATTAATTTCCAACGCACGATACGGCGTAACAACGAGGTGGTGTACTGGGCGCCTTTGAGTCGGCAGCACAATTTATTTCGTGTCTCTGACGCAGGAACGTTAACCAGCATACGTCCCCCTGCTCAGCGCAACCTTAAGATTACCCCTTACGTTTTAGGCTTAGCGCGGAGCGGCGGAACATTGCGCGGCGGCACACTTTCTGAAGAAGAATTTGGTGTTGATGCTAAATGGTCCATCACGCCGAGCTTGACCTTGGATGCTACCTACAATACCGACTTTGCCCAGGTTGAAGTGGATGAAATTGTGGTCAACCTAGATCGATTCAGCGTGTTCTTCCCTGAGAAACGACCTTTCTTTCTTGAGAATGCCGGGCAATTTGCCGTGGGTTCTCCGCAAGAAGTAGAAATGTTTTTTAGCCGCCGAATTGGTGTGGGGGCCGGCGGTATTCAGCAGCCTATCGATGGTGGCGTGCGTTTGTCGGGAAAAATCGGGCGAGCCACCAACGTCGGGTTTTTACATATGCAAAGTGAAGCAGTGGATGGTTTGGCGCCGCAAAATAATTTCACCGTCGCTCGGCTGAATCAAGAATTGCCTAATCGTTCTTCCATCGGCGCCATGTTTGTAATGCGTCAAGGAGACGGTTCAATAAATGGTGATGAAGATGCTGACCATAACCTCACCTATGCCATAGACGGGCGTTGGGGGATAGGGAAAAACTACAATATTCGAGGTTATGTGGCCAGTACCGAAACCCCAGGTCGACGTGGCCGCGACCATGCTTTTCGGTTGCGAGGCAGCTATGATTCTGCCACTTGGACCAATAGCATGGGCTATACTAAGGTAGGTGAAAATTTCAATCCTGAAGTGGGCTTTCTGCGACGGACCAATTATGAGAAAGCTGATTTCTTTAGTCTATATAGATACCGGCCGGCTGACTGGATGGGCTTGCATGAGTTGCGTCCGCATATCGTCTTCCGAGGGTTTTGGGATGATCAGGGGTTTTACGAAAGTGGCTTTACCCATATAGATAACCATTGGGAGTGGCGCAATGGGATGGAAATTCATACCGGCACTAACTTCACACACGAGGGCATCAAACAAGCTTTCGAAATCAATCCAGGGACCTTTGTGTTACCGGGTGAATACGACGAAAATGAGGTACAACTTGTATTCAATACAGATGAAGGAAAGCCGATAAGTTTAACCACTCGTTATATACGTGGTGGGTTCTATGGTGGTGACCGAGAGGGCGTGCGTGCGACGCTTCGTTATCGCCAAGGAGAAAAATTTTCGACAGGGCTAACATGGGATCACAACAAAATAGATCTGCCTTTTGTGAACGGTGAATTTGAGGTTAATGTTGCACGGGCTCGCTTGTCGTATTCGTTTACACCAAAAATACTATTGCAAGCTCTTGTCCAATATGACAGCCGTAATGATCAACTAGGCACAAACATTCGATTCTCTTGGCTACAATCTGCAAATGCAGGTCTCTATCTGGCCTACAATGAAATTGACGATGAAGATGTGGGCGGCCCGATTAAAAAGCGTCGAGAATTTGCACTCAAGTACAGTAGAATTTTTGACTTACTCTAAGTGATTGATCTGCATAGTGAGAATGAACAAGATGTGAACCCCTTCGTGTTCTAGATGAGACTCAAGTCCTAATTAGCCAGCAAGCTGCCGGTGCTCGTCTATGCTCTATAAGTATTAGCGACATAAAACACATGGATGTAAGAAGGGCGGATGATGCAAAAAAGAAATTCAGGGTTTACTTTGATGGAAGTGATAGGCGTGCTCGCTGTAATAGCGATTTTAGCGGCTGTTGCCACCCCGCAAATATTTCAAGCCATTCAAGATGCCAAAATTACTGCCATGGTGCAAACTGCTAACGATTTGAAAGCCGCGGTTGCACGATACTACAGGGACACGGGTAAATGGCCTAGTCACATACCAGGTGACGCCAACGACCAAAATCGTCAGCTCATGATAAATACTGATGGCGCCTCACCCATCCCTGGTTGGGATGGGCCGTATTTAGAAGCTGAGCTCACCAATACCCTCAGTCCAGGTAGCTTGTTACAATTGGCCGTCACCAGCGATTCAAATTATGCCTGCGATTTAGATGGCGATGGTAATGGCGATGGTACATTTATTACCTTTCGAATCGACGGTGTTAGCGCTGACATGGCGGAAGACATCAGTCATATGTTGGATAAAGATCGCGGTAATACCACCGGTAATGCAGATTGGCGCAAAGCGGGTCGGGTGAAGCGATACGGTGGTACGCATACCTCGATACTCATCATGTGTCTGGCTCGGGTGTAATGATCCATAATGACACAACAAAGGGTCAGCCAGACAGCGGCTAAGCCCGCAGTTAGAAAACCACTCGGTCAACGCCTTGTTGACGCGAACTTGTTACGCGAGTCTGAGCTCGATTTAGCCCTGCGTGAACAAAAACGCGGAGGTGGTTTTTTGGGCGAAGTGCTGGTAACACTTGGCTTCGTTTCTGAAGAAGAGATTGCTGCCTGTTTAGCAGATGAAAACGATGTCGATATGGTTGCCATACGCGATGTTGAAGTAGCGCCAGAGGTTCTTAACCTAGTGTCCTACGACGCCGCGCGATTACACAAAGCGATTCCCTTAAGAGAAGAGAACGGCTTGCTCACCGTGGTCTTTGCAGACTCCTTAGATGTGGTCGCTCAAGATGCTCTTGAGCGTGAGAGTGGCTGCACCATCAAAATAGTAGCCGCGCCTGAAGCCCAAGTCATGGAGGCTATTGAACGCAACTACTCCAGATCATCGAGTATTAACGAGACCATAGAACAGGTTTTGTCGGGTGATTCAATAGACGCTACCCAAGCCGAAGAAGGTTCACCCATGGTGCGCTTGGTAGATCAAATAATAGCCATAGGGATTAAGTGTAGAGCCACAGATATCCACCTTCAGCCGGAAGAACGTAATATGCGTGTGCGGTTGCGCGTGGACGGCATATTGCGCGAGGAAGTGGTTGTACCAAAAGCGATTCAATCTGCAGTGTTGGCTCGGCTGAAGCTGATGGCCAATCTTGACATCACTGAAAAAAGAATACCTCAAGATGGTCGGATACGTTTCAATTTTGGTGGAGGCTACGTAGACCTACGTGTTTCTACTCTTCCAACCAATCATGGCGAAAGTATTGTCATGCGAATTTTGGATGGCGCAGCGGTACAGTTATCGCTCTCCAATCTAGGATTATCAGACCGCGATCTAAATAGGGTTGAGAAAATCATTAGCCACCCCTATGGAATGTTGTTAGTTACTGGGCCGACTGGTAGTGGTAAAACCACAACTCTGTATACCGCATTAGGTTCCATCGACCGCGAGTCGACCAGCGTATTTACGCTTGAAGACCCTATTGAATATACCTTGCCAATGATTCGCCAGACCCAGGTGAATGCAGATGTAGGCATGGACTTTGCGACGGGTCTGAGGGCATTGCTTCGCCAAGATCCTGATGTCATCTTGGTGGGAGAAGTTAGAGATAGAGAAACAGCAGAGCTAGCTACTAGGGCTGCTTTAACCGGTCACCTGGTCTTTTCAACCCTTCATACCAACAGTGCCGTGGGTGTCATTCCGCGGCTCATAGATATGGGTATTGATCGATACCTGCTGCCGTCCGCCCTGGTGGGGATCATCGGCCAGAGGTTGTTGCGCAAGCTTTGTACCCATTGTCGTGAAAAAGTACCGGGTGTAGATGCTCTGCTGGCTTCAATCGAACTTACCGATCGCACCCAAGAGGTTGACTTTCATTGGCGCGCAGTAGGGTGCGACCAATGTGGTGATACTGGTTTCAGTGGTCGAATTGCGGTGTACGAGGTACTGCTCGTCGACAGTGATTTTCATGATGCCATTTTAGAAGGCGGGGCCGAGAGCCGCCTGCTCGAGCTGGCAATTCGTGGAGGTATGACAACCATGTTGCAGGACGGTATAGACAAAGCCTATGCGGGACTAACAAACATGGCAGAAGTCGTGCGGGTATTGAGGTAGTTATGCCTCAATATGAATATCGCGCGATAAACAAAAACAGCCGCGTATCAACGGGCATCTTAGTTGCTGAAACCCCGACCGTTTTAGAGCGACGCATAACAGAGTTGGGTTTATGGCTTATAGAGGCTAGAGAATTTACCCCCCAAAAGAGGCGTAGCCAGAAGGTAAACGCCAGTAGGCGAGACTTGGTAGATTTTTTTAACGGCTTCGCCACCTTGGTCGGTGCCGGCATTGATATTGCTGAAAGTCTAAGAATTATAGTCAAAGAAACAGAGCATCAAGCATTGCAGGGTGTACTCGAAGATGTGCGACTTAATATAGAAAGTGGGGTGAGTTTTTTTGATGCTATGTCTGCTCACCCTGAAGTATTTAGTGACGAAATTTGCAACCTAGTTCGTGCCGGTGAGCACTCTGGTCAACTAGTAGAAGCCTGTATCGATATTAGCCACCACTTAGAATGGTTAGATCAGCTGATGAGTGATGTAAAACAAGCAACCATGTACCCAGCAATGGTGAGTATTGCTGTGTTTGGGCTGGTTTTTGTCATGTTCAGCTTTGTGGTGCCGCAGTTTTCCCTGATCTTTGACAGCTTAGATCTGGAACTGCCTATGGTGACCCAGGTGGTGGTGGCGATAGGCGCATTTTGTAATCTATATTGGTGGGCGATTCTGTTATTCATGGCGGGTATCGTTGCCTTTCTAAAATGGGGTGTGCATTTTATTCCGGGTATGGCGATGACTATGGACAGGGTCAAGCTCCGGGCGCCAGTGTTCGGCCCAGTTGTGCATCTGTTAGTGCTGTCTCGTTTCACTCATAACATGGCTTTGATGCTGAAAGCAGGTGTGCCGATAGTCGAAGCTTTAGAATTGGTTGCCGGGGTGGTAACCAATCGTGTTATGGAGGCCGCATTGAAAGATGCGCAATTCGCGGTGACCCAAGGACGTCGTATGTCGGAGGCGTTGGCTCAACACGATGTTGTAAACTCAATCGTAATGCGCATGATTGTGGTGGGTGAAGAAACAGGCAAGCTAGATTTCTGTTTAGAAAAAATATCTGTGCGCTTGGATGATGAAATACCACGCCGCATTAAGAGGTTGTTTGGGATTTTGGAGCCGCTCATTATAATGACGCTGTTGGGCGTGGTTGGCCTGGTGGCCGCATCGATTTTCATGCCACTATTTAGTCTAATGTCAGGTATAGGATAATGAAGAAGTCCGCCAGAGGGTTTTCATTATTAGAGATGATTGGTGTCATGGCAGTGATGGCCATTCTTGCCGGAGCCCTAGTCCCCAGCGTTTTCCAACTTATCGAAGAAGGTTATCAAGCTGCCGAGAAAGAGAGTATGGCGGCGATTGCTGGCTCACTTAGAAGCCACATAGTTCAAAACAAGAGCATACCAACATCAGATTCGAGAACATGGGCCACGGCAGTAGCTGAGTATGCAGCCATGGCGCCTATTCGAGTGTTGAAAAATGATAAAGGCTTTACGCGAGTGCTTTATTTTGACCCTCGTTTCTTTACCAGTGTTGATAGCCGGTTTGGTGGTTACAACCAGACCTTAGGCTTAGCAACAAAACCCGTATCGCCGCGGCTGATGATAATTTCGAGTCTAAGTGGGGAGGTTTCCGCCAACTTAAGTTCAGCAGAAGCGTTTTCCCAGGTTTGGGATCAAGGACCCAAATTGTTGATTGAAGAGTCGAAATCTCTGTTTATCGAAAGGGTGAATTTGGGGTCACTTTTCATTCGTGTTGTGCTCAATAACGCCCATAAAAGTCAAGTCGGCTATGTCTTGGAAGATGGTAGTGAGGGGCCTGTTGCGGGTATCAGTAGAGCTGCAGATGGGTCTCGCACGGTGTGGGTATTGGCAGGTACCGCGTTAAGTTTAAACGTTGCGCCGTATCCGGGAGGCATAACTCAACGGCAGACTATTATTTCTGTAGCGAGATCTATGCGTTACCAGTTTGATGGTAGCGATTGGTATTGGGTAGGTTAGGGTGAGTCGAACCAAATACGCTATCTCATGGCTTTATGGTGAGTTTCGCATTGCGCGCTTACATCAAGATCGTGTGGAAGAAGAATGGGAATCTCCAAAATTGGTAATTTCCCAAGCTGACCTAGTGCGTGCGCTAGACGAGGCTGCTTCGAATATTGATTTAAGTCGTAGAGGTGATGTCACTGTTGTTCATGAAAACGACCAGCACACACACGATTATCTAGAAATTCCTTCCATGAAGAAAAGGGATCTAGAGAAGTACTTGCTACGTCGAGTGGAAAATGACAAATCATTCGACGGTCCTGCAGCTTGGTGTTATCACGAGGTAAAGCATCGAGGAGGTAAACAAGGCGTATTGTTGCACTTGTTACCCAAAAAACTAGTTGATGATACTGTTGCTGCATGTACTGCGGTAGGTTTGGCGCCTAAGAGTTATGTGCCACTTACTGAAATAGTATCAAAATATCTGCCTACCACTGATGTCTCTGCCGAGAAACTGTTGGTGGTAGTGGCTTGCTTTGAAGAACGAACCGAAATAATTTTGACCTTAGCGGATGGCGATGTCCTATTTGTGCGAGAACTCAACTACGGTCAATCGGAACGCTCGGTTGAACGGCTTGTTGTAGATGTTAACCGAACCATTCGCTATGCCAGACAACAGCTTAGCCGAGGGGTGGATGCTGCCTGGATAATGGGGCGCATGAATGAGGACGCCGCAGCGACACTGTCTACAGGCATAGAAATTCCTGTACGTTTTGATGAGGACGCTTCCGACCCCAATTTTTGGGCGCGGTGGGCGACAGGTCTTTCAGGAAAGTTGTCTGCAAATTTCATTTCTGTCTTTACACAAAAGAATATGACAGGCGATGTGTTTCGTCGTATTGGTGTATTTGCCACAGCCGCGGTAGTTGTCATTGCCTCGATCTTGACCTTGATCTCTAGCGGCTTGGTTGCGCACCAAACCGATCTAGTTACAAAAATATCTATGCGTTCAACTGATATACAAGACTCCATAGAAGGCTTGCGGAGTACGTTAGAAAGTGGGCGGGACAAACAAAGTCATTTGCAACGGCTGCGTATGATCAGCCGCAATTTGCCATCTTTGTTGATGCTTCACTTAAGCCAACTTACCCCCGAGGAGATTACTTTGACTAACGTTGATATAGCGCAGTCACCCGATGGATGGAAAGTGAATTTGCAAGGCTTAGTTGTAGGCGATCTTCGACAAGGTGCCCGTTTGTTGGCTCGTTTTGAGCAGCGACTGGAGCAGCCCCCTTGGCAAATGGACATCACACAAAATTTTACGGAGACCTGGATGCAACAGTTCGAACAGGGCAAGTTGCAAAGCAGTGGTGAACTCGGTCGCCGGCGACATTAGGTAAGGAATTGTCTATGAGCATTGATCTCGAATTGAATTTGGAGGTAGAAGAAGATCGCCTTGAACTTAACTCTGGCTTCAAGCGGTATGTGCAGAACTTCGCCGATGCTTGGTTTAGATCGCCGCTACGAATTGCAGCTGCAGGTTTGTTCGTGCTTTTTTGTTTGGCTGTCATAGCGTGGAACCTCCAGCGACTAACTATTTTAGATGAAATAGTTGCTTTGGAGGTGGTGGAATTTGAGTTGGAAGATGAGCTGAATCAGCTTGAATTGCAGCTTTCTTCCATAAATTTTGACCGTCTGACAAACGAAATTGAAGCCGAGAACGATCGTGTTTTCCAAGGATTCCCCGAGCTTGCTGCTTGGTCAGAAGGTCTTGCGCGAGTGGCGAGTAGCAAGGGGCTCACGTTTAGCTACCAGGTAGAGCAAGCGCATTATTCACCGGTGCCGAACATTCTTGAAGTGCCCTTGGTTTTGCAATTTAAAGCTCTGGACGATGAGGCCGATAGCCTGTTTATGACCACCATGGAATTGGTTGGTGAAGTATTAAGTGATCACTGGCACATCGATGTAGTGGCGACTCAGGGCATTGGTGATGGTAAGGGCTTAGTTCAACTTGTCGTGCGCGCCCATGTTTGGGTCCGAGATCGATATGGGTTCGTTGACCCGCATACTTTAGAAGAAACTAGTTAGACCTGCGGTAAGGAAATCGAAGTGATCAAAACAGTATTCAACAACCCATGGTTTATAGGCCTGCTCGGTGCTGCCGCAACCATCTATTTAGGTAGTGCCCTCATCCAACCTTTATACGATGACGATCCAAGCGCTTCCACCGTTATGCCGGCCCCCTTAGGTCTGTCTATATTTAGTAGCGAAAAAAATAGTTCTGCATCGGCTGATCAGATACAACGATTCGCCGCGGTCGGATCGCGGGAAAAAATTGGCTGGCTCGACGATATAAAGCGCGACCCTTTCGCGGGGACCGCCATGGCTACTGGTTCTGGTTCGGAGATTGCCATGTTACCTAAGGTAGTGGCCCTGTTTGTGAGTGATGGTGTTAAGGCTGCGGTGGTAAACAATCGGTTGGTACGGGTAGGAGATCAGATCGAGCAATTTAGGGTTACGCACATTGGCGAAGCCCATGTTCAAGTCAGCAAATCGGGTCGGTCCTATCGGCTAGAGCCTGAAGTATGAGGGCGCCTCGTTTGACAGTCATGTTGGCGGGGCTGGTGGCCTGTATGGTGGTATTAAGTGGATGTAGCCAACTTATGAGCCCGCCAGATACAAAGGTGTTCCCACGTTACCACGACGCTCACACCTGGCCGCAACCAGCACTTCGTCCAATTCAAATGGCAACAACAGCGCGGATGAGCTTCCCGCAGACAGATTCCGCACAAGTGCAGCCGCAAAGTGAAGTGCTTTACAGCTTCGTTATTAGGAAGCTTCCGGTGAAGGATGGCTTGCGATTATTTGCCAGAGCTTACGATCTGAATATCGTTGCTGATAAAGATGTAGTTGGTGTGTTGGACGTTGAGTTTCGTGATGTAAATTTAGATCGTGCATTGTCATTGATGCTGGACAGTTTAGATTTCTACTGGCAATTCAGCGACGACGTGATCAGGGTTCGCTCCCAAGAAACTCGCCGATTTTCGATAGACTATTTGCGTCTTGTTAGAACCGGCACCGGAAACTCGACGGCGACGGTATCGTCTTCCACCAGTCGTGGTGGTGGAACTGCGGGTGGCAGTTCAGGTTCAGGGTCAGGTTCCATCAGTATCGGCCATACCGATGAGATTCAATTTTGGGCTGAACTAGAAGGTCAACTGGCTCAATTGGTGAGTTCAAATGGTCGTGTAGTTATTAACCGGCTGGCGGGTACGGTGCAGGTTAGCGATCAACACGCGTACGTTGAAAGTATTGGCGGCTATATTGATCACATCAAGCGTGCCATTCTTCGGCAGGTTGACATAGAAGTTCGCATTCTCGAGGTTGTACTCGATGATAGCATGGCTTTAGGCGTCAATTGGTCTCGGGTTTCTGAGGTATTAGATTCTGGCACCAATATCGATTTTGCGCTGAGTGGAATAGTGAATTCTCCTGCGAACGGAGTGGCGCCCCTAAGTAGTGTGCTCACCCTTGATGGCTTTGACCTTAAGAATAATGGTAATACGCGTCTTG
>JAADHW010000201.1 GCA_013151695.1 Gammaproteobacteria bacterium
CGGCATGTCAGGGTTGGCAAATATTTTAGACAGCACCTTTAACTTACCGCCCATTTTAGGTTGTATCTTGCCACCCTTAGTGCGTTCCCAGCCACCCTTCCACTTGTCTTGGTTCTCCCAGTCGTTAGGATATCCAACACCCGGTTTGGACTCGACGTTGTTAAACCAGGCGTATTCCATTCCCTCCCTTGAAGTCCATACATTTTTACAGGTAATCGAGCAAGTGTGGCAGCCTATACACTTGTCGAGATTAAGCACCATGCCTACTTGAGATCTTATTTTCATTTTCTGTCCCTCTAAACGCCCTGAGGCAAAGCCTGCGGCAGATCGTCACTGTCGGATCCTTGCAGCCAGTCAACTTTTGCCATTTTACGAACCACAACCATTTCGTCTCTGTTGCAGCCTACTGTGCCATAGTAGTTAAACCCCCAGGATTGTTGGGCATAACCACCAATCATATGGGTCGGCTTCATGACCACGCGTGTGACCGAGTTGTGGTGTCCGCCTCGAGTACCCGTTAGAACTGATCCAGGCGTATTTACTATTCGTTCTTGTGCGTGATACATCATAGCCATACCGGGTTTAACCCTCTGGCTGACAACAGCGCGACAAGCTATTGCGCCGTTAACGTTGAACACATCAATCCAATCGTTATCCTCAATGCCCGCTTGCTGAGCGTCTTTTTCGCTTACCCAGACTATGGGGCCACCCCTAGACAACGTCAGCATCAAAAGATTATCTGAGTAGGTACTGTGGATACCCCATTTTTGGTGAGGGGTAAGAAAGTTGAGGACTATCTCTTTGTTACCGTTAGGCTGGTGTCCTTGCATGAGTTCGACTGCGCGGGTTTTTATGGGTGGACGATAGCCAACTAGTTGTTCGCCAAAGGCCTGCATCCACTTATGATCTTGATAAAACTGCTGTCTGCCGGTAAGCGTACGCCAAGGGATCAGTTCATGGACGTTGGTATACCCCGCCGTATAGCTTACATGTTCGCTTTCAAGACCTGACCACGTCGGAGACGAAATGATTTTTCGCGGTTGCGCCTGAACATCACGAAACCGAATTTTTTCTTCCTGTTTTGAGATCGCTAAATGCGCATGTTCACGACCTGTTACCTTGCTGAGTGCGTTCCAGGCCTTCACTGCTACATTGCCATTGGTTTCTGGCGCTAAAGTTAAAATGATTTCTGCTGCGTCAATAGCGGATTCGATTTTTGGCCTTTGCAGGCTCACTCCTTGGTCTTGAACGGTTTTATTCAGTTGGCGTAATATTTCTATCTCATCATCGGTGTTCCAACTGATACCTTTCCCGCCGTTACCAAATTTTTCCAGCGCCGGCCCCAGGGAGGTGAATTTACGGTAGATATTGGGGTAGTCGCGCTCTACAACAACTATGTTGGGCGCGGTTTCTCCCGGTACTAAATCGCATTCCCCTTTGCTCCAATCTTGCACATCAAAAGGCTGAGCCAGCTCACCAGGCGTATCGTGCAGAATAGGTACGGTGACAATATCTTTTTCAATACCAAGGTTTTCTTTGGCGATCTGAGAAAACTTTTTAGCAATACCTTTAAAAATATCCCAATCCGACCTGGCCTCCCAGGCTGGATCTGTAGCTTTAGACAAAGGGTGTATAAAAGGATGCATGTCAGATGTGTTTAGATCGTCCTTCTCATACCAACAAGCTGTCGGCAAAACGATATCAGAATACAAGCACGTAGAGGACATCCTAAAATCTAACGTCACAATAAGATCCAGTTTACCCTCAGCCCCCTCATCTACCCAATCAACTTCTTCGGGTATCAAGCCGTCAGTAACGCCATTGTCGTTATTCATCAATCCATTTTTTGTTCCCAATAGATACTTGAGCATATATTCATGCCCCTTACCCGAAGACCCTAAGAGATTGGAACGCCAAATGAATAGATTGCGCGGAAAATTATTGGGGTCATCGGGCGACTCACAGGCAAACCTTAGGTTGCCCTGTTGTAGTTGGTCTACAACATATTGTTTAGCATCTACACCGGCACGATCAGCTTCGCGAGCAATATCCAAAGGGTTGCGATTCAATTGCGGCGCACTGGGAAGCCAACCCATTCTTTCCGCCTTTATGTTGTAATCTAGCGTGTGTTTCGGATAGCTTGTTTTGTCTGCCAGCGGAGACAAAATGTCATGAATGTCGACTTTTTCGTGGCGCCACTGAGAACTGTGGTTATAGAAAAATGAGGTGGAGTTCATTTGACGCGGCGGACGATCCCAGTCCAACCCAAAGGCCAAGGGCAACCAGCCAGTTTGTGGTCGCAATTTTTCTTGCCCCACATAATGTGCCCAACCGCCACCACTTTGACCAACACAGCCGCACATCACCAACATATTGATGAGCCCACGATAGTTCATATCCATGTGATACCAGTGATTCATGGCTGCGCCGACAATAATCATCGACTTGCCGCGTGTTTTGTCTGCGGTATATGCAAATTCTCGCGCAACTTGAATTACATGTTTACGTTGCACGCCGGTAATCGTCTCTTGCCAGGCGGGTGTGTTAGGAACCGATTCATCATCGTAGCTGCTGGCCACGTTGTCGCCGCCTAAGCCACGATCAATGGCATAGTTAGCCATCATCAGATCGTAAACTGTCGCAACTACCGCGTCGGCGCTGTTAGTGACTTGTATGGTTCGTGTCGGCACTTGCCGAAACTGAACACTATCGCCTTCGCGATGCTGCCAATAGTCATGTTTTTCGTTGGCAAAATATGGAAACGCGACTGCAGACACCTCCCCATTTTCTTGGATTAGCGAGAGCTGAAGTTTAGTCTCTTGACCGTCCACGCCTTCTCGGTTTTCGATATTCCACTTGCCGCTTCCTCCCCAACGATAGCCAATAGACCCATGGGGTGAGACCAGCTCGTGGGTGATTTCGTCATAAGCAATGGTTTTCCATTCTGAGTTATCTGTTTGTCCAAGCTCTTCGCTTAGATCGCTCGCGCGTAAAAAGCGTGAAGGTCGATAACCGTCCTCAAACTGTTCCAGTTTTACCAACATCGGCATGTCAGAGTAACGGCGTACATAGTCGGTAAAATATTCACTAGGATTATCTAGATGAAATTCCTTCAAAATGACGTGCCCAAATGCCATAGCTAAAGCTGCATCAGTGCCTTGTTTTGGGTTCAACCATAAGTCTGTAAGCTTAGCCACCTCAGAATAGTCCGGGGTTATGGCTACTGTCTTAGCCCCTTTGTAGCGTACTTCAGTTAAGAAATGTGCATCTGGAGTGCGGGTTTGCGGAACATTCGAACCCCAGGCAATGATGTAGTTTGAGTTATACCAATCAGCGGACTCGGGCACATCTGTTTGCTCACCCCAAGTCATAGGAGAGGCTGGCGGCAGGTCACAATACCAGTCGTAGAAGCTCAAACACACGC
>JAADHW010000193.1 GCA_013151695.1 Gammaproteobacteria bacterium
GCTTTGTAAATACACCGTACCGGTGCCACTTAAGGTGGCTAAGAACAGGCCTTCGCCCCCAAATATCATCGACTTCAACCCACCAGCTCGCTCGATGTCGTAGTCAATGCCAGGGGTAAAGGCTGCGATACAGCCTGTGTCGACACGTAGAACTTCATTGTTCAGCTCGCGTTTAATTACGGTACCACCTACATGGATAAACGCCTTCCCGTCGCCCCGAAGCCGTTGCAGAATGAAACCTTCGCCGCCGAAAAAACCAGCCCCCAAGCGCTTGTGAAAAGCAATATCGAGGTTTGTACCAAACGCTGCACACAAAAAGGCATCTTTCTGACAAATCAACTCACGACCCATTAAATTCATGTCAACAGCAATAATTTTTCCCGGATACGGTGCTGCAAAAGCAACTCGCCGTTTACCACTACCGGTGTTAGTAAAGTGCGTCATAAAAATCGACTCGCCCGTCAGCACCCGCTTGCCGACATTAAATATCGCATCTAACATGCCGCCACCGGGGTTTGACCCATCACCCATCTTAGTTTCAAAGGTAATGCCATCTTCCATATAGTTCATGGCACCAGCCTCCGCAATAACAACCTCATTGGGGTCTAACTCGACCTCAACAATTTGCATGTCATTACCAAAAATTTCGTAATCTACTTCATGACATTCCATACCATCTATTCCTGCTACTTCAATACCACTCATCATACCCACTTCAACAGTAGGACGGGAAACAACAATGCAAGACAGTAAAATGGGTGAGCGATGGCTAGGGGTGCTGTATAATACGCAGACTCAATCTAGACTAGTGTCCTGTCTGACTAATTTGTATGTTAAAAATAGGCGATACAGCTCCAGATTTCGAACTGCAAGATCAAGCAAGCCACGCAACCAGCCTCGCTTCGTTGCTCGACAAAGGGCCATTGGTCGTCTTCTTCTACCCCATCGATTTTTCTCCTATATGCACGGCTCAAGTTTGCGCAATGCGCGACAACTTTTCTGGCTTAACCCAGGTCGGCACCCAAATTGTAGGCATAAGCCCCCAGAGTGTCAGTAGTCATCAGCGTTTTGCAGAACAATTCAACTTGCCATTCCCCCTTCTTAGCGATGCTAACAAAAAGGTCATACGAGATTTTGGCACAGACGGCCCCTTGGGTTTTGGCGTGCGTCGCGCTACTTTTTTAGTCGACACATCGAAAGTGATTAAAAGCAGGGTATCTGCGGAATTTTTCGTTGGCTCACACGTTGACTTAATTAAACAAACCATCACAGCAGCTACGGCCTAACATCATGAAAAAAGCACTAATTGTCACTGGCGTAGTTGTCATCGTGGCCTATCTTGGGCTGCGGCTGATGGGTTTGTCGGTAACAGATTTGCGCCCCAACTTTGAAGTTGCTACCGGCATGGGTGCAAAACTCGGCTGCTCTGGCCGATATATTACCGGTCTGTCCGAACAGCAAGTGATTGATGACGTGGTTTCATATTCAGAGACTTTCCAAGCCCTGACCATACAATATGATGATGAAAAACAGCAGGTGAGTGTTTCTCTTGGTGGGCTATCGAGCACTCATGCTCAATACCGACCCGGTTTGGGTTGCACTTTGGAGATAGGCGATACATCTGCTTTGAATCGTATTGTTATCCCAGAGTTCAACGATGCCACTGCGGCGGACCTCGCCACCGCCTGGCCAGCCGGAGCGCTTGTCACCACAATAGATTCGTCGCTAGAAAACTTAACCCAAAATATGCTGCAACAAGACAACGAACAAGGGCTAGTGACACGAGCATTACTTATTGTGCAAGACAACAAAATAGTTGCAGAAGCATACGCTGATGGATTCTCTCCACAGACCCCACTTATGGGTTGGTCGATGGGGAAGAGTTTTGTCTCTATCCTGCTTGGGTATTTAGAACACCAAGGTCTACTTGACGTAACCCGCAGCAACCTATTCCCAGAGTGGGCGCAGGATGAGCGTAAGAACATTACCATTGAAAACATGCTGCACATGTCCAGCGGGTTAGATTTCGATGAAACCTATGCGCCCGGTAGTGACGCCACCAAAATGTTGTTTACTGTGCACAGCGCTAGCGCAGTGGCAAAAAGCAGCGCACTCATACAGCCACCGGGTACTCATTTTTCGTATTCATCCGGCACCACCAATTTGCTCTCTGAGTTATTTGTGAATCGTCTTGGGGGTACTCAAGCGGCAGTTAATACACTCTACAACGACATCTTCGGTCCATTAGGCATGCGCCATTCGGTGTTTGAACCAGATCCAAGTGGCATATTTGTCGGTAGCTCTTATATCTATCTCAGTACTCGAGACTGGGCTCGCTTAGGCGCACTCATGCTCAACAACGGCCAACTCAACGGCAGACGCTTCATCAGCGAAAGTTGGGTAGCTCGCGCAACCCAACCCAATACCAGTAACAACGAGCCCAACTACGGGTATCAGTTTTGGCTCAACTCCGGTGGCGACTCCTTGAGGTGGCCACAATTACCCGCCGACAGCTACGCGATGAGTGGCAATCGGCATCAAACTGTGATGATTGTGCCTTCTCGTGGTGCGGTTGTTATCAGGTTGGGCTGGTCCCCCGCGGGTTATCCCATGGAGGAAAATTTCAACCAGCTTCTGGATGCTTTACAACATTGAATCTGCAATCACTTCGAGCGCTTCGGGTTGTTGACAGGCAAGCAACATACTAGAGACATGGCCGTTCGCATCCGCTTGTTTCCAACGCTGTAACCGCTCTCTGATCCGATCTGCTGGACCCACCAAATGGCAAGCGTCTATTAGTTCAGCCGGAACCGCCATCATGGCTTCATCTTTCTTACCTGCCAGAAATAGATCCTGCACCTTTACCGCCGCTTCTTCGAAGCCTAAGCGCTTCGCATAGTCGTTATAGAAGTTTTTATCGCGGGCACCCATACCGCCCATATAAAGAGCCATGCTACCCCTCATGGGCATCATGCAATGCTCAACGTCATCTCCCATAGATACTGAGACAAATGGCGCCACATCAAACTGGGTTAAGTTCTTATCACCACCAGCGGCATCAAAGCCGGCTTGGATAGGTTCGGCGAAGACCGAGTATTGCTCCGGGTCCATCCACACCGGAAAAAAACCATCCGCTACTTCTGCCGCCGCTGAGACACCCGCATGGGTGATGGTTGCCGCATAAATGGGGATGTCTTCTTCACAATGAAGGATACTTTTAAGTGGCTTACCTAAGCCTGTTGCTCCTTTACCAACATAAGGCAGCTGATACTCCTTACCTTCAAAGCTCAACGGACCTTCACGAGCAAAAATTTGCCTCATTATGTGCACATATTCTTTTAACCGCGTCACTGGCTTGCCATAAGCAACGCCGTGCCAACCTTCCACCACCTGCGGACCCGACGCACCCAGCCC
>JAADHW010000123.1:0-2798 GCA_013151695.1 Gammaproteobacteria bacterium
AGCGCTTTAGTGATGTCCCGCGTATGAGCGCTGAACAAATTCAGCTTTTAAATCTGATCGATGAAATTGCGTATGACCCAAAATTTTATGTCGAATTCAGACAGAAACCTGGGGACATAAATTACGTAAAAAATAGCTCAGTTCTCCACATGAGAACTTCTTTTGAAGATCATCCAGAACCGAAAAGAAAGAGACATCTCATAAGAATGTGGCTAACAGCGCATGGTCGTTGGGTAGACTCGGACAAATTTATCCGCAAAGGCATTCCAGTAAAGGATGGTGTAATTTCGGATGAAGCCGATATTAACCTGAGTGACACATAACACGTGAACAACCATCAAACCAGAAACAAACTATAAACTTCAACAAGGAGAGAACACTATGACACAAAGATTCCAACTTGCACTGAACGTCGACGATATCGAAATCGCAATTCAATATTACAGTAAACTTTTTGACGCGAAAGTGAATAAGTCAAAACCAGGGTACGCAAATTTTGCTATTGAAAACCCACCCTTAAAACTGGTTCTCTTTGAAAATCCAGGTGCAAATGAGCGGATAAATCATCTGGGTGTCGAAAACTTTGATCAATCAGATGTAGATCAAGCGATCACTCGCTTTAAAGCAGAAGGCATTGCCGACGAAGAAGAAGTTGCTGAAACTTGCTGTTTTGCTGTGCAAAACAAAATCTGGTCTACGGATCCGTCTGGTACGCGTTGGGAATGGTATCGCGTGATTGAAGACGCAGACAGCATTGGCGGGTCTGCGGTCGAGGCGAATCAGGAATCCGGCGTGTGTTGCGCAAGCTCGTGAACAACAATTGGCTCGAGTGTGTTCACACAGCTTGTTAGCACCAATTAGTTAGTTGACTAACACTGACTATTTTGTGAGCACCTCGCCGCAAGCACCACCGCAACAGTCTTCCAATAAGTGGCCAACTAAGGCTTCCATTGTGCCCAGGTTGGCCTTATAAATTATGGATCGTCCTTCTCTTCTTGTGGAGACTAATTTAGCGTTGTGCAATTCTTTTAGATGAAAAGAAAGAGTTGGGGGAGGAACCTTCAACTTTTTGATCAATGCACCCACGGGAAGCCCACCTTCCTGCTTTTCAAGGCTATGGGCTTTGACAAGCTCGCGGTAAATTTTAAGTCGGGTTTCTTGAGCCAGTGCTCCTAACGCGGTAATCGCAATGGATATTTTCATACTTCCAAGTTAATGAGAAATTGATTTTAAGGTTAAGAAATTTCCTACCGAAGTACAACGGTTGGTCGGTACAATTCGAATGAAATGTCGGTTCAGTTTTCACCAATCGAGATCATCTATTGCTGTGGCCAATTTTTGTGCGTCGAACCCCCATGGTCCGGGGTCACCCTGGTACGCAATCTTGCCTCCTTTGCTAACGAGGTAGAGACGATCTGGTAACGCGCCATACGCTATAGCTATCTCATCATCTACGTCGTCTACGACTACGGGTATACGTATTTTTAAACCAATAGCACAAGAGGCGGCTGCCTCAATCCGCTCCTCGTTGTTGGTGGGGTCGTTGAAAGCGATTCCTTGTTCGCGGTTGGACGTAATCACCCAGCCATCTTCGGGGTGCGCCTCGCGAATATAGACCACAACAAATTCAACACGGTCACGATGTTGTTCCCAGAGTTTGTGCAAGGACTCTAACTGAGCCACAAACGGAGGTCAGGTGTAGGATCCGAAGATCAACGCGACCGGTTTTTCTTTTGCAACCCCCGCCAGATGAAACATCTGGTCAGTTGTACGCTCTGTGCCATCCGAATAATCGTAAACCACGCTGCGAAAATCGTAGGCTACTTCGCCCTGTTGGACCTTAGGCGTGACAAGGTCTTTATACTTTGGGTCTGCCATTACATCCATCGGGGTCTTCGGAGAATCTTCCGGAGTTATTGCCCGCCAATCAAAATTTTCAGGGGGTTTTCTGTTTTCCGCCATCGCCTATTTCCTCTGTATGCCGATAGATCAACCGTAACGCCGTCACGCTCGCCCACTGCGACATGCAAATGATCGAGTCACATTATCTTCCATAGCATACACACCATTGCAAGTAAGATTGCAACAAAGATGGCAAGTGAATTCGGCGTGCAGGCCAGCGATGGCATCATTACCATCCAGATTGCGGCCCGGCAGACGTGGTAAAACCCAGGCCGCCAGACAACGGTCACAATCTAACGCTCGACCAGCTCCACGCGTCGATTCAGATTGCGGCCGTTGTCCGTGATGTTGGAGAACACGGGAACCAGTGGGCCGACTCCGTGCGATTCCAGTCTGCTCGATGCGATGTCGTAATTTTTGCGCAGCGCGTCGACGACGGCGCGGGCGCGGTCACTGGATAGCTTGTTATTATAGGCGAACGTACCTTTCGAATCGGTATGTCCGACCACATAGAAGTTTTTATCAGGATATGCGGCCAAGTGTTCGGCGATGGCATCCAGCGCTGGTTTTGATTCGGGTTTCAGCGCTGCCTTGTCAAATTCAAACATGATGCCGTCGAGCACCACGCGACCATACTCCACCATGTCCTCACCGATTGCATCGGCATCTACTACTACCAGGCCGGTTTCGGCGTCCTTAACTTCGATGATGTCCACCAGCGTACCGACAAAATCGCTGGTGTGTTGCTCAATGTTGATCACGACATACACGGTGCCGGCGGCACGCTCCTTTTTGGCTACCACGGCTGCGCTGCCACCCTGGGTGGAACTGCCTTGGGTCAGAGTGCCTATGTCCGGATCGGAGGCGTTCCACGGGTTACTTGCCAATGCCACGCC
>JAADHW010000123.1:2819-6230 GCA_013151695.1 Gammaproteobacteria bacterium
GTTCTGGCCGGCGCGTGTCGTTGGTGCACCCTGGCCAATGATCGTGAAATCTTTTGTCTTGAGTGCGTCGGCAAAGTTTTTCCAGATTTCAGTATGTGTGCGATCTGTGCCTTCATAGGCGTAGAAAATACGTGTTACGCGGCCGTGGATTTCGAACATATCGCCAATCGCACGGTAACCTGTGACCGGTCCCGCTGGAACTTGATAGGGCAGGAAATTTTCCACAGCGTACCAGCGAATTTCCTGACCCGGATAGCGGCTGATCAGTGGGTGGTCTTTCGCACCATCATCATCAGCAGCGATACAGGGTGAGTTCAGGCCGATGCTTGTGGTTAGCACGATGGTCGCCAGCAATACGTGTTTCATGGTGATTATCTCTGGTGGTTCCGGTATAAAATCCCGGGCTGAGGCTCACGAGTCGGGAGGTGAGTGATTGCCCGACTCTACAAAAATCGGAGTCGGCGATTCCTACGAGTAAATAATATCCAGATCGTTAGGGAATACAACGGAATCGGCATAATGCTCCCGAATCAGCAGCAATTGGCCAATCCGTGGACATCCTTAGCTTGACGCTTTTTGGTTGTGCTTAGCGTTTTGACGCCACTTGGCGGTAAACTGACGTCACCGACAGTCTCATACATCTACTACTATGAGGTTCAAATCTCGATGAGGTCTTAATGTTTGTAAGAGTTCTAAGACAACGAATGCGCCTTTCCCAAGAGCAACTTGCGGAATCTTCCGGCCTCAGTCTTCGTACGGTTCAGCGGCTGGAGGGTGGTCATCGAGTGAGCTATTCCTCGTTGCGCGCAATTGCGGGTGTATTTGGCATTGAAGTAGATAAACTTGAACTGGAGTTATATGCGGTGGATAAAACGAGTACAAAATATAGAGAGCTGCCATTATGGGTACGCCTCATTTTGGGTCGCGGTTGGTTATCGTCGAGCCGACGCGGGCTCTTTTTCACAGAGATAGTCTTGATTGTTTTAGGTTCCGTTCTTGGTGTTCTAGCGGCAGTGAATGTGTATTGGCCGCTGATTGACGACCCAACGGGTAGCGCTTTGTACACGAGCCTGATCATGTTTCTGTTTGCCTACTTGGTTTCAATGTGTATTCGAGTCGGTGATAAGTACGCAGTGTGGCCATCGCCAATACAGTGACTCAAATTGGGTTCGATGTATTTGAGCCGACTAAGAGCGCAACCGCAATACCATTTCCCGCACTGTATCGATGACAATCTGTGGTTGCTCCAGCTGTATGATATGGCCACTGTCACGGGCTATAAACCGTTGGCTGGCGGTGGACAGAGCCGTTAGCTCATTTTGCAGTTCATCCCACACTAGCGCTAATTTAATCGCGTCTTCTTTAGTCAATCCAAAAGCTTCATTGGCCTCAGGTGCTTTGCCTTGGGATATTACCGCGAGGGGTAGATCTCCCAGCGAATCAGGCGGCTTCGAATCGAAGACCTCGCGCTGAAAGCCCTCGGACTCCAACAACTTCGAGTTACAAGTATGACTTTGGTAGGTATTGGCATGGGCCACCGCCACCATTTGTGGTGGTAAATCGTGTTGGTTCACGATCGGACCCAGCAACTCAAACATGCGAACCACACCGATTGGCTGGAACCAACTGCATATCGACAACATCCGGTTCACACGGGAGCGGCCGCCAATCTCAGGCAAACGTCTACCTTGTTGTTCGTGGGAGGAATCCACCAACACCATACCCACCACCTGCTCCGGGAAACGTGCGTAATACTCGCGCACAAACACGCCGCCTGCAGACATGCCTAACAGTATTTGTGGTCCGCTCACGCCCGCTGCTGCTAATAGACCGTGCAGCCGGTTTGCTACCGTGACGGCTTCGACGGGCTTGTCAGTGGCCTCGCTCCAATCCATTCCCGGCCGGTCATAAGCGCAGATTTGCGTCACTTCGCTGAGCTCATCGTGTACCAGCCCCCAACTGGTAGAACCCAAGTTTAATCCTGCCTCAAGAATTACAACGGGTTCGCCAAGTCCCCTGCAATCTAGATGTAGTTCGAGTCCATCGACCAAAAACATCACTCCGGGCGGTGGAGAAGCGGCCCGGTCACTGGCTGCCGCACGCCATTCATAAATAATGCCCGCCACCACGGCAAGCGCGAGTAGCACAATCAGATATTTAAATAGCCTGATAACTATTTTCATGTGCAGACCTTATACGGATCCCAGATAAACCACCAACACTGTTGTCAAGGATCACCGCAAAAACGTTGATCGTTTACCGTAACAGGTGTTCCAACAGGTAAAGAGGGAAACGATGCCACGCTGATTATTGAGCGTGCCTTAGTTACTGCTTAGCCGGCCTGTATCTACAGATACCACATTTGGGAACAGCACTAGCTACCTATGATCGTCTCGCCATTTTCCAGAACCACCTTGTTTTCGATCGCCCCTAGTTTTTCGATCTCCACCCGAACCACATCTCCCTCAGCTAGGAAGGAGGGTGGTTTCATGGCCATACCCACACCGGAAGGTGTGCCCATGAACAGCACATCCCCTACGTCTAGGGTAAACGCTTGGCTGAGATGGGCAACGGCGTCAAAACAATTAAAAATCAGATTCTTGGTATTTGAATGTTGTCGCTCTTCACCATTAACCAGGCAACGAATGTCCAGGTTGTGCGGATCTCCTACTTCATCCGGAGTTACCAAATAGGGGCCAATAGGACCATGGGTGTCGAATGACTTTCCAATTTGAAAAGTTTGAGCCCGTAGCTGCCAGTCGCGCACACTCACATCGTTGCCACAAAAGTACCCGCCAATAACTTCATGGGCTCGATGTTTAGGAACATGTTTGCAGGTTTTGCTGATGACTAGACAAAGTTCAGCTTCATAGTCCAGCTTAGTGGAAACAACTGGCAGATTAATGTCGCCGTAGGGACTGTTTATGCAGTTGTGTTGTTTGTTAAACCATACCTGATGTTTAGGGGCGTCCATGCCACTTTCAGCGATGTGATCAGCATAGTTCAGCCCGATAGCGAGCACCTTACCCGGGTTCATTATGGGAGCTTGTAGCTGTACGTCGGCAAGGGCGATGGTGCGTCCTTCCGGCAGGCGTGCCTCGATTGCTGACACATCTATTCCAGCTTGCAACAACTGGGTCATATCGCCTGCAAGGCCGCACGATTGCAAATCAACGATGTCATTTTGCTGTACAACGCCCAGAGCTGGGCTGCTGCTTTGCGAAGTCTTGTAGGTCGCTAGTTTCATTTGCGTCTCCTGAATGAAGTGGGTTCAATTGGCATGGGTGTAGATTGACTGACTGGAGTCAATGATGATATTTTATAAATATGACTGCAGTCAATAAAATTAATCCACGCTCAGCAAAAGACCAGCAGAGCCCCGACATAGTGATTGTGGGGCTAGGTCCGGTG
>JAADHW010000085.1 GCA_013151695.1 Gammaproteobacteria bacterium
AACATGGCGGTAAAGACAATATTTATCGTCGCCAATAGGCAGGTGTTAGCAGTATCAGCAAAGTGAAAATCTCCAATCGGCCTAACATCATGGTGAACATCAGTAGCCATTTTACTGCGGGGGATAGGCTGGAATAGTTAAGTGCGACGTCTCCAAGCCCGGGTCCCAAGTTGTTGAGACATGCGCCTACTGCGGAAAAGGCCGTGATGAAATCTAGATCACCGACCACCATTATGCAGGTGACCATCAACAGGAAGATGATGACATAGACACTGAAGAAGCTCCAAACGGCTTCGATCAGCCGGTTAGAAACAGGTGCCCCACCTACCTTAATAGGAAATACACCGCTTGGATGAATCAGCCTCTTTATTTCCCGCATGCCTTGTAAGTAAATCATTAACACGCGAATCATCTTGATCCCGCCCGCTGTTGAACCAGCACAGCCACCGGCAAAGGCTGCGAACAACAGCAATACAGGGGCGACTGATGGCCAAGAGCTGAAGTTTTGCGTAGTGAAACCAGTGGTTGTTGCGATAGAAATGGTTTGGAAAATACCGTCTCTCAAAGGTGATACACCGGCAACGGGATAAACCACCAGAATTATACAAACAACCAAGGCGACGGTGGTTAAAAGACCCAAGTACAAGCGAACTTCCACGTCCATGAGGTAATGGAGGGGGTTTCGCCTGCGCCACACTAAGAAGTGTAAGCCAAAGTTAATGCCAGACAACACCATGAAGAACATCGCAACGCCTTCTATGAGTGCGCTATTGAAGTAACCAATGCTGGCATCGTGAGTAGAGAATCCGCCGATGGCAACGGTGGAAAAGCTATGTGCTATAGCGTCGAATGGAGTCATGCCTGCCAGCCAATAGGCTAAGGCGCAAGCGATGGTTAGGCTTAGGTAGATATACCAAAGTGCTTTGGCGCTTTCGGTGATGCGGGGGGTGAGCTTATTGTCTTTTACCGGACCAGGTGATTCGGTGCGATACAGTTGCATACCACCTATGCCCAACATGGGGAATATGGCGACTGCTAATACGATGATACCCATGCCCCCCAACCATTGCTCAAGCTGGCGATACAACAGTAACGACTTGGGTAATTCATCGAGGCCGGTGATCACAGTAGCACCGGTAGTTGTTAAACCAGACATCGATTCAAAGGCGGCGTCGGTAAAACTTAAGTCGGTTGATCCGTCAAAGTATAAGGGGATGGCACCAAACATACCCAGGCCAACATAAAACAGCGCGGTAATGAGAAAACCGTCTCCACCACGCAGCTCTCTATCTCCGCGTAGGGGCAACCACATGAGTAATCCACAACCTAAGGTGATGGCAAATGCCAGTAGAAAGGTGGACCAGCTGGCTTCACCGTAAAACAAAGCGACTATCATAGGGACTAAGAAAGAGAAGCTAAAGAAGGTCAGCAGTGTGCCGGTAACCCTGAAAATAACCGCAAGATGCATATGCTACTAGTGTCCTGTCTGTTTAGCCATGGTGCTAAAAGAAACTGAGCCCAACTTGAAACAAACGCTCTACGGCGCGAACATGTTGTTTGTTGATGAGAAATAAAATCACGTGATCATCGGGCTCTACAACCAGATTTCTGTGGGCAATTAGCACATCATTGCCGCGTACAATAGCCCCAATAGTGGTGCCAGGTGGAAGGTTGATATCGTTGATTTTCTTACCGACCACCTTAGAACTTTTAGCGTCACCGTGCGCAATGGCTTCGATTGCCTCCGCAGCACCCCTGCGTAGGCTATGTACTCGAACCACGTCTGCGCGTCGAACATGTGACAACAACGAACTGGTGGTGGCTTGTTGTGGAGACACCGCGATATCGATGTCGCCGCCTTGAACTAAATCTACATAAGCAGGTTTTGAAATAAGGGTGATGACTTGTCTAACCCCCAATTGTTTGGCCATCAGCGATGACATGATGTTGACTTCGTCATCGTTAGTGACTGCGCAGAAGGCATCACATTGTTCTATGTTTTCTTCAAGTAGCAGGTCTCGATCAGTGGCGTCACCCTGTAATACGACGGTTTTGGTTAGCTTGTCAGCAAGGTATTTCGCTCGGGGTATGTTGTATTCTAGAAGTTTAACAGCGAAGTCATTCTCTACTGCCAGAGCTAAGCTTGCGCCGATATTGCCGCCGCCGGCTATGGTAATACGCTTAAAGGGCCGCTCGACTTTACGTAACTCGGCCATGACCGCATCAATGTGTTCGCGCGCCGCGATAAAAAAAACTTCATCATCCACTTCAATAACAGTGTCACCTTGGGGAATGATGGCCTGGCCGCGTCGGAATATTGCCGCAACTCGAGTATCTACTTTTGGCATGTGCTCGCGTAAAAAGCTCAGTGCTTGGCCCACTAACGGCCCGCCGTAGTAGGCGCGCATTGCAACCAACTGGGCACGGCCGTCTGCAAAATCTAAAACTTGTAACGCTCCAGGGTGTTTTAGCAGTTCATGTATGTGTTTGGTAACCACTTCTTCTGGGTTAATGAGCACATCGATGGGCATGTGTTCTTTGCTAAAAAATCCCTCCCTGGTGAGATAGGAGGTGGAGCGGACTCGAGCTATCTTGGTTGGGGTGCGAAATAAGGAATAACAAACTTGGCAAGCGATCATGTTCACTTCGTCTGATGACGTCACCGCCACCAGCATGTCTGCGTCGTCTGCGCCGGCTCGACGCAATACATCAGGATGCGAGGCCCAACCTTCTATGGTTTGGATGTCTAAGCGGTCTGCAAGTTCTTGTAAACGGATGGGATCCCGGTCGACCAAGGTGACATCGATAGACTCTTTAGCAAGGTTCTCCGCTAAGGTCCCACCAACTTGACCTGCCCCCAGAATAAGAATTTTCACTGACTATGGTTCCCCAGTGCTGCCTTTGTTAACAGAGCATAGTAGAAACCATCAGTATTTGAGTTAGTGGGCAATAGTTGCCAGCCGTATTTGGTTTTTTGACCGGTGGGGAGGCTTATGGATGTCACGTGCGCATCTTTGTTGTTGCTTTGGTTGCTCGCTTGGCTGTTGTTGATAAAGGCAGCGATGGCGCTATCGTTTTCCGCCTCTAGTATCGAACAGGTGCAGTACAGTAGGGTACCCTCCACAGCCAAGGTGTGCCAGAGGTTGGTTAGTAATTGCGCCTGTTTTAGTTTGTGCAGATCGATTTGTGCCGGCTGCAATAACACTTTTATGTCTGGGTGGCGGCGAATGGTGCCGGTGCCCGAGCATGGCGCGTCAACAATGATGTGATCAAAGGCGATGCCGTCCCACCACTCTAGGTTGGTCGCATCGCCGAGAACAATGCTGATATCGTGGCCGAGCCTTAAGGCGATTTCTCGGGTTTGTTCTGCTCGTTGGGCACGCAGCTCAATGGCGGTGAATTCAGTCGCCCTACCCTGGCTCGCTAAACGCTCAATAATATGGAACAGCTTGCCGCCAGGAGCAGTGCAGGCGTCGAGTATTCGTAGCGGGGAATTTTTACGCTGGGTAAGGGCTAGCGCCTGGCAGGAAAGATCAGCGGCTAATTGCCCACCGAGGTCTTGAATCGCCACCTGCCCTGCTGCCCACCCGGGTAGCGATTGTGACGGCTGTGGTGATTGCAGAGTAATTGCATCAGCACCGTAGTCTGCCCAAGGCTGGGTCGAATAGTCGATGTTGGCGTTGTTTAACGCAACTTTATAGTCGGCTACAGAGGTTTTTAAGCTGTTGATGCGCAGTGTTTGTGGCGCCCGCAGATTGTTAGCTGCGAGCAGTTCAGACGCCTTTTCACCATATTGATCGGTTATGGCTGCAGCCATCCATGGCGCATGATCGAACGATCGGTCGAGACTGGTCTGGGGGTTTCGCTGTAAGTTCCTCAGCACCCCATTAAGCAGCCCTTTCGCCCAGGGTTTTTGTAATAGTTTGCAGGCATTAACGGTTTCACTGATGGCTGCGTGGTCTTTAATTCGGGTGTTTGCCAGTTGGTGAGCACCTACTAACATAAGAATATATAGGTCTTGGTCTTTTTTGCGTAGTGGCGCTTTGAGTTGTGTATCAACCCATTGCTTGAGGGAAAAGTAGTGGCGTAGGGTGCCATACACCAGCTCCTGAGATAGTGGCTGTTGCAGCCATTGTGGTCGATTAGCGGTGACCCAGTCGATCGTTCGGTTGAAGATTATAACCTGCTGCAGCGCTTTAACCGCATGCATCCGGATCAGCCCACTCGCATTAGGCGCCTTGATGAGTAGTGCCGAGCGGATTGGTTGAAAGAGGGCGTAAAAGCTTACCGACAGCAAGTAGGTCGGCATAGCCGTTAAATGCTGCCGAGGCATTCAGGACGGTACCTTTACCTTTTTCGACTTTGAGCTGTGATACCTGCAATACAGAGGTTGCGCATTGAATGTATAACCCTGATTTATCAAATTGGATGATAGTACCAGGTGGCTGATCGGTTGAACTCACCGTGGCGGTGCTGGCAGCCAACAATTGTAGGTTGGTTTGATCCACAGTTACTCTGACCGGTTGCCTTGCGGACAAGGCTTGAACCTTCCTGGCCGCCAATTGCGCAGACATCTGCCAGTCTGGGTTGCGGTCCGCAGCGGTGACCTTTGCCGCGTAAGTAATACCGCAGTCGCTTTGCGGGGTATGTATGGGTGCTGGATTTGAACTGTCGGTTTTACACAGTGCGTATTGAGTCAAAATATCTAGCAATAACGGTGTGGCGGAACAGGCCAGTTGGTTTGCCAGTGCAGTTGGATCAACGGGTTCGTTAATTGGTGTGACGCTGCGGGCATAAACTGGTCCGGTATCAAGTCCCTCTTCCATCTTCATGATGCACACACCAGTTTGCGTGTCACCTGCCATTATCGCGCGTTCAATGGGGGCTGCGCCACGCCAACGTGGTAAGAGAGAAGCGTGCACATTGAGACAGCCATAAGTGGGTGTGGCGAGTATCGCGGGTGGTAAAATGAGCCCATAAGCTGCCACTACAAATAGATCTGGTTGGTACGCGGCTAACCTTTCAACGGCGCTGGTGTTGCGCAGCGAAACGGCTTGTTCGATGGCAACATGGTGTTCCAAAGCGAGTGATTTTACTGGGTTTGAGGCCAGTCGCCGACCTCTTCCTTGGCGCCGATCAGGCTGGGTATAGACGGCGATTGGAGAGAATGGCGAGCCAAACAGATTGGCTAAAATTTGCGCAGCAAACTGCGGGCTACCGGCGAAAACAATGGTGAGATCATTCACTTTGGGTTTGTTGTTTGTTGAGTTTTTTACGTATGCGGTTTCTCTTTAGGCTGGAGAGATAGTCGACGAACAATTTGCCCTCTAGATGATCACATTCATGCTGAATGCACACCGCCAGTAAACCTTCTGCTGGGAAAGTGAACGGCTCTCCCAAAGGGGTTTGCGCTTGCACCACGATGCGCTCCGAGCGGCTGACTGGCTCGTAGATTCCGGGCAGTGACAAGCAGCCCTCTTCCACCTTCAACAACTCACCATGCAGCTCTAGGGAAGGATTCACCAATATGTGGGGTTCGTTACGATTTTCGGAAGTGTCGACCACCACAATCCTACTATGTACATCAACTTGCGTGGCAGCTAAGCCGATACCAGGCGCTGCATACATTGTCTCCAACAAATCATTGGCAAATCCTTCGATATTATTCCCAAAATCCACCACTGGACGGGCTTTTGTGCGCAATCTGTGGTCTGGGTAGCGCAGAATGTTAAGTAAACTCATGCTGTTGTAATGCCAAGTCGAGTGGTGTGATCTGTCTCTAGTATTGGTCTAAGACGTACTGCTAAGATGGCGCGAATTATAGCTTTTTGTGCGCGTTAGTTTGAAGCAAAGTATCGCATCGCAATCTAGCTTGTGCATTGTAACGATGATGGTGCCAATAGATCACACGTGGGGCAGGTAAATAACTTTTGCTGCGTGATGAAATGATGGACTTAGCCGTGAATCAAATAAACAAGGACATGTAGCGCCGTGAACTTTGTATCTCGATCTGTACGTAAGCACTTACTTACCCTCCTCTTCGTCGGTATCAGTGTGATAGGAACTGCCGTTGTGCAGGCACAAGACCTAAATCAGTATTTGAAACCCGGCCACCCCGAAGTGTATACGGTAGCCAAGGGTGACACTCTGTGGGATATTTCGGGCAACTTCCTCGCTAAACCGTGGTTGTGGCCGGAAATTTGGCAAATTAACCCGCAGATAGAAAACCCGCATCTAATCTATCCAGGAGATCAAATATCTCTGGTCTATGTGGACGGCCAACCCCGCTTGCAACTGAGTCGCGGAAATGCCGGTCGTACCTTTAAGATGTCGCCTTCAGACACCGTTATGTTGAAACCGCAAATACGCTCGACACCATTAGAATCGGCCATCCCTGCCATCAGCCTAGATGCTATACAGGGCTTTTTAGTGCAAAACAGAGTGGTCGAACCCGAGGTTTTAGAGGCAGCACCTTATATCGTACAAGGTGAAAGTGAGCGCTTGGTGTTAGGTGCCGGGGACCGTGTATATGTTCGCGGCAGTTTGCCAGACAGTCAATCATTCAGCGTGGTTAGAAAAGGCCCTCTTTACATCGATCCTCAAACTCAGGAAATTTTGGGTCGTGAAGCGACCTATATTGGTCTCGGCAAGGCGGTTGCCCAAGATGTTGATGTGGCGACTTTAGCGGTGACCAGTACCCGGGAAGAGGTTCAAATAGGTGACCGAGTGCTGCCCACAGAAGAGCGTCGTGTTGATTCAACTTTCTTCCCTAGCGCACCGGATACACAGATTCGCGGAGAAATCATTTCTGTCCTCAGTGGTGTTACCCAGGTCGGGCAATACGACGTGGTTGTACTCAACCGAGGCGAACGAGAAGGCCTGCAAGTGGGTAACGTGATGGCGATATATAAGCGAGGTGGTTATGTCCGAGATCGCGTTGCTAACGAAACCATACGCCTGCCGAATGAAAGAGCTGGCCTGTTGATGGTCTTTCGTACATTCGAGAAACTTTCATATGGCTTGGTGTTGGTCACCGAGCGTCCCTTGTCGGTAAAAGATGAGGTTCGAAACCCTTAGCGGGTATCGCGCGCACCTCAGCGGTTCCTTAAGATTGGGGCAGGATGATGTCCCACATGAAGATGCGACGATGCCAGCGGTAGTAGAGGTGGCGTCACGGTTATGGTTTCCACATGACTTTGGATGCCCAACCGCCTAACTCTGCTGCTACTGAAGCTCTGATTGATTTACTGCGTGAATGGACTCGCCAAGTGGTGTGGGCCAGCTTGCAGACTTTCAGTGACCCTCTTCAAGCGCTACTTGATAAGGATGTGCGAAGGGTGCTTGTTCACCAAAAGCGCCGTAAGAAGCTACTAAACTATGCGCACAAGCACGCCGTAAGTATTTACGACCCCCTCTATCCAGAACTACTGAGAAACATCCCAGACCCTCCGTTGTTACTTTTTTATTGGGGCGATTTGTCGAATCTTTGCATGCCTTGTGTTGCCATCGTTGGGGCTCGAAGATGTACGCATTATGGCCGCGATATAGCAACACGATTGGCCGCTGATCTGAGTAAGGTAGGCATTGCAATCATCAGTGGGTTGGCGACGGGCATAGATGGCGCGGTCCACCAAGGTGCGCTACAACAAAATGGCATAACACATGCCTTCCTAGGCGGCGGGCTCGGAAATATCTATCCTGCCCAGCACCATCACCTAGCGGAGCAAATTGTACAGCTAGGTGGTGTTGTGTGCAGTGAATATTCACATCATCAGACACCGAGGCCAGGCCAGTTCCCGGAACGCAATCGCCTGATTAGTGGCGTTAGTTTAGCTACTGTCGTGGTCGAAGCGAGCTTGCGCAGTGGCTCTTTGATCACCGCGAGGCTCGCACTCGAGCAAGGCCGAGATGTACTCGCGGTGCCGGGGTCGGTGCACAGTCATGTTAGCAGTGGCTGCCACAAGTTGATCCAAAATGGTGCGGGCTTAGTCACTGGTTTTGAAGATGTGTTGCAGGCCATTGGCATTGAGTTGCGATCTACTTTGGCACCCAAGGCGGTAGTCACCGTGTCTCAATCTGCGCAGCAAATACTGGCGCGGCTAGATGGGTATCCAAAAGGCATGGATGAAATTCTGATACTCACAGCATTGGATGTCTCAGCGGTGATGGGTGGGCTCAGTGAGTTGGAGTTGGGTGGATTTGTGAGGCGAGACGCACACGGGTATATTGCGACGTCATAAATAGTTTGAGGAAGTACTATGTCCTGGGTCGCGATTTTAATGGGGTCAGAGTCTGATTGGCCAGTGATGCAAGCCACAACTGCAGTATTGGATGGGCTGGGTGTTGTTTTTGAGGTGCGGGTCAGCAGTGCTCATCGAACGCCTATGGAAACCCAATCCTATGTTACAGATGCGCAAGCCCGGGGCTGTAGTGTGTTTATTTGTGCTGCGGGACTAGCTGCGCACTTGGCAGGTGCGGTCGCAGCGCACACGGTTCGCCCGGTGATTGGGGTGCCGATTAATGCAGGCCCTCTGCAAGGCTTTGATGCCTTACTCTCCACGGTTCAAATGCCAGGTGGAATTCCTGTAGCAACGGTTGCTGTCGGCAGTGCCGGGGCTAAAAACGCAGGCTATCTTGCCGCACAAATACTGTCTGTTGCAGATGAAGGGCTGCAACAAAAGCTGGCAGCAGACCGTAAAGCCAATGCAGATAAAGTCGCGGCTCAAAACCAATCAGTGCAAAGCTCACTATCGTCTTGAGTTGCTCCCTTGTTACCGCAGTGGGTGTTATTCGATCAGGTGAGGTGGTAGCCCATGCCACGGAAGGGGTATGGGGTTTTGCCTGCGATCCTTCGAATTACGCTGCGGTGATGAAGATTCTGCAGCTTAAGAATAGGCCAAAAGATAAGGGGCTGTTGCTGCTAGGGGCTGAGATTGGCATGTTTCGAAATTTAGTTAATTTGCAGCCAGCGCATTTACAAACCGCAATTGAAGACAGTTGGCCAGGCCACCACACTTGGGTTTTACCTAACATAGACTTTCCAGATTGGATCAGTGGAGGTAGGCGTACGGTTGCGTGTCGTGTGCCAGGGCACTCACAAGCCCGAGCGTTGGTGAAGTTGTACGGTGCGCCTATTGTCTCCACTTCTGCAAACTTTGCGGATCAGCCAGCGATCACCAGTGAAGCTGAGGTCTGCCGTGTATTTGGGTCGCTGGTGGATTATGTTCTGCCAGGCAAGATCGGCTCCGCAGTAGGCCCAAGTACCATCCATGCCCTTGATGGTTCGATTCTCCGGGCTCAAGCTTAGGACCTCCTGATGACGGATCGATATTTGCTGGTGGGTAATCCAATCGAGCATTCACTATCGCCCATTATCCACCAAGCCTTCGCTGAGCAGCTTGGCCATGAGCTCGTTTATACCAAGCAGTTGGTAAGGTTGGATGGCTTTGTAGAGTGCGTGCGGGAATTCCGCGAAGCCAAGGGTAGGGGCATGAACATTACCCTGCCCTTTAAGCTAGAGGCCTTCAAAATTGCAGAACAATGTAGTGATCTTGCGCGACACGCCCAGGCAGTAAACACATTGTCTTTCGAGGCGCAGTGCTGCTGGGGACACAATACAGATGGCCTCGGGCTGATCAATGATTTGCACCATCGACACGGAGTAGAGTTAGCAGGTAGCAAGATACTCATTCTGGGCGCCGGGGGTGCGACCCAAGGAGTGCTGGGCCCGTTGCTTGCACAACATCCCTCTCGTTTAGTTGTGGCAAATCGCAGCGCTGCTAAAGCCACAGCCTTGGTGGCAAAATTTGCAGATCACGCTGCAGCAATGGGTGTGTCTATATATGCGTGCGGGCTAGACAGTGTGGATGAAAATCCTGCCATTATTCTCAATGCTACATCTATCGGTGTGGATGACCAAGATTCCCTCGACCACCTATTTGCTCGTGTGCCCGTGAGGGACGCTTTTTGCTACGACATGAGTTATGGCGATATTGCTCGCTTCAAAAAGTGGAGCGAACGGCGCGGGGCTGCACAGAGTGTAGATGGCTTAGGTATGTTAGTTGAGCAGGCGGCGGAAGCATTCGCAATTTGGCGTGACGTAAGACCACAAACCGAAACAATTTTGGCCAAACTACGCAGCCAAAGTGGACATCACTAAGTGCCTCGCAGATTTATAGCTGGTGCTGTATGCCCAGGGTGTCAGATGCTAGATCGACTTGTAGTGCACACCGCTGAAGATGGTTTGCGTACCCGCAACTGTGTTGCTTGCGGCTACGAGGACCAGGCCCCTGGCTTGATGGAGAATGTTCCTGCAGGGGTTCCGCGCGGTCGTCCAGAGCAAAATGCCAAAATGGACACCATTGTTTCCCCGATAAAAATACTAACTGGGAAAAGCGGCTAGACTGAAACTGAGAAGGTGCGTTTTTTGTGGTTTTTCGCGAGATTGCAACGGTTTGTTGAGAACAATTCTCGATCTACCGTGATGGTAAATGTAAATAAGGGAAATCCACGCATATTCAAGTTGCTGTTCGAAAGCGCGTTGCTATAATTGCGCCGCGCATTTTCTGAGGAAGATCTCAGTTAATGCAAACGAAGAGCGGATTTCTAACAAGCCACCTAAAAATTTTTACGCGAGCGGCGCTATGCGCTGTGTTTTGCGGTTAGATCTTTGTCGCAAGTACCAAACGACACGGGCGAGATTGAATAGAGAGACTAAATGGAATGAAACAATCGATTAAATACGTCAGCATGATATTGGGCCTGATCATGGCCGGATACGGGTTTGCCGATGAATTAAACATGCCTGTCGGCGTTACCGAAATCAGTCGCCAGGTATATGGGCTGCACATGACCATTTTTTGGGTCTGTGTTGTCATTGGAGCGATCGTCTTTAGCGTTATGTTTTGGTCGATCATCAGTCATCGTCGCTCGCTCGGATACAAAGCCGCAACCTTCCATGAAAGTACTACCCTTGAGCTGGCGTGGACCGTCATACCTACTTTATTGCTAGTTATTATGGCTATTCCGGCTACCCAGGTGCTGATCGCGATGTACGATACCGGTGGCGAGGATATGACGGTCGAGGTCAGAGGTTATCAGTGGAAGTGGCAGTACAAGTACCTTGACGATGATTACAATCAAACCTTTTCATTCTTCTCTTCACTCAGTACGCCTAAAGATCAGATTGAAAATCGGTCCATTAAAGGCGAACACTACCTATTAGAGGTAGACAACCACCTGCGTATTCCAGCCAATCGTAAAGTACGTTTCTTGATCACCTCGGAGGATGTTATTCACTCCTGGTGGGTACCAGATTTTGCCGTCAAGCGAGACGCCGTGCCCGGTATGTTAAATGAGTTGTGGACCATCGTGCCAGAAACAGGCTTCTATCGTGGTCAATGTACCGAGCTATGTGGCAAGGACCACGGATTTATGCCAGTGGTGGTTGAGGTGATGGAAGAGGCGGCCTTTGACACTTGGTATGCGCAAGAGGTTGTTGCTGCGGCAGTGCGTGAAGAAGCCATGTCGAAAACTTTTAGTAATGAAGAGCTGATGGCCGAAGGAAAGCAGGTGTATACGACCTTCTGCGCATCTTGTCATCTAGAAAATGGCCAGGGTATTCCGCCTGTATTCCCTTCGCTGGTGGGTACGGCAATGATGACGGGTCCTCGGGATGAACACTTAAGACTGGTTTTTGACGGGGTACCGGGCAGCGCTATGCAAGCCTTTGGCAAACAACTCGATGCGGTTCAGCTGGCTGCTGTAGTGCACTATGAGCGCCATTCGTGGGGTAATAAAGCAGGCGATATCACCCAGCCTCGAGATGTAATTAACTTGAATTCTGGTCAATAGGGGGCGTCATGAGTGAAGCTATTTCTGCAGTAGATCACGACGATCACAGTCATGGGCCGGCTAAGGGTATTACCCGTTGGTTGTTTACCACCAACCACAAAGATATTGGAACACTTTATCTTTGGTTTAGTTTTTCGATGTTGCTAATCGGCGGTGTGCTTGCACTGATCGTTCGAGCCGAGCTGTTCCAGCCAGGATTGCAGTTTGTAAGTCCTGATTTCTTCAATCAAATGACCACCAACCATGGTTTGATTATGGTATTTGGCGCCATCATGCCGGCCTTTGTTGGGTTGGCAAATTGGTTGATACCGATGCAAGTTGGTGCGCCAGATATGGCGTTACCGAGGATGAACAACCTGTCGTTTTGGATTCTGCCGTTTGCCTTCGGGATGCTTATTGCCACGCTGTTTTCTGAAGCAGGCGGTCTTAACTTTGGCTGGACGTTCTACGCGCCGCTTTCAACCACCTACGCGCCAGACTCAGTCACTTTCTTTATATTTGCCGTGCACTTGATGGGTGCCTCTTCGATCATGGGCAGCATCAACATCATTGCCACCATTTTAAACATGCGCGCGCCGGGCATGACGCTGATGAAAATGCCGATGTTCGTATGGACTTGGTTGATCACCGCGTACCTATTGTTGGCCGTAATGCCGGTATTAGCAGGTTTGGTGACGATGATGCTGTTCGACATTCACTTTGGTACCAGCTTCTTTAATGCGGCCGGCGGCGGTGACCCGTTATTGTTCCAACACATATTCTGGTTCTTCGGGCATCCCGAGGTGTACATCATGATACTGCCGGCGTTTGGTATCGTGTCGCACATCATTCCAGCTTTTGCACGTAAGAGGCTGTTTGGCTATGACTCTATGGTTTAT
Source organism: Gammaproteobacteria bacterium (assembly GCA_013151695.1). Lineage (GTDB taxonomy): Bacteria > Pseudomonadota > Gammaproteobacteria > Pseudomonadales > Azotimanducaceae > UBA4421. The sequence continues at coordinate 12,732 of JAADHW010000085.1, forward strand.
GCAGTAGCTTCAATCGCGTTCTTGTCATTTATTGTCTGGGCTCACCATATGTTTACGGTGGGCATGCCTCTGGCGGGGCAGTTGTTCTTCATGTACACCACGATGCTGATTGCGGTGCCAACTGGCGTGAAAGTTTTTAACTGGGTCTCCACTATGTGGCGAGGGTCGATGACCTTCGAAACCCCCATGCTGTTCTCTATAGCATTTGTCGTGTTGTTCACTATCGGTGGTTTTTCCGGATTGATGCTGGCCATCACCCCGGCTGATTACCAGTACCATGACACCTATTTTGTGGTCGCTCACTTCCACTATGTGCTGGTGCCAGGCTCGCTGTTTTCCATCATGGCCGCAGTGTATTATTGGTTTCCAAAGTGGACCGGTAAAATGTACAGCGAACGATTAGGTAAGCTCCATTTTTGGTTTTCCTTCGTTGGCGTTAACGTTACTTTTTTCCCTCAGCATTTCTCTGGTTTGGCCGGCATGCCGAGGCGTATTCCAGACTACGCCTTGCAGTTTGCAGACTTTAATATGGTGTCCAGTATCGGGGCCTTTATTTTTGGTTTCTCACAAATTCTGTTTTTGTTCGTTTTGATTCACGGCATCCGTAATGGTAAGCCTGCCGCAGCACGTGCCTGGGAAGGAGCCCGTGGTTTGGAATGGACGTTGCCGTCACCCGCGCCTTATCACAGCTTCACCCACCCGCCCAAGGTAACTGATGATGAGGCACACGCTTAGAACGTTATGCAACCCAGCGCTCAACAAACCCAGATCAGGACCACGGTTAAAAAGCTGTGTCTGATTGTAGTTGTGATGTGCGGCTTCGTTGTTGCCATGGTGCCGTTGTATGATTTGTTTTGTGAAATCACCGGCCTGAATGGCAAGACGGGGGGGCGTTATACGTACGACCCAGCAACCACCACGGCTGATAAGTCTCGTATGATAAAGGTGAATTTTATTACCAACACCAACGACGGCATGGTGTGGGATTTCTGGTCGGAAAAAGGTGGTATGCGCGTCCATCCAGGTGAGTTGAGAGCCGTCAATTTTTATGTAAAAAATACCACAGACAAGGTTATGGTCGGGCAGGCTATTCCTTCGGTAGTCCCAACAGCCGCAGCCGAACATTTTCATAAGACAGAGTGTTTCTGTTTTGGCCAGCAGATATTGCAGCCTGGTGAAGTGATGGAGATGCCAATGCGATTTATAGTTGGGCGAGAGTTGCCCAACAATGTGCAATCTATAAATTTGAGTTATGCCTTGTTCGACGTGACTGAGTCGTTCCAGGATGCTGCTATAGCAACAGGGGGTGGGTAATGTCCTCCGAGCTAGGCAGAATTGAAGAAAATTGGAGTAGCTAATGGCCAACGCCGCTGAAGATTCATCTGTCTATTACATCCCGGATAGCGGTTGGTACCCGATTGCACTTGCCGTCGGGCTCATAATTACGATGATGGGATTGGGCTCATATCTTAATGCTATGAGTGCAGGGGAAAGTAACAGCCTGACCCAGACCGTCATTGGTTTTGGAATTGTTTCGGTTGTTCTTTATTGTTGGTTCACCAAAGTCATTGCTGAGAATCAGCAAGGGCTGGTTAATTCTACCGTGAAGCAAAGTTATGTGTGGGGTATGGGTTGGTTCATATTCTCAGAAGTCATGTTTTTCGCGGCATTTTTTGGTGCTCTATATTACGTACGTGCGTTCGCCGTGCCTTGGCTCGGTGGTGACGGAGCGAAAAGCCTGACGGGGGATTACTTGTGGCCAGACTTTGAAGCGGTATGGCCTGTAATGAATAACCCTGGCGCGGCTGATTTTCCTGGGCCTGAACAAAACATGGTGGCACCGAATATCAGCAACTGGCTAAGTTACCTGCCTTTTTGGAACACGGTGATTCTGCTCTCTTCAAGTGTTACCGTACACTGGGCGCACAGTGCCATCAAAGCGCAAAATCGCAGCAAGATCATTATCTGGCTTGGCATAACAGTCTTGTTGGGTATTATTTTTCTAGGTCTGCAAGTAGAAGAATATGTCATAGCCTACAGTCAAATGGGCTTGACCCTGGGGAGCGGGATCTATGGCTCTACTTTCTTCCTTCTCACTGGCTTCCACGGATTCCATGTCACCCTAGGTACAGTGATTCTATTTGTACAGTTTATACGGTCGATTAAGGGTCATTTTAGCGCCAATGATTGTTTTGGATTTGAAGCAGCCAGTTGGTACTGGCACTTCGTAGATGTGGTTTGGGTGGGCCTATTTATCGTTGTCTACGTCCTGTAGCTGCTACGGTACTTGTAGCTTCGAGACGTTACTAGTCGGTTGGTGTGGGTGTAGTGGGCGCAGCTGTATCAGTTGCACCATGCCAAGGTGCATTGACCCCCATACGTAGCTCCCCAGTATAGAAACCATAGAAAATTGTCAGCACGAGTGCTGTAGCCAAAGTGACGCGCACGCCTAAGGCGTATAGGGTACGCTTTGAATCTGCACGATTGGTGTCTTTAAATAGAAATATCAGCCCGCTGAAAAGGCTAATCACCACACCGATAAGCAATACCACGATGATTATTTTTAGTGAACTTCCGGTTAACACAATTGGACACTAGTGCGAATGTGTTACCAGTTAAACACTGATCTTGTTGAGATAGTAGGAAACCGGAGATGAAGGTTTTTAGGCCAGGTTGGAGAATAACGGCATTTGTTGCCTTCTTTCTACCATTGCTGATAATGCTCGGATTTTGGCAACTTGATCGTGGTGCGCAGAAACGTGATTTGCAAACAGCCTACATCGAAAAAATCACCCAGCTACCAGCGCCAGCCACCCAGGAAAATTTAAATATACCCTTCCAGCGCATACGTATTGAGGGGAAGTTTACTCAAGAGGTGTTCCTGTTAGATAACCAGGTATACGAAGGCAAGATTGGGTATTGGATGATTCAAGCGTTCGAAGACAATCGCGGCGTAAAACTACTCACCAATCGGGGCTTTATCCCGGCAGCGTCTGTTCGTGAAAAATTGCCCGAGGTTGTTACTCCGAGCGCTAAGGTTTCATTACTTGGCGTCGTTTGGCCGGCAATGGGGTTAATACCTCTACTAGATGAGGACGTGCTTGCATCGGGGTGGCCAAAAAGGATACAACGCTTAGATTTAGAAAAAATGGCGGATCTAACTGCGGCATTGGCCATTGAAATACGTTTGGATGGCGTTCAGACGTGGGTAAAGCATCCGGCGCCGGATGCTACGCTACTCACAGATGCCAAGCATCGTGGCTACGCGGTAACATGGTTTGGGCTGGCTATTGCGCTAAGTGTGATGTATTTGATGGTTGGATTTCGCCGAGAAAATTGATGTTATCCCTAAACACGAAGAAGAGTAACTGCGATTATGCCCACTGATGTTCCACAACAGTTTTCGCCAAGCGATAAGCCTGAACCCGGTGGGCTGAATAAGAGTCGGCGACAAATGATCGCCATTGTCATTATCTCGCTACTCAGCTTGGGTGGTGCCTATTTGTTGTTTTATGTGACACAAACCGGGGGCGGCTGGGGTACCACGAACAAGGGTGAATTTGTTGACCCGCCGGTGAATATTGTGGATATTGGCTGGGAGGCTTATGGCCAGGTGTCTGCTTTGTGGTGGGTGTGGGTGGTTACTGATGAATGTGCTGCGACCTGTCAGAAGACCACCAAGAACATGCGTGCGGTACACATTCTGTTAAACCGTGACAGTGATCGCGTACGCAGGGGGTTTACCGAACTAAATATTGGCTCGTCAACACAATGGCTTACGCAGTACCCGAAGATGGTGCAGATCAAAATATCTAAGCCCGTGAAGTCGGGTGTATATATCATTGATCCGAATGGAAACTTAGTGTTGTACTATGAAATGGCAACAGACCCATCCGCTGTGCTGGATGATCTGAAAAAACTGCTTAAGGTATCGCAAATTGGTTAGTTCGAATTACCGCAATTTTGTCTTGTTGGGTACTTTCATTGCTGTAGTCGTGGTGGTATTAGGTGTATTTACACGGTTGGTGGACGCGGGCTTAGGCTGTCCCGACTGGCCGGGGTGTTACGGGCACTTGTTGTGGCCTGACTCTGCAGGTGAGATTGCAGTAGCGGATAAAGCGTTCCCAGACACACCAGTTGATACTGATAAAACCTGGCCAGAAATGGTTCATCGTTATGTTGCAGGTAGCTTGCTGTTGTTAGTGTTGGCGATGACAGTGGTGGCCTGGCGAACCCCACTCAGTCGTACTATGCGACAACTGACAACCGTATTGTTGGTGCTGATTTGCTGTCAAGCCGCCTTTGGGGCGTGGACAGTGACACTTAAGTTATGGCCGCAAGTGGTCACCGCCCATTTGCTCGGTGGCTTCGCGACATTGTCCATGCTTTGGGCTATTTATCTTCACTCCGGAGGCGCACAACAACTGTGGTTATCGAGTGTGAGCAAGTTCGAACTTACCGGCCACGCCAGGCTTGCATTGGTTGTTGTAGTGGTTCAAGTGGCGTTGGGTGGTTGGCTGTCAGCCAATTATGCGGCGTTAGCCTGTGCAGACTTTCCAACTTGTTTTGGCAGTTACTGGCCTGAGATGGACATGGCGGCTGGTTTTAACATTGTGCAAGAAGTGGGGCCGAACTATCTTGGTGGGTTGTTAGAAAGTGAAGCGCGGGTCGCCATTCATTGGACACATCGAATGGGTGCATTAGCAGTTTTGGGGGTAATTGGCCTATTAGCGTGGCGATTGTTGTCCGTCAACAGGTCTTTAGGCATGGGGTTGATGGCGATTTTAGCTGTTCAAATCACCCTGGGTGTACTCAACGTGGTTTGGGCCTTGCCTCTGTCGATAGCCATATTACATAACGCAGTTGGTGCGCTGTTGCTGTTGGCCATCGTTACAGTTAACTTTGCACCTGAAAAATCGGTGGCAACTCTGCATGACTGAACTTAGCGCGCGTTCCGCCAGTTGGCGTGACTATTTGGAAATGTGCAAACCTAGAGTGGTTTTGCTGATGTTGTTGTGTGCGTTAGCGGGTATGTTTTTGGCTACGCCGGGTATGGTTGATGTTGCCATCATCGTATACGGCTTGGTTGGTATTGCCTTGGTAGCCGGCTCGGCCGCGGTGGTTAACCACCTGGCAGACGCCCACATTGACGCGCGCATG